>CAJQQR010000279.1 GCA_905480545.1 uncultured Pirellulaceae bacterium
TTAGGGAGAATCCGAAATGGAAAAATGGCCCATCGGCGTATTTGCCAGCATCGATGCCGGACTTGGTGTCAAACTTGAAGTCGCCAAAGAGCTTGGTATTCCAACGATTCAGCTGCATGCACCTGCAAAGGAAACTCGGACGCCTGAAAACGCGGAGGCATTTCTCAATAAGCTTTCCGACTTTGGGATCACTCTAACGGCAGTTTTTGGCGGATTTGAAGGTGAAAGCTACGCCGATATTCCGACCGTCGAGAAAACCGTCGGACTTGTTCCACCGGAGACGCGTGCGGAACGAACGATTGAGATGAAAGAGATTTCGGACTTTGCGAAGCTGTTGAAATGTAATGTTGTGGCGTTGCACCTTGGGTTCGTTCCACATGACACTCAATGCGATCTTTACAAAGAAATTCTTGCGATTACGCAAGACGTTTGTGATCATTGCAATGCAAATGGTCAGTCTCTACATTTGGAAACAGGCCAAGAGACCGCAGACGGACTACTTCAGTTTCTAAAAGATGTTGAGCGCGACAATCTTTTCGTCAACTTTGATCCTGCCAACATGATCCTTTACGGAACCGGTGAACCCATCGAGGCGTTAAAGAAGATTGGCAGTTACGTGAAAAGCATTCACTGCAAGGATGGAACGTGGGCAGACAAGCCGGGTGAAGAATGGGGCTGTGAAGTCGCACTAGGAAAAGGAGACGTGGGAATGGAAACATACCTGCGAACCCTAAATGAACTCGGTTATGAAGGACCGCTCACTATCGAACGTGAAATTCCACAGGATCCCCAACGCCAAAAAGAAGAAATCGGTGGTGCTGTTAAATTGCTCTCTGATTTAAAAGGAATGATCGGGTAATTTCGGTTATCATAGCCAATGAAGTTTGATTTTTGATAGAAGCCGGTCTAGTCAGGCCATTGCTCGAGATGGAAATCCTTGTCGAGTTTTCAAATGGTCTTTTTCGAAATCCGGCACGGCAATTTCGAGCGATGTTCGATTTCGAGCGATGGTCGATTTCGTTGAACCACCGTTCTTGCACGAACATTCCTTCAAGGCCACGATGTCCGACTCTCAAAACGACTCCGAAACCAACCCGAACTTGGTCGCTGAACAACAGTCGTCAAAAAAATCGGGTTCGTGGTTTCGTACGCTTGTGATGCTTTTCACCCTGGGAATTGTTCTTCTGCTGGGGGGAGTGATCGCGCTTTGGGCGATGGGGGGAACGGAAATGGAATTCGTCGCGACGCAAAAAATCAAAGCTTCGAGTCAGGACGTTTTTCAGACTTTGACCGATCCAGACTTGGTAATCAAATGGGTGACTGGTGTCACGAAAATAGAAGACGTCGGTACTGTCAAAGACGGGCGTGTGGGAGCCAAGGCGAGAGTGACGATTGAAATCGATGGAACCACCATCGTTGTAGACGACGAAGTGACAAAGTATCAAAAAAATCGTGAGGTCGAACTGGAAATGATTTCCGAGTCGTTTGATTCCAAGAATCGCTTCTTGCTCACTCCGAACTTTGAACGAAAAGAAGATGGCGATGTCACTGAAGTTGCACAAACGTACAGAGTCAAGTTTTCCGGGTTAACGCGGGTTTTTGCTCCCTTTATGAAAGGGGCAATTGAGAAACAGATCAAGTCCGACCTCAAGCGTTTGAAGCAGTTGGTTGAAACGGGGAAAATTGACAACGAAGACTCCGCCACCGCCGAAAATGAATAACTTGCCGAAACAGCAAGCAACTGATCGAAATGGTTCCATCGTTAATCTGGCTGGCAAACTGTTCTGAAGTTCGCAATCTTGAACTGATTGGCAAGATGCAAATTGGAACATCAGCCGTTTTTTTGGCGAAGGTGAATCACACGAACTGAGAGGCTGGAAATCGAAAAATCGTTGGGGGCATTACCGGTTGTGCCCGGCTTCAGCTAAGTTGCCTCGACCTTTTCGATAATCTCATAGCGAAACAAAGTTAAGCTAATAGCGAAACAAAGTTTCAACGTCGATTGATTCCGGTTATATTTTGAGAGTCAAAGATTCAATGCGTCGAAGGTTGTTTTTCCTACTCAATCACGCACAATCCCGCCCATGTCGCCGAAAACACTCTCATCCAGTCTAAGCCCAGTCACGTCGGGGCCGCATACAAAACGTCGCCGGTCTTTCCTAAAGGCAGCAAGCCTCGGAACCATGACTGCGATGATGAGTAACCTCTCGCAATCGGTTTTTGCGGCGAACAATGCGAATCGAGCACCCGTCAAACGCAAACCCAGCAAAGCAAAATCAGTGATCATGATTTTCAACTGCGGTGGGCCAAGTCATCTTGATCTTTGGGATATGAAACCCAATGCTGGTTCGGACGTCAGAGGAGAGTTTCGACCCGTATCGACAAACGTAGCAGGGATCAAAATCTCAGAATTAATGCCGAGCCTTACGAAGCATGTTGATAAGCTTGCGATCTTGAGAACCATCAAGGTAACCCAGGGAAACCACAACTCTGGAATGTACTGCGCGATTACCGGCAAACCCTATCCGATCGATAGCACATTGATCAACCCAAGCCGTACTGATGTTCCAAGTTTTGGAACTATGATCAACTGGTTGTCGATGAATCATGGCTATTCCGGTGACCTTCCTGCCTATGTGATTACTCCCAAACCGCATTGCGACAGTTTCAAGTACATCACCCCGGGGCAGTTTGGCGCTTGCTTCGGACCTAAGTATGACCCTTTTGTGGTCAACGCGAATCCGAATGACAAAAATTTCAAAGTCGCGAATCTCGGTTTGACAACGGGATTGTCTAATGAACGAATTCAGTCGCGTGATTCTTTGTTGACAAAATTTGATCAAATCGGGGCATCCTTAACTGATCCGTCGATCATCGATATGAATGTGAACAATCGACGAGCAATGTCGATGATCTCATCAAACAAAGCGCAGGAGGCATTCGATTTATCACAGGAGTCGCAAAAGATCCGCGATCGATATGGGCGGCATGAATGGGGACAATCGCATTTACTAGCTCGGCGATTGGTCGAAGCTGGCGTGCCATTTATCTCCACGGTCAACGGACCCAGCATCACCTGGGATACGCACAAAGATAATTTTGCTTCCATGAAAAATCGACTGGTTCCACCGATGGAGCAGGCCTATTCTGCACTGTTGGAAGACCTGGATGATCGTGGTTTGTTAGACGAAACGATCGTCATTTGGATGAGCGATTTTGGCAGAACGCCAAAGATCAATAAGGACGTTGGACGCGATCACTGGCCGCCATGTAATTCATGGGTCATGGCTGGCGGTGGTGTCAAAGGTGGTCAAGCGATCGGTGAGTCGGATAGTCAGGCAGCGTATGCGAAATCTCGCCCTCTGACGCCGGCGGATGTGCACGCCTCGATTTATGACCTGCTCGGCTACGATAGCACCCAATTGACTTATCCGGACGGAAACGGTCGTCCGAATTTTATTTCTGAAGGCAAAGTGATATCAGAGTTGTCGTAACAGCTTGACGAGATCGTATGCGCGAAGCAAACATTGCCCGATTGTTACTTCTTCGAAAACGGAACAATCTTGGGTTGCCAGCTTTGCTCAAGTTTCGGTTTGAAAACCAGGATACCGGCAGGACTCAGCGCCGTTGCAATCTCGATTTGCTTTGTCAGTTCCTCTTCGGTAACGTCCCAGCCCTGTAAGACAGCAATCAATCGTTTTGTGCTTACTCCTTTACCGTTCCGCTTTTGGGGCATCAGTTCAAATGACTTCAAGGCAAATTCAATCCATTTTGCAGTTCCGCCATACCGTTTAAGGTCTCGGCCAAATTCCTTGTAGAAGCAGGCGACTCCGATCTCTTGAGTCTGCAAAGCAACCAAATCCAATTGTTTGGTGAATGCTTTCCAACAAATTCCTTCGAAACAACCTACACCGCCGCAATGCGAGTCCTTGTCCTCTTTTTCGCATTCACTTGTCAGGATTGGAATCACGCGCGATTTGGGCGCTAATTGTTGAACCCGTTTTACGAATTTTGCTGGCGCTGAGTCGCCAAGAGTCGTCGCCGTTTTCAGTGGGCCATAATCGGCGGTCCAACGACATAGCGGATGACCGCATCCACATGCAGTCGGAGCACCTTGAACATCGTTTAACCATAATCGACCTGGTTGAGGAAGAGCCGCTAAAGAGTTTTTGATGCGATCCAAATTCGCGTCAAACGCTTCTTGGTAAAAAACAGGAACCCAAGGGTAAACTTTTACGACTTCGTTTTTCTTAGGCCTCGGAGTCTTGGGGAAGAGCCGCCGCCATTCATCATGACCTTGGACACTTGCCATCCAGTCAGGGTGCTGTGCGGCTAACTTCGGATTGCGACCAATTTCAAAAAAATATTCGACAGTACCAAATCGTAATAAAATGCTTTCCGCAGCTGCCTTCGTTTGTTTGTCCAGTTCGGTCACCAGCAGCACAATTTGAAAACCCTTTTCTCGCCACGTTTTGGTGGCATCATCAGTCACCTGATCAGCGGAAAGTACGACAGCATGTTCTTGTTTGGAAAGGTCAGGACGCAACGAGGGGGGCTTCATTTTCGCTTGATCCTGCCCACAAACAGCAAGCTGAAACCCTAAAACAACAGTGAGAATATGATGCACACGCAGGTTGCATAGAAGACTTGTTGCGACCATTTTCACTACCTATTTCCCGGAATTGTAAATTTTTGTCTTCGGATACTCGAAGCTCCAAGCATACCAATTGCATTGAATTGAATCATGCCACGTTAGCTCTTTGCCACGAAGCGGTCCATCAACGGCGCGCCCGGCAAGCGTCCATCGCGTGCCGGTTTCTTTGTCTTTGAAGGGGGCCGTTGCCGGGGAGATTCCGTCGGCAAAGAAGTTCAGTTGCTTCCCATCGACCATTGAATCGAAGACAACGGCCGTGTTGGTTTTGCCGTACCAAAACATCACGATTGGTTTTCCATCCAGACGCGAGTTTTTTACGGCTCGCGGTTCTAAATCGTCCAGCACAAACGCGAGTTGTTCGTCATTTGATTCGACACCGATCACTTTTGAGAATCGGCCCAACCTCGAATCAACTTTTCCAATCGTCGCCATCGAGTCTTTCGATTTCTGCGTGGGAAATTCGATCGCCTCGTATCGCTTACCATCAAACAAATCATAAGCCGTGGACTCCGGATGAAGCATTAACCAGTGTGACCAAAGCGTCGTCATGCTGGGGACACGTTTCAATTTCGTTCCCTTTTGCGGGCCGAGAATTGCCCTTCCCGACAGGGCTGACCATAATGTTCCGTCGCGACTTTGGGCGACCATCACGCCCCCACGCCAACCGTAGAACTTATAGCCATAATCCTTCTTGAAGGCCGATACGTATCCGCCATCGGGATCATAAAAAAATAAACCATACGTGTCGTTGATCACCCGATACTTGGAAATGAAGTGGCGAATCGAAAACGCACCGCCATTATGGACGCCTCGGATCCATGCTAATACCATGTCATCCTGCTTGATGAATCCCTTTGCATTTTGGTCAACACAGTAGGAACAGGGAGGCTCAGTTAATGGTTGGAATAGTCCGATTTTTCGTGTGATCCCCAATGCGTTAAGTGTTTCTGCTGAATAGTCGTCGACACTGTTCCTTTCGTCCTGTTTGGTTTTGGAGTTGACGTCCTGAGCATAGAGCTGACCACTGCCAATGAACATACAGGCAATGAGTAGATTGGCAGTGAGTAAATTGGCAGTGAGTAAATTGGCAGTGAGTAAATTGGCAGTGAATAAATTGGCAGTGAATAAATTGGCAGTGAATAAATTGGCAGTGAATAAATTGGCTGGGAGAAGCATCGTTTTAAATTTGGTTCGATAGGATATGATCAGTACGAATTAAGGTGGCCGTCAATGTAAGATGCGAGGAGTTTGCCAATTTGATTGACAGAAAGTAGTTTTGGGGTGCACGTTCCAATTCAAAATCCATACTATTTAGAATCTGATTTTGCACTTTTATTTCTCGGTCTGTTTTTTCGCTTTTGTTTGAGCGGGCGATTGATGTAGCCTTCGTCAAATCGGTAGGGATCATCAAGAATCTCCATCTCAGTTCGTAAAAGAGCTTCCATTTCTTTACGCTTCTCAGCGAACGTTTGGTCATCGGCTAGGTTGCGTTGCATAGCGGTCGGCTGGTTGCCGATTAACCGAACCAGTTCAATCGCGTGATGTTCAATCAGTAATTCGTTGGGGTTTTCGCGAAGATTAAACAGCTGCGTTTCTTTTATTTTTCCATCGAGTGTTTCGTACCGAATCAACTTCCAGTCACCTTTTCGAATGGATCGCATTCCCGGCTTGGTTCCACCGCAGTAGCAACCATAAAGCACGTCACGAATTCTATCTTTCTTTCCTTTTAAAACTGGTTTAAATGAAATGCCTTCATTTGTAGTTGGGATTTCAATACCTGCGAGATCGCAAATCGTCGCCAGTGTATCGAGCAAGTAGATATTGCCGGTAGACGTTGAATTTGCAGCGATTCCCGGACCGGCAACAATATACGGGACTCGCCAGCTATGTTCATAAAGATTCTGTTTGCCCATCAAGCCATGTCGGCCGATCGCAATTCCATGATCTGAAGTAAAGATGATGTAAGTGTTGTCTAGTTCTCCGCTCGACTCAAGTTTGCTCATGACTCGTCCGATCTGCACGTCAATACTTTCAATGCAGGCATACTCACGCCCCTTTTCGTTGCGAATGGTCAGTTCGTCGCGTTTATTTCGCACTCCTTGAACCGCAACTTCATCGCGTAAATCCGGATGCCCATGATGAAACGGATGCTTTGGCAAGTAGTTAACAGGCAATTTGGGCAGCTGAGCATTCAATTTGGACGTTTCGGTAAGTTGATTGACAGCGCCGTATTTTGCGAGAATTTCTGGATCAGCATTTCTGGGATCATGCGGGTGTGAAAGCCCAAAGTAAATCATAAATGGCTTGCTGGCCGAAAAGCCGTCCTTTGCTTGCTTCTCACGCTCCGACAAAAATGCAAGGACTTGGTCGCCATGCCAATCGCTTTCATTTTCCTTCTCTCCACCGCGGCAGGACGCCTCTTTCACAATGGTGAATTGCTTGTTGGCGGCAGGATAACTATTCCCTCGTTTGCACGTACGCATCGTGTCGTAACCTGCCCGATTGAATACGGCTCCAATCGTATTTTTTTCCAACCCCCTTGGGATGTTTGGGTTTGCTGCTTTCCGAATGTTTGCGGCTGCAGAATTTCCTGCCGCCATTTGGTCGATCACACTTTGGCGTGAACGAGCACCCGGAATGTGCCAGACTGTTCTTCCCGACATAATCATGTGCCGAGATGCGGTGCAGACCGCACCCTGAAACGCACCCATTTGATAGGCAGCGTCAAATCGCATTCCCATTTTTGCTAATCGATCGATGTTGGGCGTCGTTGATTGGGTGTTTCCATAAGCACCCAGAGAAAACGGTGCTTGATCGTCAGTTAAAATGACGAGAATGTTGGGACGTTTGAGATTGACTGTAGACGAAATTGGCAGGTCTTGGCGGTCATTGCCTAGGCAAAACGATGGCACAAGGGCTAATGCCAAGGATACACGCAGTAAAAAAGTCATGGTGTAAATACCTGTTAGATTCCAAGAGAGAGTTTTTTGCCAAGACCGAATGGGCCGATTTGAGTTTAACCCATTTTCATTTTAGGGGATTGATGGGCAACTCATCCAGCGCGTGTCGCTATGCATCAATCACCGGAGCGAAAAATTCCCTCAGACGCGTTTCGCATTGAGAATAAATGAAGCACGAGTGCCCTAACCGGTTAAAACTTAATTCTGAATTTTAACAGCATTTAATGATTAGGTTCCTTCAACGATAATCATCGATTGATTCACATCAACATCGGATATCAATTGGGTTTTACCGTTGGGCCAACGAACACTGACAACACATTTTCCGGTGAATTCTCCCAATCCAAAAACCAGAATTTGCTGGTTCGACGATACGTAGCTGGATCCAGCGACCAACTCTTGAAAGAAGGGCTTCTTCGGATCATCGGTTGTGACCGAAACTTGAACGCCACGTCCGGCTCGGTTTGATTCGATCCCGATGAATTGCATTTTTAAGTAGCTTCCGCGCGGGGAATCATTTTGTAGCAAATTTGCGCGATCATTTTGATTGGAAACCAACAAATCCAAGTCGCCATCGTTATCGTAATCACACGAAGAAACACCGCGTCCGAGAAACGTCTTCTTGAAATAGTCACCAGCTGTTTTTCGAGCGTCGCGGAAGCTTTTGCCGTCAAAACAAAAAATGGCTGGCTCCATTTTTAATTTGCCTTTGAAGCTGGGGGAGTTATTCACATGTCCTTGAGCGATAAAAATATCGGCCAACGAGTCGCAGTCGAAGTCACCCATGATCGTTCCAAATCCAAGCCAAGGTTTGGTTGCCGTGTGCAAATCAACTTTCGCCGTGACGTCCTCGAAACCAATTTTCCCTTTGTTGGCATAGAGCGTATTGGATTCCTCTGTGTAATGCGTCGAATAAATGTCGAGGAATCCGTTGCGGTCATAATCGAAAATTCCCAAGCCCATACTGGCTTGTGTTGATCCCCATCGCTCTACCGCGCAACCGGTCAGGCCGGCTTCTTCCTTGAAATTGCAATTTCCATCGTTGATATATAGAAAATTTGCGAGCGTATCGTTCGCCACATAAACGTCGGGAAAGCCATCTCTGTTATAGTCCGCGATCGCTACAGCCAGAGCTTTGTTCCCTTCCGCAAACAGGCCTCGCATTTTTGATTCGTCACGAAACGTGCCGTCGCCATTGTTAAGATAGAAGGCGTCAGGCCAAGGCTGAGACTGGTTGGGATGGCAAATTGATGGATTGTTGTCTGCATCAGTGCAAATGATGGGGTCAAATCGGTCGTACTGTACGTAGTTGCAAACGTAGAGATCGAGGTCTCCGTCGAGGTCAAGGTCAGTCCATGCTGCGGAGGAACTCCAGCGTACGAGATCGCCCAGTCCCGTACTTTGGGTTGCATCCTGAAAGCTGCCATCTCCCATGTTTTTCCAAAATGTATTGACGCCGGCGTTGGTGACGTAGATGTCGTCGAACCCGTCTTCGTCAAAATCACCGGTTGCAACCCCTTGGCTGTAGCCGTGTTCAGAGATGCTCGTAAGATTGGCAACCGCAACAAACTTGCCGCTGTCCAATTGCCGAAAAATTTCGTCATTGGGTTGCGTCGGTCCAGGTTGTGCCTCCGGATCGCCACCTTGAGTCATGTAAACGTCCTGAACACCGTCTAAGTCATAATCAAACCATCCGCTTCCGCCTCCTGTCGTTTCGACCATTAACGAGTAGCCAGTTTCGCCATTCTGGTAGACGAAGTTCAGGCCGGTTTTCTGATCGACCTCGTTGAATTTTACTTTTGGAGAAAAGTTTGATTTCTTTGCATCACCGCTACCCGACGTCTTCTTGCCGTTAAAACTAAACGCAGGCCCTTTCTTCTTTGGCTTTGCAGCCACCGATTTGGATGCGGACTGCTTCTTCGCCTTCGTCTCAACCGAGTCACCGTTGCCGTTACAGCCACTATAGGTAATTGTGACGGACGCTAATGAAACGCCTAATAAAAATCGAAGCGTAACGCGTCTTCCTAAATTGATCATCGCTGTTTTCTTTGCATTTCTTTGATAAGGTCGGAAAGCTTACTTGCCACTTCGGCTTGCCCGCAGTCACGAATAAATTTCTCAATTTTCAATAGGACCTCGATCGGCAATTGGTCCGTTCGTGGCGCTTGAAGCACGTCTCGCTGGATTTGCTTTCCAATGAATGAGATCGCTTGAATTCGTTTCAGCTCTTCTTTTTCTTCCAATTGACGTAGGACGCCGCTCAACTCATGCATGCATAGCCAATCGTAAGGATTTAATTCCAAGCAAGTCGTGTAGGCTTCTTTGGCTTCAGCCCATTGCTCGTGAAATGCATGGTACCAACCTTTGAATCGCCAAAAACGACTGTCATCATCGACGTTTGCTTTGACACCAGAAAGTAAATCTCGCACCGTTTCATCGTCAGCCAGAAACGCAGCTTGCGAAAGCTGCAAGGCAAGGAGTTCGATGTTGTCGGGAAACTTTTTTGTAAGACTCTTCAGCAAGCCCTTGCGGTTAGCAAGCAATTCTTTCATCCGTGGATTTTCCGTCATGCTTTCGCTGTAACCCGCTGTTATTAAATGCACGGCGCTGGCGACCTGCAGATCTTCATTGTCGTTGGGGTATTTTTCTGCCCATTTTGCAACGACTTCGTAGCCGTTGGTAAACGTCAACCAGTCTGCGCCGACCAGGTAAACAAACGACTCCGGTGTTGCCGCCCCCAATTCAATTGCACGCATGGACTCGTTGATTAATTTTGCACGCTGAACAGTCATCGCGTAGTAGAAATTTAAACGACGATGAGCTTCAACTGATGTCGGGTCTCGTTCTACCAATTGCTCGAAAATTTTCGCCGCGTCTTTGACCTCGCCGGAACGATATCGAATATCGCTCAGTTCTTGGAAGGCTAAAAACGGAGCATTCTCAGGGAGTTGTTTTAGGTAGGCAGCTAATTCCGTAGGGGTGCCGCCGTTCTCTTGGACGGCGGTGGCAGCATACATCCATGGCATGTAATTGTCGGGATCCCATGAAGCCCACTCGCGAGCTTTAATTTCAAGGGTGATCCAATCACCCTTTTTCTTTGCGACCCGACATTCTTCTTCAAGCGTGGTGAGTTTATTTGATTCGTAAACCCATTTGCCCGCGTACAGCGTAAGGATCAATAACGCAAAGACCGAGGAAACCTTGACGTAAATCCAAATCCGGCGACGGGACTTTTCCCATTCGGTTACTTCCGGGTCGATATCTTCACGTTGCTTCTCTACGTCGTCCGTTTTTCGGTTCTTGTGAACAGCTTTTCGCTTGTTCTTCTGGCTCACTGTGTTGCCCGATATCCGTAAAAATTCGCAAAAAAAAAGATCGTCTTTGTATTACGCAAAGACGATCTCAATTGATCTTTAAGACGAGGGCGTCTTAAACCTTTTTACTACTGAATGCTGCCATCCGGTGGCAAGCCATCGTTTCGGCTTGACATCGTGTAACGCTTGTAGTGAGTCATAACTTCGTTGTAGAAAGTTGCACTACCGTCGCACATGACAGCATTTGCACCCGCTGGGTGATTCGAACTCCACTCATGACATCGGCGATCGTTGAATTGATCCCAAGCCGGGTTCTTGTCGTTCATTGGGTTACGCATGGTGTTGATTGCACCCAATGGGCACATCCAAGCTGAGTCGTCAGTGATTTGCTTGTCGCGACGACGCAATGATGGGTTAGGATAACCAGCCCAGTGCATGTCTTCGAAAGCCAAAACGGTGTTTGATGTACCATCGGTGATCGCACCCATTTTAACCGAACCCCAGTAGTTAAATACGCCGTTAATACGACGATAATCGCCGTACCATTCGCCATTTACCCATGGAGTTCCACCACCAAGACCCGTTCCACGATTGAACATGTCTGGCCAGTCCAATGGAGCTGAGTCAACAAAGTCTGGAACTCGTCCACAGTCTTTCCAACCGCCCCAAATGTGACCCATGTTACCAACGTAGTCGGTAATTCCACGCTCACGAAGCTTTGGCTCGTTGTCCCAGTTCGTGCCACCCCAGCGATAACCATAAACTTGGCCGCGAATTGCGGTCGAGTCATGACCCGATGATGGGCAGATGAAGTTAGGCTGACCAAGAACGCTCAAGTCAGCGTTGCGAGTGCCATCGTTGTTGACGTCCTCTTGGTTGGCGTGCCCTTCCAAAACGTTGAATTCAATTTGGTCGTACAGCGGCTGTTGTTCCATGTAAGGAAGCGCCATGACTAACCATGAAAAATAATTCCATTTGTTCGCTGGATATCCAGGGATTGGACGAGATGTGTCGAGGTTACCGTAGTTGTTACCTCCACCACTATTCCATGGAAATTTCTTTTGCGTGTCATGATAATTCTGACACGCCAAACCAATCTGCTTTAGATTATTAACACATTGGGTTCGACGGGCTGCTTCACGGGCGGCTTGTACCGCTGGAAGTAGCAGTGCGATCAAGATTCCTATGATCGCGATTACGACGAGAAGCTCTACGAGTGTAAAACCTTTCGCCTTACAACTGCGTGCAGTCATGAAGGGAACTCCTAACAAGGGATAAAGAAACAAAAATGACTTAAAAAGTATTAATTACCGTCTTATTTATCTGCTGAGTGCAAAACTGTAAAATTTTATTCTGCAGGAATGTTGATTTCGAAATTCGAGTCAGCCTTATCGATGGTGACCTCGTAATCGGATGTTTTGTTGCTACCAAATCGCTCCGGTATTTTTCCAGACGACTTAGGTCCGGTTGATTGTCCGTCGGTTCCTTCTTCCATTTTGTCCGCATCCATGTAATCAGCGCTATCGCTGCTCGTATCGACTACAACCACAACATACTTTCCTGGCATTACCCCATCGGTTGCCGTTTGCCCGGTGAAAAAAGTGATTTTGCCGTCAGCTGCAGTTGTCGCACTAGCTGACTGAAGGCCGCTGTCCGGCGACTTTGGAGACAATGTCACCGAAATCCCTTCCCCAGCTGCTGCTCCGCCAATTTTGAGAACACCTGTAATTTTCACTGTCGATGGTCGTTTTCCACCACCACCGCATCCGCTCATTGAAAGTGACAAAATTACTAATGGCAGAATGAATTTCGCTGTTTTGATCATCCGTACGTGCTTCTTCCTTATTAATTAGTTTGACGAGGTAATTACCTATTTATCGACAACCACTGATTATCTGTCAAAAATCTACCATAGTCAAGGAAACAATCGAACTTTTCGCCGGCACTTAACGGCGTCCGTTTTTCCTTAATCCTGTCCGATATTAAGATGTTTCATCGTTAAATAAATTCCGTTTTGGTCGGAGCTCACCTTCTACAGGTGGAACATCGACCAAAAGGGCATTTTTAAGGATGTTTGATCACGATAGATCCGCCCTTTGCAGAGCGATTTAACCGCCAATTTCGTAACGACCGTCACATCGTAATGGAATGAGGTGTTAAATAGCCGGATTTATTCTCGAAAAAAACAAAATGAAAATGTTGATTTACAATTGTGTTCACGGATTTTTTTACGCTATTAAACTTGTACGTCGCTGAGCACCAAGTGTCCATTAAAAACTTAGTGAACTGACTGCATTTGGTTCACTCTTGCTCGATAACGCTATCGACCACATTCTGCTAACATCGAATGTGCCGAAACAGGTTTTCTGCAATCTGCATCTTGTTGGTTCTTCTAAACTACGATGCGGAGTCGTAAAAGCGGTTTATCTTGAAAACGGCCTTCCGCGAATTGATGCACAAATGTTCGATTCATGGACTGGATATTTCGGTTTCACAACCGGCTTCCGAAAAATCGCATATTTCGAACAACCTATATACTAGCCCGGATCGTTTGCCGCTGTGTTGTTTTCGACGCTTCAATCGAATCTGAAAGCTTGGTGTGAGCATCATGGTTGTCCAACCATTCAATTTTTGTCGAATCGTTTGGATTTCGTTGCTTCAGCTCCCCCGGGTTTGAGGCCGGGCGACTGCCGCGACAGTCATGACACCCAAGTTGTTTTGAACCCTAGTCTTGTTTTTGTCGATTCGGCGACGACTGCGTCGGTCCTCGAGACGCAGCTGGAAATTGCAGGGAAAATAAACCTGAATTGTCATACTGAAGAGCGGTTATTTACCGAACGATTTGAATGCCGTTTATACACGCAAAAGGCGAGTTTCAGCTGTCGAAAAGTATTTGCCAAGAGCTTCCTGATTAGGTCAAAAGTTTGGAATGCCTATGCACTGGAAACCACGGATCAAAGATATGTCGGCCCGAAAGCCGTTCAAGACATCTCTATTGGTACCTCGACTTCTCCGCGTGGTTGCTTTGATACGATAAAGCAGTGTCATCCTGAAGTAACGATTCAGTGGGATCCGCAGATCGATTCTCAAATTGGAGATGCTATCAACCTGTCGGTGTGCAAAAGTCAACCGCTCCATAATTTTTTTGTCCGACAATTGACGGCATCGATCGACGATCAGATCGTAGGCTCACTTTCGCTTCATATGGGAATCATAGACACAAGCCCATCAAGCTGGGTTGCAAGTCAGTCGACAAACCAAAGCACTACCCCTTCCAGCCTCTCGGCTGCCAACATTTACAACTTTTGTGTTCAGCCAGAATTTCGCAAGCAGGGAATTGGCACAAAGTTGATTCAAGCGGCTATAGAGTTTGGTCGTGTTCACGGAATATCGCATGTCGGTCTTTTTTGCGATCCTGAACGATCTGGTTTCTATCAGCGACTGGGCTTCAAATCGCTGGGCATTCTTGAAGAGTGGAGATCGTCCAGCTCATATTGATCCTCCGGAACCGATAGCTGGCTCCCTGATTTGGCGAAACTCCAGCAATGCCATGACTGCATGCATTCATGTGTTCAAATTGAGGCTTTTTCATTATCCAGTCGATTTTTTCAATTCGCATCTCGAGACGAGATTGACACCGAGTTGAGTTTTTTTGTAAAAGAACTGGGCTTTGTCTAAAGATTTTGACATTTTTGGTCGGAGCCGCAATTTTTCCGCCAAATTCAAGCGTGGAGTCGGTCATGGATGATCCTCGAATGCGATACAGCAAAACAAAAAAACAAGGTCAGAATTTGACACGACCACTGCGCGTCGGATTGGTTGGCGCTCCGTGTTTTTGGAGTGGGATTGACTTCGAGAGTTGGAAGTCAGCGGGCGTTGAGCTGGGACTTGTTGCCTTTGTCGGCAACAGCGAAGCAAACCGGCAGGATTTTCTACTGATTGCCGATGAGGTCAATTCAAAACCGAGTCACATCAAACAGCAAACGGTCAATGAGTTTCTCGTTCCTGAACTTTTGGTCAACCAATCGGACCTCAATTGGCTTGTTCCCTCAACATTGATTCAGTCCTATGAAAACGCAATCAACGCAGTTTCAGCTGAGGTTCATGAGGATCTGAAGCAGCATGGTGAGAATTATGTCGGTGCGGAGAAAGTGATCGCTAAGTATGGTACGGAGATCACACGTGTCGCGGGATTATTCGGAAAACCGCAACTTCACATCGAAAATGAAGCATTGCAATATTTGATTAATTCGCCCTGGCGGAATGCTCGGGAATTGGAATTTGCAATCGCCAGAATGGCATTTTACGCCAGTGATGACGTGCTTCGTGAGTCCTACGTGGTCGACAAAGTTTATGACTTTAGCACGTCGATTCGAGGCGTATTCAACGCAAAAGAGTCAAAGCCACTTGTGAATCAGTTCATTTGGGATGTCGTCAATTCCAAATGCGTCAAAACGACTTTGGAGCTGCTGCGAACCAAGATTGAGGGAGTTCGCATCTCTCGCAGATTGAAACGCATTGCCAAGCCATCAGCGTCGGGTTCTCTTCGTAAAGCCGCGTAACAATTTTAAAAGTAGGTGCTCGGCGTATGCGTTTCACAATTGCGATCGGAATCGTTCTCACACTAGCTATCGCGTTCCTTGTCACACAGAATTTTAGTGGACGGGATGACGATGATAAGCGCGCGTATCTTCATGATGGTCGTGAGTTCAAGAAAAACGAAATAGACTTTTTGCTGGCGAAATTTGTGGAGAAGGGTGTCACCGGAGTCATCACCAACAACGGCAAAGTCTCGGTTCTAAAAAAAGACATTGCGAAATGCTATTCGATCGTGAACAGTTCGGACTTTGAAAAACTGGATTCAGCACAAGTGTCGCGTAGTAGTTTTCTTCCCCGTGTGTTCATGCCGCCATCGGAGCAGCAACGACTCGCAAATCAAGAAAAAATTTCCAAGCTGCAAGATATCATCCTTGCATCTGCAGCGATTGCCAATGTCGAGATTGTTTATGATCAGGTGAAAGATAATTCGTTCAGACGAGAGCTCATTCACTCGGCAGTGGTAACGTTGACTTCGGCTGACGGGCACGTCATTTCACGTTCCGACGCTTCGACCGTTCGACGCGTCGTTGCCAAGTCATTTGCCGGAATGGCAGAGAAAGATGTCTCGGTCGTCGTCGATTTTTATACGTACCCGTATTTTGACGGAGCGATTGATACGGAACAGGAAAAGAATTTAGTCCTCAACCAACTTGACCTTGAAACGACTCGGAAAAAATATGTGAGTCAGGTCCAGAAGTTGGTCGCGGAGTTTGGCGAGTCCCAGGTTGTTGTGAATATGGAACTGGCCAAAAAAGCTCGTCCTGTTTCGGTGTCTCAAAACGAGCTGAATACTCGTGACGTTGTCTCCGATGCAATTCAGGCGACGGTCAATGGCGTCGCAAAAATCGATTCTGACTTGGACCGTTTGTCCAAGCCGCCATCCACGCCCAACCAGGAAATCGTGACAGTCAAGCGACTTTTTGGAATCGAAGTTTCCATCAATTCCGAGGTCGTAAGACGATACTTACAGCGAAACATGGGGATCCTTCGTGCCGCGTCCGAGGAACAGTTTTCACGAGCAGTCACGGCGATTCGAAACGAAATTACCAAAAAAACAACCGGCTGGATTCGTAATCAAGGCGTCGATTTTTCACCCGATTTAGTCTCGGTGATCGTCGCCCCTGAAGAAACCAAAGAAATTGTTGAGGCGATCACCGAACCGGCCGTCGATCATACGAACCTCCTTGTCGGCGTAACAACCGCCATCCTGGCCGTTTTCATCACCGCGGTTTTTTTTCTGTTCAAACAACGAATTCCCGCGAGTTCTGTCGGCCGGAATCAATCGGATCAGTTTTCGGAAAGTGGGCGTAATTTTGTCAGCAGGAATCAAGCGACAACCGGATCAATCTTGGTGGATGAAATTCAAGAGGCGGTGAAAAACGATCCCGATGTTTCGGTCCAAGCGTTCCAGAATTTGGTTCGAGGAGACGGAGTCGTATGAGCAAATTGCGAGATCAACGCCACGCCACCGTAGACCCATTAGCTCGACCATCGAAAGAATATCCAAGTCTTTCGAAAGTTGGTCAAAGTCAATCAGGTCTAATGCAGAAACAACAAATATTCAATGGAACCAATGTTGAATTTCGAAAGGCAGCGATTCTGATCGATAGTCTTGACGATGATTCAGCACGTTTATTCTTGCGTAAGTTGAATATGAGCACTGCTCGTGAGATCCATCAGCTTGCGAAAGAACTTGGCCTAGTCACAAAAGAAGAAAAAGAAAACGTGCTCGCTGAATTCCTCGAAAGGATTCAAGAAATTTCTTCTAACGAGAAAGCAGGGTCATGAATTCGAGATATTGGTCAAATCGTTCCGTTTCCTCGCTCGCTTTCACCGGCTTTTTTGTTTTTTTACAAGCGACGGTCGCCGGGGCGTTTGACGAGTCAATTCGCATTGGAGCGACGACAATGCAAGCCACTGAGCAATCCAGATTGAATAATGCTGAAGCCGAATCCATGGATGGAGGTACCGGCAATTCCAATGAACTTGCGTTGCCTACCCGAACAAGCGTTGATGCATCAAGCGAAAAATCAAGGCCGGACAATCAGAAGTCTCAATTGATGGATATTGGTTTGAAACTTGGAATCGTGATTGGCGTTTTCCTGATCGTCATGATCTTGATGTCAAAAAAATCGGACTCATCGATGATCCCCAAAGAGGCCATTGAAGTATTGGGACGAGTCCCTTTTTCCGGTAAGCAAACATTGCAACTTGTACGTTTTGGCCAAAAGTTGGTTTTGGTGGAATCGTCCAGCAATGGACTAAAGCCGATTTCTGAAATGACTGATCCGTTGGAAGTCCAGCAAATGCTCAACATGATCAACACAAAACGGCGATAAGAATGAGCGATAAAAATGAGCGATAAAAATGGGCGATAAAAATGGGCGATAAAAATAATCAGTTACCGCAACTCGGAGCAGCGAGGCATTTCCTTCTGCACATCGCCATTTGCATTTTGGTGACATGGATGCTCTCGACGGAATCGTCTGGGCAGATTTCGCGGGACAACACTGATACGGTCTCGCGAAAAAACACCGATGCCCCAGGAAGCTCAAGATCGCATGGGTCGGCATATGGAATTGCAAAAATTGAGGACAAGGATTTTCGCCAACGACCCACACCCGGTTTCCAAGAAACGCTTTCCCGTCCGCAACGGAACTTGCCCAAGCAATTGACTCCTGTCGAAGTACCCAACCGCTCCAAGAACGCTGAATCCAAGCCGTTATCCATTGGGAATGCTCCCACCGAAAAACAAAACGATGTACCTGCTGATCAACCCCAATCAGAAAATGATTCGGGCAATTTGAATTCTGAGCTCGCTACCCAGACAGCGAAAGATAACTCGTTAGAAACGGGCTCAACCGAAGATACTCCGGGGGATACTGTTTGGGATTTCAAGCAGTTAACCGACCGTAAAAATTTGCCATCGACGATCCAAATGATCATTTCATTTGCTTCGATTAGTTTGGTCCCGGCAATCCTTCTGATGACAACCTGCTTTATTCGAATTGTGGTCGTACTTGGAATACTCCGACAGGCGATCGGTTTGCAGCAGTTGCCTCCTACGCAGGTGACAACCGCATTAGCGATCCTGATGACCTTTTTAATCATGACCCCAACTTGGAAGCAAGTCAAAGAAAACGCCATCGATCCTTACTCGGCCGAAGGAAGCGAAATGACTTGGGAGGAGGCATGGCATGAGGGGGTAACACCTGTCAAGAAGTTCATGTGGCGGCAAATTAAGGCGGCCGAAAACGATGACGATTTTTGGCTCTTTTATGATTATTTGCCGGAAGACGAAAAATCCTCTCAGCCGGAATCCTTCAATGAGATTCCACTGAAAGTAATGATGCCGGCATTTATGATCAGCGAATTAAAAGTCGCATTTTTGATTGGCGCTCAGATCTTTTTGCCGTTTTTGATTCTTGATATCGTCGTTGCAAGTTTTTCAAACACCATGGGTTTAATCATGCTACCGCCAACCGTTGCAAGCCTGCCATTGAAATTGATTTTGTTTGTGATGGTGGACGGCTGGAATTTGGTCGTCGGAGTGCTGCTTAATAGTTTTGCGCCGGTCACCTAGGTTTTGATCCCGCACATCGATTCATCACACATCGTTTATTCCCTTCCGCTTTTTCCATACGAGCACCATGATTGACATTGTTGTCACCGCCATCATCCAAATGATCCTGATGTCGTTGCCGTTCCTTTTGGTTGGCCTTTTGATCAGTACCGGTATCGGTTTTTTTCAGGCGGTCACACAAGTTCAAGACGCCACTGTTTCGTTCGTACCCAAACTGATCCTTCTATTGATATTACTTGTGATTGGTATGCCCTGGTTTTTGCAGATGATGTCTGAGTACTCTCGGGACCTATTCCAGAACATCGTCATTTCGTCCGAATCAACCTGATACTCGGTTGCATTTCACTAAGCAATGCCGCGTCATTCGATCCCTTCAACCAATGTTCCTTGCCGAATTTTCAACCGAACAAGCCGGACAGATGCTTCTTGCGTTCATTAGAACGCTGTCGCTTTGCTTGACGTTGCCAAAATTTGCAGCTGGAAGTTACCTGGTGTTTTACCGGGTTTTGATCGCCGGCGTCATTTGCTTGACAACGGCGCCATTGATCATCGATTCGGCGAGTGTGGTTGACCAATCGATTGAAAACGCAAGCGATTTCTTTTCACTGGCTATTGGTGAAGTCAGCATCGGGCTGGCGCTTGGGATCGGCGCAAGTTGTGTCGTCCTTGCGCTCCATTCCGCCGGACAAATCGTCTCCCAGTTTTTGGGTTTGCAAATCGGCTCGTTGCAACAAGGGCTTTCACCTGACGAAAGCTCGGACTACCGCAAACTTTTTTTCGTCGTTGGAATCATGTTTTGGTTTTCGATTGGTGGGCATCGACTGGCGGTCGAAGGACTTTTGCAATCATTCCAGAGATTTCCAGTCGGCCAGATGCACTTCTCACAATCACTTTTTGACTTGGTCAATCAGCTATTAACGACTTGTCTTCAATTCACGATTCGGTTTTCGTTGCCAATAGTCGTGGTTGGTCTCATCGGTTTTTTTGTCGCAGGTTTTTCATCAAAAATTCTGGGCGCAGGTCAAACCGTGGCGTTTAGTTTTGGCTTCAATCAGGTTTTGGCCTATTTGATTTTACCCGCGATGATGATTTTGTTTTTCAATCAGATGTTCGATGGAACGACGTCTCAAATTGAAACGGTCATTGAGGTACTTGCCCGGCAACAGGGGAAATAATCGCAGTGTCTGATTCAGATCGAATTCATGAACCCTCACCTATCCGTTTGATTCAGGCACGAGACGACGGAATCGTTGCACGCAGCGGCGAATTGGTCCGGTCGTTGATTGTATGCGTCACGATCGGTTCAATTTTAATGTTTGTCGGCACGGCACAGAGCATTTTCGAAACAAATATCAAGGAGACGTTTTCTTCGGTTCAAATTCGCACCACCGCGATTCATTCCAGTGATTTGACCAGACGGGTGGCCGATACTCTGACACCGATCCTGTTTCTGTTCGTGGGGATGGTCGTCTTGGCGGTCGTTTTTTGGCACATCCAGTTTCCGCTGAAGTTCACACCGCAGAAAACAACACCTGATTTCAATCGGATCTCACCGATTGCCGCACTGACGAGAATTCTTTCGGTTGATTCGTTTGCCAAAGCAGCGATTTCATTCCTGGGATTGATCGCCTTTGTTGCCATTGGATTCTCAATGGTCCTTTATCAACCCGAAATCGTATTGGGCATTTTCGGAGAAAATTTCCGGGATTCGCTTTCGTTGGCGGGTCAGTTCGTCAAGAACTTTCTTTTAGCCACTGGCGCATGCGTGATCTTTTTCGGTGCCGTCGATTACATACGTGAACGGATCAAAATTGCGAGTCAACTGCGAATGACCGATTCGGAACGACGCGATGAAGCCCGCGAACACGAACCCAGTCCGCTTCACCGACAGCGACTGTCCGAATAATCGAAACGGTTTGGGTGCGTCATTGCGATTTGAAAGTTGCAGAATCCAAACGTCGTTTATCGTCGCTTTGAAGGACTGATTGCACAATTTAAAGTGAAGAAATCTTCCGTTTAAAGTGAAGAAATCTTCCGTGCGGAAATGATCTCGGACCTGCGTGATACCTTCGTTAGACTTCTTCAGTCTCCGGTTTGACAATCGTAATTCCCAGTTCAGCCAATTGGGCTTCGTCTACGTCACCGGGGGCCTCGGTCATCATATCGGTCGCTTTTTGCGTTTTCGGAAATGCAATGCAATCGCGAATGTTTGATAACTTTGCGAATAGCATTACGACTCGGTCGATGCCCAGGGCAATTCCGCCATGTGGCGGCGCACCGTAGCTCAATGCATCCAACAAGAATCCAAAACGATCTCTTGCAGTTTCTTTGGTCATCCCAAGCAGCGAAAAGACTTTCGACTGAACTTCACCATCATGAATTCGGATCGTGCCGCCTCCTGCTTCAAAGCCATTGATAACGAGATCGTAGGCTTGAGCCCGAGCTCCACTGGGATCAGATTCCAGTGTAGCCAAATCCTCTTGACGAGGTGCGGTGAACGGATGGTGCATCGCATTCCAGCGGTCCCCTTCTTCATCTCGGTCGAACATGGGGAATTCAACGATCCAGGAAAAATGCATTGCATTTGGATCATAAAGTTTCAACTCCGCTCCAAAACGTTTCCGTAACCCATACAATCCACGACAGGTTACATTCCAATCGTCGCAAAGGAACAGCAGCAAATCACCCGGTTTGGCGTCCATCGCTTCGCCAATCTGCACAAGCTGTTCAGCAGAAAAGTTCTTTGCACTCGGAGCGGTTAGAATTCCTTCTTCATCAACCTTGAACCACACGATACCTTTCGCGCCAAAATTGCCTTTTACAAATTCCGTGAGCTCGTCAATCTTTCGCCGTGAATAATTTGCAGCCGCACCAGGAGCGTTTACACCACGAACGAATTTTCCTGAATTGGCAGGCTCGCTAAACACCTTAAAATCGCACGATTTTGCCAATTCTGTGACATCGACGATTTCCATTCCAAAACGAAGATCCGGTGCATCATGTCCGAATCGTTTCATCGCCTCGTCGTAAGTCATTCTCGGAAGCGGCAGTGAAATATCGAGGTCTAATATTTCCTTCGCCAACTCTGCCATCAAGCCATCGATCAGGGACAGGATGTCTTCGGTTTCGATGAATGACATCTCAACATCGAGCTGCGTAAATTCCGGTTGACGATCAGCGCGAAGGTCTTCATCTCGAAAGCATCTGGCGACCTGGATGTAGCGGTCATAGCCTGCGATCATCATGATCTGTTTGTAAATCTGCGGTGACTGCGGAAGTGCATAGAAACTGCCGTTGTGAACTCGACTTGGAACCAAATAATCGCGAGCTCCTTCTGGCGTACTGCGGCCAAGAATCGGAGTTTCGACGTCAATGAAATTGTGCGTGTCAAAGTAATCACGCATCGACTTGATGATTTTGCTGCGAAGCATCAGGGTGTTCATCATGTCCCGCCGTCGCAGGTCTATATAACGGTGTTTCAAGCGAAGATCTTCATTGGGAAGTTCATGCTGATTCGGCGTAAACGGAGGGACTTCACTCTTCGAAAGGACCTCTAATTCGGTGACGCGTATTTCGATTTCACCTGTCGGAAGCTTTGGGTTCTCCTGACCAAGCGGTCGGGGTTGCACCGTACCAATCACCTTGATGACGTCTTCGCTACGAAGCTTTTGGGCGGATTTGAGCAACGCTTCGCCCGCTTCGGGGGCGAACACAATTTGAGTAATGCCATATCGATCACGTAGGTCGATGAAATTTGCTCCGCCAAGGTCCCGAATTCGGTCCGTCCAGCCACAAAGAGTTACGGTTTCGTCCGCATTTGATTTGTTCAGTTCGCCGCAAGTATGTGATCGAAGCACTATCGAGTCCAAATTTGAATGGTGTGAGAGTTTGCGAGCAAGTTGTAACCACTTGCTCAAGTTTGAGATCGAGTATTTTACGGGTTCAAGCAATTGTTTGAAAGAAACGTTTGTGCAGGAATCCTATCTACGCGAAAAAGAATTTGCGATCGGTCTTCTTAAATTCAAATCACTAGGTCGACGGTCCGATCCATCTCCAATCCAATTATTTTCTGGAAAATCGTATTGCGGTTTGAACGGTTGAGAAGTGAATGTCGACGATGTCTTCAACGTTTTTGGCGTATCCTCCCGCCATCGACACAGCTACGGGAATGTTTTCTTCCCTGAACGATCGCAAGACCATTTCGTCGCGTTGTCGAAGCCCGGTCTTGGAAAGCTGTAATCTCCCCAGCGAGTCACCGGCAAAGGGGTCGGCGCCGGAAACATAAAATACGATATCGGGTGAAAATCGATGAGAAATTTTTTCAAGTGCATCAGCAAGTTTATCGAGATATTCCGCGTCCTCGACATCATCCGCGAGTCCAATGTCGAAGTCGCTGTCCATTTTTCGAAACGGAAAGTTCTTTTGATTGTGTATGGAGAAACAGAATAGCGAAGGATCGTTTTTGGCAATTGCCGCTGTGCCGTTCCCCTGATGCACATCGCAATCAACGATCAGTGCATTGGAAATCAACCCCTCTTCTTGCATGACTCGCGCTGCAACGCAAGAGTCGTTGAATACGCAGTATCCCTCACCACAATCGGGAAACGCATGATGAGTTCCGCCAGCAAGATTTACCGCGCAGCCATCGACGATCGCTGCCCTCGCGGCACCAATGGTCGCCCCTGTTGAGCGACGGGATCGTTCGATCAATTCGTCACTCCATGGAAAACCGATCCGTTTGATTTCTTTTTGCTCGAGCAATCCACTGACTGCGTTCTGAACATAGAGGGGATTGTGCGCGAGATGGAGTTCGTCGTCCGTCGCAGCATCCGGGATCACGAGCATGTGTTGGGTGCTGTGAAATGAATCGCAAAGGGGCTCTGCTGACTCTAAAAGTTTACGCGCGTCGACAGCGATGCCTTCAGAAACAATTCGCTCGCGAAGCAAGCGATACTTTGACATCGGAAATCGATGCTTATCTGGCAACGGAAGTTCAAAAATGTCGGTATAGAAAAGTTTCATATTAGCCGTCGTCGCGAAATCTACTCCTCGATCGAGTTGGAGTTGGAGTTGGAGTTGGGAATCGTTACCGTTCGTTTGCTTCGTTTTTTTTCCGAATCTTCGCTGGCCAAGGTTGTTAATCGAAGGACAACAAAATCATTTTTTCCTCGCACCGCCTGCTCAAACTGCTCCGGATTGGCGACACGGACCGAACCAACATGACTGACAAAATCGTTGATTTTTAACCCTGCTTTTTCGGCAGGTGAACCGGGTTCCACGCGAACGACGGCGACGCACCCGTCCCTATCAATTTTTGAATGATGAATCGCCAGGTCATCAATTGCAGTTGGGAAGTCCACCTTGATGCCTCGCCAAATCGAAAAATCATTAATTCCAATTGTCGGCTGCGGAGCATTAACCTTCTTTTTACCTAGCTTTACTTTTAATTCCAGTTTTCGAACGTCACTTTTGGGAAACGGTCGTCGCTCAATTGAGATTGTAATTTCGTCTTCGGCGAATCTACCGGAAAGTTCTCTAAGCAAAGCGTTTGATGATGCGATTTGTTTGCCTTGGATATGTGTGATCACATCGCCGAATTTCAAGCCGCTGATGTCAGCCGGTGTGTTGTCAACAACCTGAGTCACTACGACCCCCTTTTTTTGTTGCTGCCGCTGGGCAAGTGTTAGCTCGCGTGTCGCGATGCCCAAAAAACCAAAGTCTGCTGAACGCCCCTTTTTCAGTCGTTCAAGCGTGCGCAAAAACGTGCGATCAGCTGGAATCGCGAACCCTGCAGCTTCGTCAAATCGGTCTGCGGCAACTAACGAAGATGACAAACCAATCATTTCGCCCTTTAGATTCAATAGCGGTCCGCCACTGGTTCCCCGATTGAGTTTTGCATCGGTTTGCAAAAGCGTTCCGTACTGGGAATAGGAATCTACCGTGCTTTCAATTTCAGATGCGTCCGAAAGCGATCGTTCGCGAAAGAGGTTTGCAATGATTCCGAAGCTGGCACTCGCATTTCCATCGCGCGCGATACCAAACGGATTGCCGAGCGATATGACAAACTGGCCACGGCGTGGTTTGAAGTTTTGGGCAATGCGAATCGGTTTTAACTTCGCATCAATTTTTAGGACAGCTAAATCGGTCCACGGATCCGCGGCAACGATCGATTCCACTTTTTCAACCTCGCGTACTTTAAATGGAACGCCTGATATCCAAACGTAGTAATCGCTTTGCTTGGGATCCCCCAAAACGTGATAGCACGTCAAAACCAGGCCAGCTTCATCGATGGCCACACCCGTTCCGAATTCCTTGGGTATGAAATCGGGGGATGTTGGATCAGCGAGATCATCTTTGCCGATTCTTGCGATTGCCACCACGGAATCACTAGAGGATCTGATCACGTTGGCGACGTTGTCCTCAATTGCCAAGAGTGTAGCAAGGTTGTTGGATGCATCATCCTGTGAACACAATCGCGATGCCGCAGATGTCAAAAACAGCACAGCGAACGCGAACTGGAAATTTCTTCTCAAGAACTCTCGAGATTCTCGTTTGTGGCAAATCATTCCAACATGATAACGAGATTTTCCCAAAAAGCAGACTGCAGTGCGTAAATCATGACGAATCAACCAAATGTGTGAAATCCAGGGGCATCGGCCAGTCAGTTACCACGCTTCTTTTCATGACTTTGGCAACCCTCGTCAACAGTGGTCCATGATGCAGCGCAGTTACACCGCACGCTCCGATTTTCGTAGGCTCATTGTCATTTTTAAGAAAAAACAATGAAAAAACGTGTCATCCTGAACCCATGAGTCGTCAGTTAGCTTAGGGGCGGAAATACCATCCGGATGTCAGTTGCCTCAGCAACATCGCTTCACGCATCAATTATTTCTGAAACGTCAATCAAATGCAGTTGTCGGCCTTCTCCGGAATGTGGCGAGTCAATACAGATCGTTCGTCCATCATTGCTTGATCGCGGATGTGTGTCGCATCGCCATTCGCCACGATACAGTGGAGGAGAATTAAATTCTCCAAGCCAGATCTGCCTTCCAGTGGGTACATGGAACAAGTACGGCTTTTGATTGCGGTTCTTATCGGGGTAGGTGTCATTAAGAATCCAGTTGCCGTGTGGTTTCGGCAGGTAGGTATTGTGACCGTTTTGAGTCATTACGCCCTCACCAACTCTTTCTATCTCCCGTGTTTTATCTTTTAAAAGATAAAACGCACTCTTTTTGCCTTGGGGTCGCGTCCACATGCAAACATGCTTAGGATCACGCCAAATAAAATGTGATGTGTTCCCCGACGGGTCAAGCACGAACACGTCTGACCCATCAATATTGGCGGTGACCATTCTTGTGATAAATCCACCAACCGTTTTTTTTGATTTCGAATCGTACTTTCGCCAGCGATGCAGGGCAATAAAGCGTTTTGAGTCCGGAGCGATCAGCAGGTGGTTAAAGTAGTGTTTGACGCCGGTTAACTGTTTTCCTTGATGCGGAATCTTGGCCACGTCAGCCAACGACAAAACCAATTTCGATTTTCCGCTCTTTAGATCGACATGGAAAATTCCGGAATCTTTAGGGGCAAGGTCTTCCTGGTGTTGGTCGGGCAATCCGACATATCCGTAGCCTGGTC
Source organism: uncultured Pirellulaceae bacterium (assembly GCA_905480545.1). GTDB lineage: Bacteria > Planctomycetota > Planctomycetia > Pirellulales > Pirellulaceae > JABAAE01. Next base: position 26,746 of record CAJQQR010000279.1, read on the forward strand.
GCATGATTTGAATTCGAGAAAAATCAGCTGCAAGTCCAAACCGACCATTATTCGCTAAAGTATAAATCGGACTGTCGAGCGTCCGTTTTGATTTGGTTTTGACGTTAACGATATGACTGACCATCGAATTGGCTTTGCGATCATTCCATATGACTTCACGATCCGATCCGGGGAGCCATTGAAGCATGCAGCCTTGTTGCCATCCCCAAGAGCGGCTTTCTCCCAATTCGATCCATTGGTCATCATTGCTGGTGTCCACCATTCCAACTTTGACAACGTCATCGGGACGAGGAGTTCGATGTTCAAATGAAACTTCGTTGGAGAGAACAAATCGATTCGATGGGTCAAACTGAAGTTTGTCGTAGTAACCGAACCAATGGTGTTTGGGCCCGGAAGTGATCGTTCGGACAGGCAATCGCATTGTCTTTGCAACTGAATTCGGTTGCACTTGACCTAATGCGGCCTTTGCCGTGAGAGTTGTCGCAATCGAGGCAGCCAAAAAGCTCCTGCGGTTGAATGGTTGGAGATTCATTGGTTGGATTTTGCCGAAGGGTGAGGTGATCGTTAGAAAATGGCTATTGGAAAACGGATTTTACGTTGGACTTCGTGCAGTTTCAGCAACGCCTGCTGATTCTTGCGAGTGAATTTTGCCCAGGGTGTCGCCGCTTTCAAAAAATAACAGGTCGAGATGTCGCATGTGGTCGATTCGAAAGTAAATTCAATTTATAATCGACGATTCAATCGAACTCAAAAAGCAATTCATTCCTGCGACGTGCTGTGACGCGGAACATTCATTGTTTCCGGGCAAATCCCATTATATTTGTCCGGATAATACACAGAAATAGCTCGCAAAATTTCAACTCACCAAAAGGATAAATTCATGGCCCATTGTTGGCGAATGCCGGTCCAATCTGCTCCTGAGCCGAGGAACCGAAGAACAAAGAATGGACTTTCGACAAGTCCAGCACTCTCACGTTTGCGATTATCGCTTGCCACATTGTTTGTGTTGGCGATTCTGTTTTCGGCTATCGATAATCAGTCGGCGGCCCAAGAGAAATTCGTATTCAAAAAGGGTGATAAGGTCTGCTACATCGGTAACACGATGGCTGATCGGATGCAGCATCATGCTTGGTTGGAAACCTATATTCACCACCACAATCCGATGCTGGAATTGACCTTCCGTAATCTTGGGTTTGCTGCTGACGAATTGAAAACCCGACCACGTTCTGCGAATTTCGGCACTCCGAACCAATGGCTGACCAAATGTGAGGCTGACGTCATTTTTTGTTTCTTTGGATACAACGAAGCACTCAAAGGCGAGGCCGGTTTGCCGCAATTCAAAAAGGATTTAACGGATACGATCGCCGAGATGCGTGATCAGAATTACAACGGTAAGTCTTCGCCCCGCTTGGTTTTCTTTTCGCCCATCGCCCATGAAAACCTCAATAGTCCAAACTTGCCAGACGGTTCGGAGAACAATGCAAAGTTAATGGTTTACACCGACGCGATGAAATCGGTCTGCGCGGCACAGCAAGTCCGTTTCGTTGACCTTTACAGTGCCTCGATGGAACTATACGAAAAGACGGACAAACCGTTGACGATGAACGGCATTCATCTGCTCGATCGTGGCAACAAAGCGATGGCTGGCGTAATCGCAAAGGAACTTTTGGGTGAAACGGTTCCAACCGATATTGCGAAACTGCGCGAGGCTGTACTCGATAAAAACCACCACTGGTTCAACCGATATCGCGTGGTCGACGGATACAACGTTTTCGGCGGTCGATCGAAACTGGCCTGGTTTGGGCAATCGAATGCTGATGTTATGAAACGGGAAATGGAGATATTCGACGTCAAAACAGCAAATCGCGACTTGCGAGTCTGGTCTGTTGCCCAAGGCGGAGATCTGAAAGTAAAAGACGACAATCTTCCACCCGAAGTGGAGGTCAAAACTAATAAACCCGGCGATTTGGATGGCGGCGCGTGGACGTATCGAGATGGTGTCAAAGCATTGGATATGATGACCGTCAACAAAGATTTAGAAGTCAACCTGTTTGCTTCAGAAAAAGAATTTCCGCGGTTGATTAATCCTGTACAAATGGCGGTCGATACGGACAGTCGACTCTGGGTTTCGGTTTGGCCAACTTATCCACATTGGAATCCAACGGAAGTGTCGCGGGATGCTCTTCTTATTTTTCCCGACGATAACAACGATGGAAAAGCGGACGACTGCATTGTTTTTGCTGATGAATTAAACAGTATTACCTCATTCGAATTTTGGAATGGTGGCGTATTGGTTGCAGCTCCGCCGGAGATTTGGTTTTTGAAAGACACCGACGGCGATAACAAGGCCGACGTGAAAATTCGTATGTTGCAAGGTGTCTCCAGTGCCGATACGCATCATTCGGCCAATGCGATGATCCTTGGTCCGGATGGATGGCTTTATTACTCTCGTGGCGTTTTCAATGTCGCCAACTTCGAAACTCCAACAAAGACGTTTCGTTCTGGCGCAACGGGCGTTCACCGATTTAATCCTCGAACTTTTGAATTTGAGTTTCACTTCCCCATTGGCCCGAATCCCCATGGCGATTTCTTTGACCAGTGGGGTTACCAATTCGCCAATGACGGAACCGGCGGAACGGGTAGCTATGTCAATATTGGAAAAGGAATTGGCAACAAGAAATGGTTTAAAAAACGCGTCCGTCCTGTGCCTGCAACAGGCATGATCTCCAGCGGGCACTTCACCGATAAATTCAATGGTAAGTTTCTGATCTGTAATGCGATCGGTGATCTCGGTGTCTACCAACATCAGGTCAACTATGACGGAGCAGATATCACGGCGACCGAAGTTGATCCGATTCTGTTCTCAAAGGACCCCAATTTCCGTCCAAGTGACGTGGAGATGGGTGGCGATGGCGCGCTCTATGTCACGGATTGGCACAATACATTGATTGGTCACATGCAACATAATATGCGTGATCCCAACCGTGACCATGAGCATGGAAGGATCTATCGTGTCACTCAGAAAGGTCGCGAAGCATTAAAGCCACGAAAAATGAAGGGCAAACCTATCGCGGAAGTGTGTGAGACCCTTTTTGCGATCGGAAATGGTGATCGTTATCGTGCTCGTCTGGAATTAACCAGTCGGTCTGCGAATGAGATTGTTCGTGAAGTTGGTGCCTTTGCTGCAAAGCTGGATCCAGCCAAAGCTGACAAAAACCATGATGAAGCTCAAGCGTTGCTTGAATGCTTGTGGGTTTTCGAAGAACAGCGAATTCCTAACCTTCCTTTGGTCGAAAAAGTCTTCAAGGCTGCTGAGCCACGTGTGCGAGCAGCTGCGATTCGAACCCTGGGTCATTGGGCTGGAAAAGTTGACAAGTGGCAGGGCATGTTGCTGACGGCTGCAAGAGATGAATCGGCGTTAGTTCGCGCCGAAGCGGTGAAAGCTGCGGTTGAATTTGAAGGTTATGCGGCGGCCGAGGTTATCTTTGAAGCAGCCATTCGAAAACTTGACCCAGAAATGGAAACCGTGCTCAAGTACGCAAAAAGCAAAATTAATGTTGATGCGATTGTTGCTGATGCTCAAAGTGCGGGTAAAAAACTTTCACCCGCTGCGCAAGCTTATGTGCTTCGAACTGCAAATGTAGATTCCTTGATGTCGATTGCCGATAAAACGGAAGCGGTTTGCCGAGCGATCATCGCACGAAAGAATGCCAATGCAAAACAATTGCAGGTGGCGATATCTGGCTTGGCAAAAATTGGCAAGCAGACGGAGGTCGCTGTGTTGATGGACACCATCAACGACGCTCAATCCCGCGATGATATCAACGTTGCTGCATTGGGAGACGTTCTAGCGGCTCAGCCGATTGCAGAATTAACGAAACTCAAGTTAAAAATCGAAAGTCTAGCTACAAAAGGCAAAACCGCGGCGATTCGACAGATGGGGTACGCCGCTTGGGTTGCCGCTTCCGGTCCAGACGATGCTTTTCTCAATGCGGCGAAGAATCGTGCGAACCTACTCGATTTTCTCAATGCGATTCCAAATGTAAACCAAACCGTTCGTGGTCAGCTTTTTGAAAAAGTCTTACCATTAATTTCTGATTTGCCGGCAACTTTTGCTCCAGAGGATGCTTCATCGGATTTGCAAACGCAGGGAATTAAGGTTGAGTATTATTATCCAAGTGCAACCAATGTTGCGATTGAAACGCTCGACAAGATGACACCAAAAGCATCGGGAATCGTTCCGCAGATTGTGATGAATGTTCCTCAGCGAAAAGAGGCGGATAAATTCGCTTTGCGATTCACAGGAAACATTGTCGCACCGAAGTCTGGTGATTACACCTTCTTTATCTCTTCTGATGATGGCTCGCGGATCTACGTTAATGGCAAACTGTTGATTAATAATGATGGTCTGCATGGCATGGCGGAAAAGAAGAACCGAGTTCGTTTGGAGGCTGGATCGCACGCTTTGGTTGTCACGTATTTTGACAACGGCGGCGGCGATGGACTGAAGGTTTCTTGGTCCGGTCCAGGTCTTAAGAAGCAAGCGATCGCGAAGGAAAACCTGATGCTGGGCGGAAGTGTGACGCTGCATGACGTTGCAATCCGAGCCTTGACCACGATCCCAGGAAATGAAACCAAAAAATTTACAGCGTTAGCAAATCTGATTGCCAAGGGGAAGAGTCGTCCGGCGGCAATCGCTGCTCTGAAGGCTATCAAGCAGAAAGATTGGCCAACCAATAGCGTTTCGCCACTGATCGATAATTTGGTCGGCTATCTTAGCGGAATGCCGGCGAGATTCCGTACGAGCGGTCCAGCACTAGCTGCGATTGATCTTACAAAATCGTTGGCTAAAAAGTTGCCAGCTGTTCGCAGAACAGCCGTTTTGAACCGGCTTGAAAATCTGGGTGTACGCGTGATCGCCATTGGAACCGTTCCACAGCGGATGATTTATGATAAAGAGTTGATCGTTGTTGAGAAAGGAAAAACGGTTGAATTTCGATTTTCCAACACCGACGAAATGCCACACAACTTTGCGATTATCACTCCCGGATCATTGGTTGAGGTTGGTGAACTGGCGGAGGCCACCGGACGCGACGCGGATGCACAAGCTCGTGGATACATTCCAAAATCGGACAAAGTGCTTTTGGCAAGCAAATTGCTGGAACCCGGAGAAACACAAACACTCAGTTTTGAGGCTCCAAAAGAACCTGGGATTTATCCCTATGTCTGCACTTACCCAGGACATTGGCGGCGTATGTACGGTGCACTTTACGTGGTTGACGATTACGAATCCTATTCGGCCAATTCCGAAAGGTACTTAGCGGCGAACCCGCTTGAAATCAAAGATCCGCTGTTGGCGACTGTTGGGCGAAACCGAGAATGGAAGTTTGATGATCTGATTGGTGAAGTTCGTGAATTACCCATGGGCCGATCCTTCGACGTCGGAATGGAGCTTTTCAAAGTCGCCAGTTGTACCGGTTGCCATAAAATGAACGGTGTCGGCAACGTTTTCGGTCCTGACTTGACAACGATGGACGCGAAGAAGAGCACGACGGAGCATATTTTGCGATCGATCCTTGAACCTTCAAAGGACATCGATGAAAAATATCAATCTTACATCTTTGCAATGGATGATGGTCGTCAATTGACCGGAATGATCATGGAGGAAAATGATGATGAGTACAAAATCGTGATCGATCCTTTGGCAAAGGACAAAGCAACGGTGGTTCTCAAGGACGCTGTCGAGGCATCCAAGAAGTCGAAATTGTCATTGATGCCCATGGGGCTTTTGAACAAGTTGACTCAGGAAGAGATCCTCGATCTTGTCGCTTATGTTTACGCAAAAGGCGATAAAAAACACATGTTGTTTATGGATCACAAACATGGGAAAGGCAAGCACTAAGGCATTGTCTTAAAGTTTGCTTTCAAGCTTTTCAAGAAATGGAAAAAGCCCCTGCGAGAAGCAGGGGCTTTTTTGTTTCAATTAACCGAGGCCATTAGGCGTTGTCAACGCTCTGCCGTTGACTACCAGATTTCGATTCCGATTTCCAGATTGACACCCAGTTTTGCCGCAACGTTGTCTTTTATTTCATTAATGAATTCGACAGCATTTTCGCTGGTTGCGCCGGGGTCGGCGATTAGGAAATTTGCGTTTTTCTGATCCAAGCGTAGGCCGCCCTTCAATAATTGCTTCTGT
>CAJQQR010000280.1 GCA_905480545.1 uncultured Pirellulaceae bacterium
GCATTCGCCACCTTAATCATTTGTTGTGTTTTGTTGCAGCGTCGCGGGATTTTGACGGATGACATTACCGAAGACCACTATCACGATCTCTCGAAGCTGACGTTTGCTTTTGTTTTCTTCTGGGGTTACGTGGGCTAGTCAATTTATGTTGATTTGGTATGCGAATCTGCCAGAAGAGACCTGGTGGTTCCGCCCACGGCTGGATTGGTCCAAATGGGCCGCAGTCTCAATGCTTTTGTTGTTTGGGCATTTGCTGATTCCTTTTGTGGGCATGATGTCGCGGACAGTACGCCGAAACAAAGACATTATGTTGGTTTGGGCTATTGCTTTGTTGTTTTTCCACTGGTTGGACCACTATTGGCTTGTTATGCCGCAATATGGTGCCGACGTAACGGGTGCCGTAACGAGCACATCCAATCAATTGACCATAGACCTTTATTCGTTGTTACTTGACGGGCTGCTGGTCATCGGTTTGGGCGGTATTTATCTCGGCATGATCGTTTGGATGGGATTAGATAAGAACTTGATTCCTGTAAAAGACCCGCGACTTGTCGAATCATTGAATTTTAAGAATCCGTAGAAATATGAGCGTATCTCAAAGTATGACATCCGATGAGTCTGAGCAGTTGAACGAAAGTTCTAGTGAGCATGATCACGCAAAGCCGCGTTATGATGACGTGAATATTCCGGTCATTTTCATGCTGGGTACTTTCTCAGCCATCATGACCTTTGTCATCATTTGTTTTGTTCAGGGTTTGTATTACTCTTGGAACGAATCCTCGGTGCAACGTGATTGGAGCTCGACAGTGATGACCCCTCAGGAGGAAACAATCGTCAAGCAGACGGCGATTCGGGATGGTTTCTATGAGACGAAAGACGGCAGGTATTTTGTTTCAGTCGATGTCGCGGCGAAGAAATTATTGAATTCTGGTGGTGATGTTTCTGCATTGGATCAGTTTGATGCGATGCCGTCTGGAGGCACTAAGAAAGCGAAGGCTGAGGGGGCAAAGGGTGCCGAACCCAAGACGGGAGCTGAAAAGTCGACTCGACCAGAACCACCCGGACCAGAGGATAAAGATGCAAAGTGAGTTTCGAAGCCGTTCGTTGGGAGGTCATTAGACAATTCAACACGGAATCAAATCCTCAAAACAAGAATCATTCAAATCCAGAATCGTTGAAATCCAACACTTCATTGGAATTCACTACTTCATTAAAAGTCAATTTGTGAAAGTACAGCAGCCAAAGCTATGATTAAGCAACTTGCAATTTTAGCAACAATGATGACGACGGTGACGTTGCTGGCACAGCCGGCAGCGGGCTGTTTGCAGTCGTATGTTGAATTGCAAAATGCAAAAGAATCGACTGGGGTCGATGAAAAGTCCGGGGGAACGGTTGCTCTAAAGACACGGTTCATGGATACGACTGGGAACTGGAGCAGTTTGAAGGAGTTTTTCTTCGAAGACCGTCCGGTTTTTCTGGCGATGAATTACGCGGATTGTCCTCAGCTTTGCCAAAATCAACTGAAAATCTTGGCAGAGAAATTTAGTGAAGCGGAAATGGTTCCGGGCAAAGACTTTGAATTTATTTCGATCAGTTTGGATCCACGCGAAGCTGATATAAGAACCCGAGAGGTCAAGCAGAACTTCTCCCGTCTGCTGACGGGCGATGCGAGCAGCGAGGGAATTCATTTTTTGGTCGGAAAGAAGGCTGACATTGATTCCGTCGCGAATTCGATTGGATTCAAATACGTGTATGTTCCTTCAGCGGGGCATTATTCGCATGCACCTTTGTGTGTTGCGTTAACTGCCGAAGGAAAAATCAGTCGATATATACATGGCCTGGCGATTGAAGCTTCGCAGTTGTCAGAGTCCATGAAAATTGCGCAAACGGGGGAAGTGGCTGAAGAGTCTGTTTCTATGTTTGCTTACGCTTGTCTATTGTTTGGTGTGAATCCGGGACAGTACACGAAGAACCTCCTGGGTCTGATGAAGATAGCTGGCGTTGCGACGGTGATCATAATTGGCGCTTGTGTCATACCGTTTTGGTTTCGAGCACCGCCGGCAGCAAAGTCTAAAACCGAAGAAATTGCAGCAATGGACGCAAATCATGCGACCGTTTCGTTCAAGGAAAAAAATTCCAACGAATAGTTGGCTATAACACTGGTTGAAAAATGTTTTTATTTTCACAAGCAAGAGAAGGTTCATTTTCATTTCCAACGCAAGGCTCGAGCTTTGCCGCTGAAGTGGATAGTATGTACGCCTTCATTTTTTGGATCAGTCTATTTTTCTTCATCGTGATTAATGGATTGATGGTCTATTTCGTCATTAAGTATCGACGCAAAGACAAGCGGTTGCCCGAGAAATCTCCGGCACATCACACTGTTCTCGAGTTGGCTTGGACAATTCTTCCAGCATTTATTCTGGTCATCATGTTTATCCGAGGTGCTTGGGGTTACTTGGAAATGAGGAATCCGCCAGAGGCTGCGAATGCGGTTGAGCGGACCATTGATGTTCGTGCGTTCAAATACGGTTGGCAATTCACTTACCCGAACGGTGACATCACAAGTGAATTGCACCTCGCGAAAAATGTGCCAGTGCGTTTTCGGATTAGTTCAAGGGACGCATTGCACAGTTTTTTCATTCGAGAATTTCGTTTGAAGATGGATTGTGTACCTGGCCGTTACACGGAGGCTTGGGTCAATCCAATCGAAACGCGAACGCCAAGTGAAACGATTAGTGTGGACGAGAACGGTAACGTGTCCAAAGGCGAGAAGGAGCCTTTTCACCTGCAATGTGCTGAGTATTGTGGGGAAGGTCATTCGCAAATGCGAACCGAGTGGAAAGACGATGGCACTTGGGCATTTCCAGTATATGTTCATGACTGCTCGTTTGATGAACTGACAGAGTTCACAACTTGGGATTTCGATCAAAACTCCAATTGGAAAAACGGCGAATTTCTGTTTAAGGCTTACGGATGTGTTGGCTGCCACGCGATTGAAGGTGCAGCACAGAAAGTGGGTCCGAATTTCCGAGCGGATCAATGGAGAGTCGATAGACGGTCTGCGACTGGTGAAGTCAAGACATTTGCCAACGATGCGGAATTTGAAACCTATCTGTCACGGTCGATCAATTATTCGACGGAGTTCATTGTTAATGGCTACCCAAATCAAATGCCGAAATTTGAATTTTCCCCAAAGCAGTTAGACGGACTGATCGCCTTTATTCGCAGCCCGGGACAAGAGACAGTTGACGAAACTGGCGAAACGACTGATCCGAAAGCCGGCGAGGCGGGAGCGGGAAAAGAAAAACAAAAGATTGATGCATCAAAGAGTGATGAATCAAAGAGTGATAACGAGGACGGCGACGCGGCCAAAGTTGCGGAACCAAAATCGAGCAAAAATACGGAAAAGAAAGAGTAAATCCGAATCGACGTAAGTCGTTTTGAAACCAGGTACTATCAATGTCTACCATAGCTAAGCAAAAAGAAAAGTTATTTGGTCACGCGCCAGAAGAGAACTTTTTGACCGAGTCGAAGGGCTGGGCTTCATGGCTCTTCACGCTTGATCACAAACGCATTGGGATCATGTATCTCATTGGCGTGATGTCAGCATTTACGCTGGCTGGGATTTTGGCGCTGATCCTGCGAATGGAGCTTTTCATTCCGGGTGAAATGTTTTTGAGTAATCAGAACTACAATCGAATGTTTACGCTGCACGGCGCCATCATGGTATTCGTGTTTATCATTCCCAGTATTCCGGCAGCACTTGGGAACTTTATTTTACCAATCATGCTTGGTGCAAAGGATGTAGCGTTCCCCCGTTTGAATTTGGCGAGCTTTTACCTTTGGATGGGTGGAACTTTCTTTTTCATCCTATCGATGCTTTTTAACGCGTTGGACACAGGTTGGACGTTTTATACTCCTTACAGTATTCAGACCAGTTCGGCGGTGATTGCCGCAACAACAGGCGTTTTCATTTTGGGATTCAGTTCGATTTTCACCGGTCTGAATTTTATTGTGACGGTGAACACGATGCGTCCGCCCGGGATGACATGGTTTAAAATGCCGCTTTTGCTTTGGGCACTTTATTCGACCGCAATTATCCAGGTTCTCGCGACGCCGGTTTTGGCAATCACTGGATTGCTGCTGATGGCTGAGCGAATTTTAGGTCTTGGTATTTTCGACCCAGCGTTGGGTGGCGATCCAGTTTTGTTCCAGCATTTCTTTTGGTTCTATTCGCATCCTGCGGTTTACATCATGATTCTTCCCGCGATGGGCGTGATAAGCGAATTGATTTCGGTGCATTCTCAAAAGAAGATCTTCGGCTACGAATTTATCGCTTACAGCTCGATCGCGATTGCACTCCTAGGATTCTTGGTTTGGGGACATCATATGTTCACCAGTGGTCAATCCGAGATGGTAATTCTAATCTTCAGCGCGTTGACGTTTAGCGTAGCAATTCCGTCGGCGGTGAAGGTGTTTAACTGGGTGGCTACGCTCTACAAGGGATCGATCACATTAACGACACCAATGTGTTACGCTCTGTCATTTATCTTCCTGTTTGGTATCGGGGGATTGACTGGTTTACCTCTTGGTACACTTTCGACTGATGTCCATTTACACGACACTTATTTCGTTGTCGCTCACTTTCATTATGTGATGGTTGGCGGAACTTTGATCGCATTCCTGGGCGGCCTGTTCCACTGGTGGCCGAAGATGTTTGGACGAATGTACAACGAAAAAGGTGGTCAGCTTGGGGCTTTGATCGTGTTCATCGGATTTAACTTGACGTTTTTTCCGCAGTTCATCATGGGAAGTCGGGGAATGCCGCGGCGATATGCCAAATATGACCCGGAGTTCCAAATCTTCCACCAAATTTCTACAATTGGTGCTATCACGCTCGGAATAGGACTTGCGATAGCCGGTTACGTTTTGCTGATGTCGTTGTACCGCGGAAAGCGTGCCCCGGGGAATCCTTGGGCGGCGTCGACGCTCGAATTCCAGTGCAGCTCACCGCCGACATTCCACAACTTCGAGCATGATATTATCCTTAACGACCCTTATGACTTCGAATCAATCGAATATGATGAGAGAGTCGGCGGATACGTACCTGTCCTTGAGCCAGCCGAAGAACCGAAGAGTGTTCCTCAGCCTGAGCCAGTCGAAACCACCTAATTGGCTTACGCCAGCAATTCAGCAATAGCGAGATGCCGATGACGACAGCAGACTCTGTCGACGAATCCAACCACGGACACCAAAATGAGTTCCATATTCATGATCATTCACATGATCATGAGGAACATCCTGATGGCCCGTTCATAGCACACCATTTTGAAACGGCCGAGCAGCAGTTCGATTCGGGCAAACTGGGAATGTGGCTATTTCTTGTTCAGGAAATCCTGTTCTTCAGCGGGTTGTTTGTTGCCTACATCATTTATCGCAACCACAATCCAGAGATCTTTGAAGCTGCACACGTCCATCTGGATAAATGGTTGGGTGGCCTAAATACGATCATTCTTCTGTTCAGTAGCCTGACCATGGCGTGGGCAGTTCGTTGCTCTCAGCTTGAGCAGTACTTGGGTTGCATTATCAACATCGTGATTACCATGGTGTGCGCTAATATATTTTTGGGCGTAAAGGCAATTGAGTACACTCACAAATGGGAGCTGGGATTGTTCTGGGCGGATGCATACACGTATGGTTTGCCGCAACCTGAGAACCAAAACTACCTTTTATGGTTGAGCCTCCCCTTTATTGTAATCACGCTGCTATCAGCAGGCTTGGCTACTTTTTACCGAGTGACGGAGAATGACTTTTGGGCAAAGTTTTTTCTTTGCATCGCGATCTCGTTCCTTGGTTACTTCATCGGGTTAGGAATTGCTTGGGCAGTTCCGGCACAGGAGCATGGCGGGCATTCCTCCGATCATGCCGTCCATGGATCGGATCACGGCCATGCCGATGGTGAGAAGCACGAAGCGGACGATCACAGCGGCGATTCGAGTGGTGAGAAATCCCATGAGGGCGAATCCCATGATAAATCTGACGAAAATCATAGTGCGAAAACCGCTGTCCCTTCCGAGTCCGTTGACACTCAGGCAGGCCCGTCCGTTGACGAATCGACGGTGGACGAGGCGAGTGGTGAAGTAAACATGGGCGGGTTCTTCAGTATCTATTACATTATGACCGGTCTTCATGCGATTCACATTTTGGCTGGAATCGTGGCGTTGACGTGGTTGCTTTATCGCACCTTGGATCGTCAATTTCGAAAAAATTATTTTGGTCCCGTTGAAAACGTTGGACTCTATTGGCACTTAGTCGACCTCATTTGGATTTACCTTTTCCCAATGATGTACCTCATCCACTAAGTTCAAAACCGAACGATTAAAAATGACAAACCACGACGCAAATCACGATTCAACTGCAGAAGACCACGCATACTTCTCGCATCCGATGCCAGTTTGGATGCTATTGGCGATTTTCTTTTCATTAGTATTCTTGACGGTCATGACTGTGGTCATGTCTGAACTCACCGATGCGCTGCAGCTCCAGCAATGGGAGTTGTGGATTTCGATGGGAATCGCGACGTTGAAGGCAATGCTTGTGATTTTCTTTTTTATGCACGTGTTGTACGACAAGGGCTTCAACCGATTGATGTTCTTTGCCTCGTTCCTGTTCGCAGGGCTGTTTATCGCATTGACGTTGCTGGACACGTATCAGTACCGTCAAGATGTTTCTTCATTCCCAAAGTCAGAACTTCCTGCAAGGCAAGTGGGCGACAAGTAGCAGCCCAAGTTGTTAGAGTCAGGAAACGAGTTGCCGACAATTTTGTGCCGAGGTAACGCGACTGAAAAGAGCGTTAATTCGTGCGGGAGATTCATGTTTTTGTTGTAGATGGAAGCGTTTGTCGGTCAATACAAAGTCGTATGCTAAATCTGTTTGTGAACCATGACATGAGTTCAGTCCATTGTTACGAGATTCGATTAAAGTCTTGAAATCTCGCCCCCAGCTTTATCAGGCAAAGCTTGGTGTTTATCTCTTTATTGCGTCTTTGGGTGTTTTCTTTTTCGCCAGTTTGATCGTTTACGCAGTTATACGAACGTCTTTATCGATCGACTTGCTTCCGCTTGAGATGCCGAATTCGTTTCTCACTAGCACATTGGTGTTGTTGGGAGTCAGTTTGTTCATGCATCTAGCAGTTCAATCCATCAAGTCAGAGAAACAGAAACGCTTTCGCGCCTTCTTGGTTTTGACGAGCATTTGCGTGCTTGGATTCCTGTTTTTGCAATGCTTTGGGTTGTTTGAGTTGCTGCAAACTCACTTCGAACACCAAGCTGGGTTCAGTAAGCTGTACGGAATCAGTTTTACGCTTGCCTTAGTCCATGCTGCACATGTGTTTGGTGGCGCGGTTTTTCTGGTTTACGTATGGACGCAATCTCTCAGAGGTCGATACGACCACGAACGCCACTGGACAGTTGATATCTGTGCCACCTACTGGCACTTTTTGGACGTCATTTGGATTTTGATGTTGTGTACTTTTTGGATGACGGAAAACCTGATCCAAAACGGCACATTCCTCTAGGGTTTTCAGGTATCTGTGCGGGTTGGTTTGGGCGGTTCAGCAGGGTGGATTTGATATGGTCAATGGGTCAAATCGTAATTGGTGTCAGCGTTTTAGAGTCCATTTCCCATTGTCAGGTTCGTTGGGGTTAATTTGTGTTGTCAGAAACGAACCCTTCGGGTGCTGTCATAAAGCGGGAACATTGAATCTGTCCAACACCGTATCTGCAAATGAAGTTACCCTGCGGTAACAGCGATCTTGGGTTGCCGAGTGACAATCGTTGTACTGGACTTGAGATCGAATGAAACTACTGTTGGACATAAATCTTACGAACCCATTCAAACTCTACATGCGCTTGTGATTCCATTCGTGCGATTTGTTTCCTGCTGATGCAAAGGTCCAGCAGAGTCCGGAATGTCACGTCCAGATCCGAAACCGTAATGGACGGACATTCCGCAAATAACCAACGGCAAAATGGATTGGTTGCGAGTAAGAAAATTGGCAGTCGTCGAGATCTTGTTAGGTTTTTAATGATGCTCGATGTCTTTATTGAAGAAAAAGAGAGCCGGGCCTTAACGGCAAAAAGTGTGTCATTTAACCAGTGAAAGATGCCGTAAGAAGAACAAACACAGTAAGTTGCCCAAGAAATTGAGTTAACTCAAACATCTTAATCCTTTCGTTTTCGGGACAGCAATCTGAAACGCGTTGCGGATTAGGACGCGTGTGAGAGTGAAAAAACGAAAAACTGGAAAGATGCGAATGAACAGCAATCGCAAGCCCTATTCAACCGTTTCCTTAATTTTCAGTAGCAGCGTCAATGCGTCGCGGTATCGAGGAGCCTCTTCAAGAGCTTTTAGCACATGCCGTTTTGCATCAGGCAAATTGTTCTGTGCCAAGCGTATCTTTGCGAGTCGATAGTGTGTCGCTGCAATGTCTGTGGTACCAAACTCCAAAAGGCATTCGAGCGCTCGGGAAGTTACGCTGAAATCTTTAAGTTGCTCGCCAGCGTTGGCGAGGACGCGATAGGGCTCGATTCGAAGCGGATTGATCGCCAGGTAGCGATTTGCCGCGTCACAAACGGCCTTCCAATTCTTGTCCTGGGATTCCAACTCGATGATCCGATTGTAAACATCCAGTTCTCCATCACTCGACCGATCAACCGCTGATAGCGTTTTGAGTTCTTCATCCAATTCCCCGAGGCTTTGGTGAACGCGAGCCAGCAATCGGAGGACCGTAACATTTGCTTGTTTTTCGCCGAATTTTTTCCGCATCTGGGTTAGGACTTCTTTTGCATTGGTGAAGGCTTTTTCGCGAATGTAGGTTGCTGCCAGTTGCACCGTCGCCTCGAAATGATTGGGGCGTGTCGCCAAGAAATCTTTCAACTGTTTGACGCTCATATTCGGCAAGATTTCGGCTTGAGAAAAATCGATTTCCGCGGCATATGATTCCGCGTATTTCGTCGCATACGTTTTAAACTTTGTATCCAATTCTTTGAGGGAACCCGCATAGCGTTGAAGCACCTCGTTGATCGGCATACCCACTCCCAAATCCACCAAGATCTTTCGCAGGATCTCGATCCCGTATTCTTCAACGATGTATTCGACAACCATCGATGACTCGTAGTACGCAAACTGCAAATGCATCGGGGATTTGGCTTGAAGGAATGCAGCGCTCAGTTGACTAACTGGCGTCAAGTCGTCCGATAGGATCATTTGGCGGTACGTAGGTGAAATCCGTTCACCGGAACCGGAATTTCGAAGTCGTTCCTCGTAAACGGAAATGCCTTCACTCAACCAACGAGGCATTCGATTATTGGTCTTTCCAAGCGTCACGGCGTGACAGAATTCATGCCACAAAACGGATTTCCAGTTGACGGGATTTTCGGTTTGGGAAGCCGGACTGTTCGCAGTAATCAAATTTCCAAAACAAACGCCCAGAAAACCAGCGCCTCCCGGCATCCCAAATGTTCGAATCGCGAAA
>CAJQQR010000281.1 GCA_905480545.1 uncultured Pirellulaceae bacterium
GTCAAGCAGCAACGGATAAAGGTTCATGGTCAATTGATTGGATGTGCTCGTTACGGCACCAGTTACGTCGGCACCGTATTGCGGCATTACGAGCCAATAGTGGTCCAACCAGTGGAAAAACAACAAAGCAAAAGCCCAAACCAGCATAATATCTTTATTACGGCGTACTGTCCGCGACATCATTCCGACAAACGGAATTAGCAAATGTCCAAACAACAAAAGCATGGATACTGCGGCCCATTTGGACCAGTCTAAGCGTGGCCGAAACCACCAAGTCTCTTCTGGCAGGTTCGCATACCAAATCAACATAAATTGACTAAAGCCCACGTAACCCCAGAAGAAAACAAAAGCAAACGTCAGCTTCGAGAGATCGTGATAGTGGTCTTCGGTAATGTCATCCGTCAAAATCCCGCGACGCTGCAACAAAACACAACAAATGATTAAGGTGGCGAATGCCCCCATGGTTGCCCCGGCAAAAAAATAAACCGGAAACATTGTGCTAAACCAGCGAGGCGCCAATGACATTTCCAAATCAAACGACGCAAAAACAACGGTGAATGCAAACAAAATCATGCATGGGGCCGCCGCTTTTTGCATCGTGATCGAGATCGCTTTGCCGCCAACTTCATCCTGCTTTGCCGACTTGAAAAAGAAATACCTCGCCATTAATCCTAAAATCAGAAAATAGGCGATGATTCGAACTCCGAACCATTTCGAACTGAGAAAGACTTGCTTTCCTTCGAACATGGTCTCCAAGTTGGCATTAATGAACTCAGGGTTATTCCAAATGTACAATGTATGCCCAAGTTCAGAGCCACCGAAAAACACGGTCACAATGTAGATCGGTGCAAACAGTACCAGCATGGGCAAAATGACGCTGGCGATCAGTTCCGCCAATCGCCGGATGACAATTCCCCAGCCAGCCCTAGTTAAATTGAGAATAACAACGACAAATAATGCTCCCACCGAAATCGAAAGCAAGAAGCAGAATGCCGTATGGTAGGAGAAAAGAAATCGCTTGAATCCGCCCTCTGTAAAACTAAAGAGGATTGCTGCAGCAGCGAGCGCTATCGCACCGGCGGCAAACGACCTGGTCATCAGCGGGATCGCGTCGCTTCCAAGCGCTATACGCTCAGAAGTAATTGAAGTTTTTCGTGTTGAGTGCATTTCCGTTTTTCTATCCAGAACCCTTACTTTGCGGATTCGCGTTGCGGTTCAATCACTTTGGCAATTATCGCTTCGTTCTAGTCCTTCAATGCGGAAGCATTCGATTGAAGGACCAGTTGTTCGCGATTAGCTTCTTGATTTGCCTGTTTGTTTTCGTTTGATTTCGACGGATCTTTTTTCGGCTGACCGTCCTTCGTTTTTACATCTGTCGGTTCGCCAGCATTACCGCCAGCACTTTCCGTAGGATTCACCTGATCCCAATTCTGCCAGCGTTCGTCAGGCGCGTCTGACTTTTCGCCAAGATGACTCATCTGCATTGATTTGACGAAAAATACAATCGCCCAACGATCTTCGGCGGTGATTTGAGACCTGTAGGGGCCCATCGCTCCACGACCATTTGTGATCGTATCGAAAATTCGCCCGACCGGGTTTGCCATCACCTTCGGATCGTAAAGAGACTTCGCCTGAACCCACTCCGCCTTTTGCTGAATGTTCAATGCCATGCCACGTTGTGAAACATGACCATCTCCATACCCAGCATATCCATGACAAACCGAGCAGTAGATATCAAACCGCTGCTTACCGCGATTGTAAAACTCTGTCCCGGTATCACCAGGTGTTATCTTTGCTGCAATTTGATCGGGAAATTCAGTGATCCAATCCAGCTCTTTTTCAGTCGGCTTCGTCGCCGACTCCTGGTTCGAATTTTGGCGATATGAAACCAAAGCAACCGGATTCGAAAGAGGCGAACCCGCCTTTACTCCATGAAAGAATTCATTGTCAACCAACTTACCCAACTCTCCCCGAGCAATCGTTCCGGTTGGATCTATACGCATGACTCGCATGTCGGCAAACATTGGCTTGCCATCAATCATCGGCGATTCGTCTTGCGTTTCCCCGCGATACTGCCGGTCCATGTCGGGATTGACATGCATTCGAGGCAATGGATTCTTCGTATACTGAGCACGAAAGATCACGACCGGCGGAACAAGAACTAACGCGGCGACAATTAAACCAGTCAACTTGAAATAACTTGGAACAGATAATTCTTCCTCAGGCGCTGCAATTCGTTCGACATGATTCGCACCCCACTCCTTCAACTCTGATTCGGTACTCGATTCACTAAACGAACCGTCACCTTTCTCAATGTAAAGAAAAAATCCATGCGATGTCGCCTTGCGGAAATTGTCGTTTCGAAACAAGGGATTAGAAAATCTCGGAAGCCCATTCAACGCCCACATTCCGAAGAACGCCGTGAATGCACTTAAGAGCACAATCACTTCAAAAGTCACCGGAATATTAGCCGGCAAACTGAACATTGCCTTGCCGCTGATCAGAAATGGATACCCGGGAAATACCGGACTGTCCTGCGTGTAGCCGTTGGTATAAAACTGCAACGCCAATCCAATCAGACATGCAGTCATACCTACGCCAAACACCATCAGTGGAAGTTTGGTCTTCTTAATCCCGATTGCATCATCGATGCCGTGCACGGGAAAGGGACTAAACGCGTCCATTTTCCTGTAACCTGCACGCCGTGCCTGGTCGCAACCATCGACAAGTTGATCCGGACCGTCGAACTCGGCCAGCAATCCCAAGAAGTGCTGTTCAGGTTCGCTTGAATTTTCGTTTGGTGTATTTGTATCAGCCATTTTACTTTGAACTCAAATTAGTGAGCTGCTGCCTCCTCACTTTCGTCATGAGCATGATGTTCGCTTGCAACAATGCCTTTTACCTCAGACATAGCAACCATAGGCAGGAAGCGGCAAAACAGCGTAAACAACGTGAAGAACAATCCGAAGCTTCCGATCAACATCATGATGTCGATTGGGGTCGGTGTGAAATAAGCCCAACTTGAGGGCAGAAAATCACGACTTAACGATGTGACCGTAATTACGAATCGTTCGAACCACATCCCAATGTTCACAAAGATACAGACTCCGACCATGGCAAAGGCGTTCGTCCGGAAGAACTTGAACCAGAACAACTGCGGTACCAGCACGTTGCACGAAACCATCGTCCAGTACGCCCAATAATACGGGCCGAATGCCCGGTTAATAAACGCAAATTGCTCGTACGGATTTCCGCCATACCATGCGATAAAGAACTCGATTCCATAGGCACAGCCGACCATCAAACCGGTGGCCATGATGATCTTGTTCATGTTTTCAAGATGACGATCGGTAATCAAGTTTTTCAAACCAAAAAGCTCACGCGCTGGGACCATCAATGTCACCACCATTGCGAAACCACTGAAAATAGCTCCAGCAACGAAGTAAGGAGGAAAGATCGTTGTATGCCAACCAGGAACTTGCGAGACGGCAAAGTCGAAACTGACAATCGTATGAACACTCAAAACCAATGGTGTCGCTAAAGCCGCCAAAATCACATACGCCATTTCGTAGCGATGCCAATGGCGTGCCGATCCAGTCCAACCCAATGCCAGGACACTGTAGGCCACCCTCTGTATTTTGTTTTTCGCCCGATCCCTGAAAGTTGCAATATCTGGCACCATCCCCATGTACCAAAACAACAATGAAACGGTTGCGTATGTCGATACAGCGAAAACGTCCCATAGCAGCGGACTGCGGAAGTTCGGCCACATCGCAAGATGTTCAGTCGGAATTGGAAACAACCAATAAAACGACCAAACACGCCCGATGTGAACTCCGGGAAAAAGCCCAGCACAAACAACCGCAAAAATCGTCATCGCCTCTGCAGCACGGTTAATACTGGTTCGCCAGTTTTGCCGCAACAAAAACAGAATCGCAGAGATCAGCGTTCCTGCATGACCAATACCAACCCAAAAAACGAAGTTGACAATCGGCCAACCCCAAAACACTGGATTGTTGTTACCCCATACACCCACGCCGGTCATGATGAGATGCCCAACACACCCAAACAGAATCCCCATCAACAATGCAGATACGCCAAGAACAATAAACCATGCCTTGGGGGGAGCTGGACCGTACGCCACGTCGGCGACAGTGTCGGTGATGCCTTGATAATCCAAACCCCCGAGCACTAAAGGTGCACGAGTTCCCGGATCTTCTATCGTGTTATCGTTAAGTTGGTCAGCTAATGTGGCCATTAATTTTCCGAGCCTTAAAGCTTATGCGTCATTCGTGTTTACTTTTTTCACATTGATCGCTTGGCGACCTACCGCCACGTCATTGCGAACTATTTTAATTCTTCTTTTTCGTGTTTTTCGCCACCATCTTTTGAATGATCGTCACCTGAGTGATCGTCACCATCTTTCGGATGGTCACCATCTTTTGAATGGTCGCCATCTTCGGAATGGTCGCCAGAACCGTCATGAGAGCCATGGGCCCCATGATGACTTGGCTCTTTAAATACTTGATCGTACCGAAGGAACGTGGGCTCACCATCCTCACCGAGCACATAGACCGGCCATTGCATGTTCGGATTAATCACGCGAGCCATGTACTTGGTCCGCTGGCCGATGTTCAGTTCCTCGAGCAAAACATAAGAGCGTACGTCCTGATGATTCTTTGAAACCTGACTGTTTTTGTCACCCAAATTCCCAAATGAAATCGCCTGGGTTGGACAACAGTCCTGACAAGCCGTTGTGATATCATCACCACCCAAAGGCACACCAGACGCTTTCGCCTTGATTTTTCCGTTTTGAATCCGCTGGACACAATAGGAGCATTTTTCCATCACACCACGACTGCGAATTGAAACCTCTGGGTTGTTCACCAGCTTCTTCACAGAGATGTCATCCTGAGACAACTTGTCCGCCCAAGGATATTTCACAAACGTTACCGCATCCGAATAATTCAAATAATTGAATCGACGAACTTTGTAGGGACAGTTGTTGCCGCAATATCGTGTTCCGATGCAGCGATTGTAGACCATATCATTTAAGCCCTCGTCGCTGTGCACCGTAGCCGCAACTGGACAAACCTGTTCACAAGGAGCATTCTCACAATGATGACAAGCAACGGGCTGCGTCCGAATCCGCGGCTCCGGATCGTCCAAGATCTTTCCCGCATTGTGATAAGTCTCGTTGGCCGCCATGTATCGATCGATTCGAATCCAATGCAACTCACGACCCCGCGCGACCTCATCCTTACCAACGACGCCAATATTGTTCTCTGCCTGACAAGCTACCACGCAAGCATTGCAGCCCGTGCACTTGTTCAAGTCAATCGACATACCCCATTTGAATTCGTCGCTGTACTTCCATTCACGCGGAATAGGATCGACGTTTTCAAAGTGAAGGTGGTGATGCCCCGGCCAATGCTCTCTCTTCTCTTCTTCGTCCGGCTTTAGTTCCGAATAGGACTTTGCACCTTCGGACTTTGACTCACCGCCAATAATCGTATCAGCAAACTCTTCGTAACTTTCCCACGTGCCTTCGTAAATCAAGCGACTCCACCTTGAGCCGATCTCCGCTTTGCCGGTCGGATCTATTGCATGATGATCCTGGGTCGATGCGAGTCGATATCGCGAACCCGTCCCGGTCGCTTTGACGCCATTTCGCATCCCCCATCCTTCAGAGGTGCGGAGCGGTCCAACGTCGACACCAACCGGATCGATACCCTTCTCAATCGACCCACCGATATGACCAACCTTTTTTCGCCCGTAACCGATTGCAATTCCGATCGAATTTTCAGCCTGCCCGGGCTGAATAAACACCGCGGCTTCGACCGTACGACCGTCAACCTCAATCTTTATCTTTTCGTTTTGCTTGGCCCCCAACGCCTTTGCTGTTTTCGGATTAACAACCGCGGGGTTATCCCAAGTCACTTTGGTAACAGAATCCGGAACTTCCTGGATCCAAGCATTGTTCGCCAAGCGACCATCATGCAATCGAGAAGGCGTAAACACCACCTCGATCGAATCGTCCTCGGCCATCCATGCCGCAGCATCCAAACCTGCAGGAACCACCGGCTGCGAAACAGCCGTCGCACCCGAAGCAGAGCCCTTCACGAACCCGTCATGAACCGCTTCAAACCAGTCCGTCTCAGCAAGGTCACCAAACGCTCCACGGACCAACTCCATTCCAGTCTTTGACTCCCCAACCAACATCGCCAGCAGCTCAACTGTTGATTTTGAGTCAAACAACGGATCAATCATCGGCTGACCGACGCAATGCGAACCATCATAAGCGACCGAATCCGTCCACACCTCAAAAGGGTGAGCCATATTCGCATGCCAGTCACACTGATAAGTCGTCTCGTTGGCAGCCATCGAAAAATGAATCTTGTTCTTCGCTTTGGCCAAGACTGAACCAAATCCCAATTCGGCCGGAGCATCGTACAACGGGTTCCCGCCAATAAGCAACAAATTCTCAACAACGCCAGAATCCAGAACCTCAACCGCTTCGCCGATCGAACCCAAATTCGATGCCGACTCAGGCACGGACACATAGGAAACCAACTTACTGCCAATCAACTCATTGATAACAGCAGCGACCTGATGAACCTCAGCCGGCTGATTCGCACCGACCATCACCACACATTTTCCGCTCGAGGACGGAGTAATATCATTGATCCCGTAAACCAACTCGTTCGCCAAAATTGCAACCCGTTGCTCTTCTGCCGACCCGACAGGATCAATTGGATTTCCTGCCTCGCGAACCTTCTCCACTTGCAATCGCAAGCTCTCCGCAAAGCTACCAATCACACTACTTTTCATCGGCCAACGATGATCGGCGTTCATACCGGTGATCGTAAACTGACTTTCGATGCTGTAATACCGCCCAATCGGCCGGTGAGCTACCCGAGCACTGTAGGGCACCCGACTAGCAGCCCATCCCTTTGAGTTCTTCAAAGAAGATGCGTGAAACCCTAGCGGATCGGCGTCAAGACAAACAACCACTTCTGAGGACGACAGATCAAACTGAGGAAGAACAGACTTTCCAAACGCCGCCTTCAACCCCGCAGCCTCATTGTCCGAATTCACCGGAGAATAATCAAACCACCTTGCCTTAGGATACTTGGCCGCAAACCTATCCTTCAAAGCCGAAACCGCCTTTGACGTAGTCGGCTCAGACAACACAACAAACCCCTCGCCGCCGGACGCTGCCAAGTCGAGCGAACCCACAGCCGCCGCAAAGTCAGCCCACGTTCGCGATTCGAACTCGCGACCCACCTTCTCCAAGCAACCTCGGCTACGATCCGGATCATAAAGATCCAAAACCGATGCCTGGCTCACAAGATCGGACGTCCCCTTGGAAGCAACCGCCTGAGCCTGCCGACCCCTAGGCACCGAACCGCCAGACTCCTCATGCAAGGGATTGCCATCAACCTTAATTGGGCGAGAATCATAGCTCGTTACGTACATCGGACGCACCGCACCGGCCCATTCAATCGTCGTGGCAAACTCTCGCGTATCACCCGGAACTCGATCCTCCGGACGAAAAGCATACGGCGTGATCTTCTTATTCTCAAATCGACAGCCCGAAACCCCAGCCAATACCGCCGAAGCTCCCATCAACTGAATCCAGCGACGACGCGTAACTCCATCAGGCGGATTCTCGACACCCTCTGGAAATTCCCTAGCAACGAACTGGCGAAACTCCGGAGTCTCTTCGAGATCGTCCAAGCTACGAAAAATGACTTGTTTTGATTCAGCGGTGCTCATCGATGACACGTCGAACAGTTTTGTTTAGGTTTGATTTTGTAAGCATTCTTCAACAGAACGCCTAGATCTTTTCGAGTCGGACTACTTCGACAATCCTTCAGATACAAGAGCGCCTCCGCCAGGGAGATATCGCCACTTCCGTCGCCATCCGCCAACTTTGGATCCTCACCGAAAATCTTCTCAGCAAATACGTGCTGAAGATTTTGCTTATTGACAAGTGGATTCACAGCAAACTCACCAGCCTTACTCGCTCCAGCCTTACCATCGTAATAAAAAAGCCTTAGGTCATTGCTATCACCGACAACGCTTCGCCCAAGGTGTCCAAACGCCTTCTCAAGCTCTTCGTCATAAACTTTCTTGAGCTCTTCACCCTGAGGATCCCAGCCCAGATTCGTGACCTGATCAACGGGACGCAGCGACTCATCGGGGTTTCGATGACAGTCCAAACACCACTTCATTGACAACTGCTTGGCCTGATAAACAACTTCCATCTTATCAATACGCCCATGACACTCAACGCAACTGACGCCACGGGTGACATGCGCCGAGTGATTAAAATAGACAAAGCCAGGCAACTCATGAACGCGAAGCCACTCGACCGGCTCGCCGCTCTCCAAACTCTCCCGGACCTTCGTCAACTTTTCGCTTTTCAAATGAACCGCAGCAAGGGTCGCCCCCTCTTTAACGCGATCTTTTCCGCCATGACAATTTCCACAAGTCGCCGTTGGAGGAATCGCAGCATGTGCCGCCTTGTCGACCGTGTTGTGACAGTAACGACAGTCAAGCTTTAACTTTCCAGCATGCAAAGCATGGCTAAAAGGAACCGGCTGCTCGGGCATGTGCCCAACGTTTATCACTTTCGGATGCGTCGCGAAGAACCCGACCGTGGCCACATAACCACCAATCAATCCTGCACTCGCCAAGCCCAACAACACCATCTTGTTCACCCATGCCGGGAAAACAAAGCCGTCTAGCTGAGTTGTATTTGCGTCAGTTGCCATTGTTTACCAAAAAATTCATTACCCGTGTTTTGCGTCTCCCAAACGGCAAATCCCTGCACTCTTCTGAATACAAGCTCGCCGGAAGCGGAGGAGTATTGATCGTCAAATATTAAGCCATTTAACAACAATCGTCGACGCGAATAAACGTCGCACTACTTTGGGGGGTATGGTCCAGAACCAAGCCCCACAGGAAGGTTATGGAGCTAGTTTTTTCAACTTACGCTGCAAAGTCCGCCGCGGAATATCCAATTGCCTTGCCGCCTCCGAGATATTCCCGTCACAATCGTGGAGAACTCTCTGGATATGATCCCATTCAGCTTCAGCCAAGGACTGCGGATGCAATGCGTCGCTTGCGGTATCTGCTATTCCGGCAGGCTTGCTAAACGCGGCCAACACCTCATCCACGTTTGCCGGTTTTGTCACGTAATTGACCGCACCAATCTTAATGGCATCAACCGCATTGGTGATACTTCCGTAGCCGGTCAAGATCACCGCTTTGGTGTTCGGCGATCGGTCCATCAGGTACCTGAGCACATCCAACCCTGACGGCCCCGGCATTTTCAAGTCAATAACGGCACGATCTGGGGTTTCATTTTGCAACACCGATTCCACGTCGGAATAGCAACTGGCGACCATTGCTCGAAACCCGCGGTTTTCGAAGGCCCTGGCCATCCGAGTTCGCAAATTGTCATCGTCATCGACAACCAGAATCGACTCGCTTGGGAGCTGCTCAGACATCATTCGACAGTCAAAATTAAGGATGAATCAGGACTTTATTGAAGAACGCACTTTGGTCCCGCATCATCTCAAGCGCTTCAATGCCCTGAGATATGGGCACCTGATGAGTGATTAACGGTTTCAAACTCAAGACACCACTACTCATGGCCGACAACACCGTTCTCCAGTCATCGTCATCACTGTAGACACTAAAATCAGAGTTCCAGGTCCCCAAGATCTCGATTTCGCGACGCATACATTGCGAGATCAAAGCTGCCGGAATCGTCACGTCCGAACCTGGGTTGCCAAGCAAAACAACGCGTCCTGACCTGCGAGTCACCTGCAACGCCGCGATCATGGTCGGCGGAACTCCCGCCCCTTCGATTGCCAGGTGAACGCCATTTCCATCGGTCACCGCGTTTACGGCATCAACGGGTTCGACGTTACGACTATTATAGACGTGATCAAATCCAAGATTTCTTGCAACATCAAGCTTTTCATCCAGCACATCAAATAACAATATCCTCCCAGCGCCGGAGGCCCTCAACCATTGAGCCACCATCAACCCAATTGGGCCCAAGCCAAAAACCGCAACCGTATCTCCCAGTCGAACTCGACCACGTCGAACCGCGTGAAGCGCCACGGCGGCGGGTTCTGTCATAGACGCCTCCTCAAGCGAAACATTGCCTGGCACTGGCAACAAGTTTCGCGTCGGAGCCACCACGTATTCTGAAAAACCGCCGTCGCTGCGGGAACCTAAATAATCATAACCTTCGGATTGAGCATACTTTCCGGTTTCACAGGCTGGGTGATCATCGTTCCAAAGCAGCGGAAAAACAGCCACACGATCTCCCACGACGTAATCCGTGACACCCTCACCAATCGATTCGATGGTTCCAGCAAATTCATGACCGCAAATCGTTGGAAAATGGTAGGTACCTTTTACGAAACAACGCGGGATATCACTGCCGCAGACCCCACAAAAACCGATGCGAACACGCACTTCGCCGGGCCCAACTTCCGGAACGGGAACCTGCTGGTGACGCAAGTCGGAGACACCATGAAGCACGATCGCTTCCATCATTGAACTTTCTGACATCGTTGCTTTTTCGTTGAACATTTTCGTTTATCAGTCGGCAAGAACCAGCACCACTGGAGCAATCCACCCTCCTCCGCATCGCTTAAATTGAAACCAGTTTGGCTTCCTCAATACAGGCTTGAATCTGGGCCATGTTTTCTTCACGGCTTCCGCTTTTGTGAAAAATACTACTGGTCCCTGCAACCAGATTGGTTGCGCCCGCTGCAACCATTTTTGGGATATTTTCAAAGCTGACATTGCCATCAACTTGAATCGGCATATCAACCAGTCCCAGGGAATTCAGTTTACTGCGGCAATCTCGGATTTTCCGAATAGAAGCAGGCGTTAGTTTTTGTCCAGCATATCCAGGATTTACCGTCATGATCAAAACATAATCTATGCGTTCAATCAAATAATCTATGATATCTATTGGAGTTGAAGGATTCAGTGCCACTCCGGCCTTTGCACCGTTTTCGCGAACCATAGCCAACGTCCGATCAAGGTGCAAAGCCGATTCACAATGGACGGAAATCTGATAAACATCCCAGTTCTTCATTGCGTCAACAAAAAAATCATTATCATCGACCATCAAATGGACATCGACCGGCAAATTAGTGGCCGCACAAGTTTGCTCCAGTACTCCCAAACCCATCGCCATATTCGGTACAAATTTGCTGTCCATGATATCCATGTGCAACATATCGCAGGATAGCTTTTTCACCGCGTCCAATTCGGCGGCAAAATTGAGCTGATCGGCACACATCATCGAGGGCGCAACTAACACTTTGGCATTTGCGAAGTTTGTGGAGCCATTTTCGATATGAACTCCATTACCACTCGGTTTCTCCTCGGGAGAATGCATGTTGACGACATTGCTGGAGACCGAATCCACAATCCCTCCCTCCAACCAGACTTCCTTCAAGTGATCAAATGAATCTCGCAACAAACCTTCTAAAAGATGATCGCTGTAATCACGTCCCAGCTTCGGTCCGCCAATCTCCAGATAACCAACCATTTCCTGGACGGGAAGCAAACTCGCATTGGCCATCAATCGTTCTCGGAATTTCGAAACGTCAATGATCCCATTGGCTCGCTCGGCTTCGTTAAAACCGAATGTTGAACTGTACCTCGAATCCGTATTTTTAAGGTGAACCTCATACAACCATGGGATCGTTGCATCAAACAAGTCAAAATGATCGTGAACCACGGTGCCATTCTGATCCGCGTAACCATGAGCGATATCGGAGCAATAGCCGACTTTCGCGGTCGAATCTGCGTTGGCCTGATGATATTCGGTCAATTCCCGCCCCATTTCGGCACATTCTGATGGGAGCGTGGGCGGCTCCGCGAGGCAACTCATCGGCTCAATCGTCAGCCAATCAACCCCTTTTTCCTTGGCAAAATGCAGCAGTTCCTTCATGTGTTTGTTGTAACAAGCGATCCCCGCCGCCTTGTATTCCATTCGATCTCGCATCACGGCACCTGGATTCGAGCCGACACTCTTCACGCCCAAAATACCGCCAACTTCGATGTAACGCTCAAAGTTCTTACGCGCCACCGCCTCATAGCCGGGCTCCTGTCGAAAGAATCCACCCAATTCTCGGTGAGCCGTAAACGTGCTGTAAAGCTTAACGCCGGCCGACTCCGCTTCTTCTCTTACTTGATAGAAGAATTCATCAGGAAGCTGGTACAGTTCAAAATGAGTTCCGATCTGTACGTACTCAATTCCAATATCGGCAAGCAACGAAAAAAGCCATGGATGCGAATAACGATATTCGATCGGGTCTGTCTTTACGCCCAAGTGAAGTTTCAGAGCGTCGCTCATTGATTTGCTTTCTGGATTCGTACAACTAATTTCAAACGATCTACTTTAGACGAGTTTCGTTAAAATTTCGAACGGACCATTTCGCGTTTTGATAATTTGTTGTAATTGGAGGAATAACCTCCGTCAGCTAAAATACAAGTTTCCGTTCACCGCTCCCAATTTCATGTCGCTATTTAAAAAAATTGCCATCATCGGAACTGGGTTTATGGGAAATTCATTGGCGTCGGCAATGCGCATGAAGGGCATCGTGGACGAGATTTACGGTGTCGAATCGAACCATAAGTTCCTGCAGCAGGCTTTCCAAACTGGCTCATATGCCCAATGCGTCACTTCATTGGACGAGCTCTTTGAATCACATAGAAACTCGAATTCAAATAGTAAAGCCGCGAATTCTTTTGAAATGATGTTTGTTTGCACTCCAGTGGATACCGTTCCAGCCATCGTTGCGGATTGCGTTCAAAAGTTTCCGGACGCAATCGTCTCGGACATCGGCAGCACGAAATCGGAGATCGTAAGCAAAACCGATCGACTTCTCGCGGACTGCGATCATCGATTCGTTGCGGGGCATCCCATTGCTGGTGGCGATACAACAGGTCCAATCACGCCGCCCAATTCCATCTTTACCGACAAGCTATTCGTTTCGACCCCCTCGGAATCGACCGATCTGACCGCGGTGGAACAAATCGAAAGACTTTGGCAAGCGCTCGATTGCAGAACAATTCGACTTGAACCAGAAGAACATGATCGATTGCTGGGTTTGACCAGCCATATGCCGCACGTCGTTTCCGCGGTTTTGTCAGCAACCCTACAGAAAAACGAAGTTGAGTATTGCGGCACCGGCTGGCGAGATACGACGCGAATCGCTAAAAGCAACCCGCTTTTGTGGAAGGAGATTTTGGTTCACAATCGTGATTCGGTTCGGCAAGCAATGGACCGTTTTCTTGCGACCTTCGAACAGATCAAGAACGCAATTGAGGCAGAGGATTGGGACTCTGTCGTTAAACTACTGGAAAAAGGAAAGCAAAATCGAGATGCTTTGGGAAATTGATATTTATCCTGCCGTGGG
>CAJQQR010000282.1 GCA_905480545.1 uncultured Pirellulaceae bacterium
CCAAAGTCTGTTTTTGCTGCGGACTGGTTGTGTCAAACCGCGTGCCCAGCGGGCCGCGATGAAGCCCCCTAGATCGCGATTTGAACCGATCGATTCCCTGCCGTTAACTGCGAAGCAGTGACATCTTGGAGCCATGGGTGCCAACCCATGGTTCGCGAAACACCAACTCCCCAATCGCGAAGCGATGACATTACCCTTACATCCTGTCTGTAAACCAAAATCAAATTGAATTTCAATCAGAATTCAATTCATTCGCTCCTGCCCAACGGGCCGCGCACTAACAAACTCTCGATCCCCAGCCATTGGAATAACATTAAGATCGGACGACCACCACACTAAAATGTTACTTTTTCATCAAGAATGAATCACACGCGTACGCCGCTTCTCGTCCTTCGTTGATCGCCCACACAATCAGACTTTGTCCACGCCGACAATCACCAGCCGCGTAGACACCCGGCACATTCGTCGAATACTCGCCATACTCGGCCTTGAAATTACCTCGCGGATCCAACTCCAATCCGAATTGATCAGACAATGTATTTTCGGGTCCAACAAAACCCATTGCCAATAAAACGATCTCCGCCTCGAAGACTCTCTCTGAGTTTTCCACACGTGAAAACGGCGGACCACCTTCCACCGATTTCGACCAATCCACTGCAGTCGTCTTTAAACCGGTCAATTCACCATTTTCATTTCCCATAAATTCAACGGTTTCAATCGCGAATTCACGGGGGTCGGCGCCAAACTTCTTTCGTGCTTCGGCATGTCCATAATCAACGCGGAAAATACGCGGCCATTGTGGCCAAGGATTGTCTTCAGGGCGTGAATCCGGCGGACGATTTCCAATTTCGAAATTCACCAAACTTTTGCAGCCATGCCGAATCGACGTCCCAATACAGTCTGTGCCGGTATCACCACCACCAATCACGATGACGTTCTTGTCTTTTGCCGATATGTATTCGCCGTCAGCCAAAGTGCTATCCAAGAAGCTCTTCGTGTTTGCATGCAGGAAATCCATCGCAAAATGAACGCCTTTTAGATCACGGCCTGGGATTGGCAAATCACGAGGGCGAGTCGAACCGACGCACAGAACGACCGCGTCATTTTCAGACTTGATTTTCTCGGCATCGATGTCTTTTCCAATTTCGGTATTGGCAACGAACGTTATCCCTTCTTCTTCAAGGATGCGAACACGACGATCAATCACCCACTTTTCCAGCTTCATATTCGGAATGCCATACATCATCAAACCGCCGATCCGATCCGATCGTTCGTAGACGATGACACTGTGTCCAGCCTTGTTCAATTCAGCGGCGCATGCCAACCCAGCAGGCCCCGAGCCGATGACGGCAATTTTTTTTCCCGTTCGTTCAGACGGTGGATGCGGTTGAATCCAGCCTTGTTCGAATCCATGATCGACAATCGAGCATTCAATGTTTTTGATCGTGACCGCTGGTTCGTTGATCCCCAGAACGCAGGAACCTTCGCAGGGTGCAGGGCAAACTCGGCCCGTAAACTCAGGAAAGTTGTTCGTCTTATGCAAACGATCGAGAGCTTCTTTCCATTTATTCCGGTAGATTAAATCGTTCCACTCGGGAATCAAGTTTTTCAAAGGACAGCCTGTCGCCATGCCTTTGATCACATCGCCGGTGTGACAGAAAGGAACACCGCAGTCCATGCAACGTGCGCCCTGATTCTTCAACGCGGCAACCGGCATCGGATGGCTAAACTCGCTCCAATCCAAAATCCGAAGTGCCGGATCTCGTTCGCGAGGAGTGTTTCGATCATATTCTTTAAAGCCGGTTGGTTTACCCATTGTTCTCCTTTTGGAAATTCAGTCCTGTCAGGACCGAAGCCCAAGTCATTTATTTTTGTAGGGAGGAAATTTGCGAATCGAAAGCAATTTGGCTAAATGATTCACTGTCTCGGATCATTCTCCAACCGCAGCATTCACTGGTGCGATTGGACTTCGGAACTTACCATTGTTAACGAAAGCTTTGGTTTTCGAAAGTTCTTTCGCTTTGAACATGGGGTTCTCGACCGTTAGAATTTTCAATATGGGATGAATAAGTAGCCTTTTCATTGTTTGCAGGCAAAAAAAGTGCCAACACGAAACATTTTTATTATCGCCGCGTGCCTGATTGTTTCTTCAGTTTGCTATTCCGAGTTCCATAAAAACCGGTATAGCGACACAATTGCCGAAGCAATGACCATTATTGAAGAGCAGGCGTTGAAGAAACTTTCACGTCGGGAACTCTTTCGCGCGGCCATGAAGGGCATGGTTGCCCAGATCGATGAGCACTCTGCTTTCTTCGACGGAAAAGAATCGACGCAGATGCAGGAGTCGCTTGACCAAGAATTTGGCGGCATCGGAATTATTGTCGAGGGTAACACCGAAACCGGACTCACCGTCGTCACGCCACTTCCCAATACTCCTGCCGCTGAGGCCGGGATGCTACCTGGCGATGTCATCACCGCCGTAAACAACAACCCGACCAGCGAAATGACTCGCAATGAAGCCATCAGCATGATCAAAGGCCCAGTGGGACAAACGGTGAATCTTCAATTTATACATCGTGGCGAATCGGAAATCCAAACCGCTGACATTCAGAGGGCGATCGTCGAAGAAGCGTCCGTCGAGGGCGACTACCGAGACGAGTCACTAAACTGGACGTTCCAACTGGAAGAAAATCCGCAAATTGGCTACATCCGTTTATCAACGTTTGGAAAAAAATCCGATGCAGAAATGTCGGAGGCGCTTTCAGCGATCAATGGAAAAGTCAGCAGTTTGATCCTTGATTTGCGCGACAACCCGGGTGGCTTGCTGGACATCGCGACAAAGTTGGCGGATAAATTTATTGATAATGGGTTAATCGTAGAAACGCGTCGTCGTGATGGTGACGTTGAATTGTCCGTTATGGCGACCGACACTTTGGAATTCGACAAGACCATTCCTATGGTTGTAATGATCAACGGTCGATCCGCGAGTGCGAGTGAGATTCTTTCTGCCTGTTTAAAAGACCATAATCGGGCCACCATTTGCGGCGCAAGATCGTGGGGAAAAGGCACGGTTCAAAACGTCATCCCCATGGAAAACCAAAAAAGCACCTTAAAAATTACAACCGCGAGCTACTGGCGACCAAGCGGAAAAAACATTCATCGTGCAGAAGGTGCAGAGGAAGAGGACGAATGGGGCGTCAGCCCAGACGCGGGTTTCGCGTTGCCTTTAACGACCGAACAAGAGATCGAAGTCATGCGTTACCGAAACCTTCGTGATCGAAAAAATATCGGAGGCAATGTTGACGCCGAGCTCAAAAACGTCGACGATCCACAACTTCGAATCGCGATCGACTACCTCGAATCATTGAGCAAATGAGCAACCGTTGCCCAACGGAATGGTTCACGGTCTGAACCGATAGAATACGCAAAACGCTCTTTTAACAGATAAACAGAATTCGCAAAATGGATGATTCAGCTCGTGCTTTTTTAGAAGAACTTGTCACCACACCTGGCGTTTCAGGATACGAACAGCCCGTACAAAAAGCGGTGCAAAAGTATGCAAAATCGTTTGCCGATGAGATTGAAACCGACCTGCATGGCAATGTCATTCTAAAGAAGAACGTGTCTTCGCCTATTCGAGTAATGTATGCAGGCCATTGTGATCAGATTGGAATGATCATATCGCAAATTGATGACTTAGGATTCCTTTACTTTCAAACCGTGGGGGGTTGGGATCCACATCAACTGGTGGGTCAACGCGTTTCAGTTTGGGTAAACGACGGAGAGACCTTAAAAAATATTCCTGGGGTGATCGCGCGAAAAGCAATTCACCTCCAGGATGAAGCGGAACGAAAACAAATTACCAAGGCAGTAGACTTGTGGATTGACATCGGTGCAAAGGACAAAGCGGAGGCCCAGTCGTTGGTCACAATCGGTGATTCTGCAACGCTGCAACTTGGATTTCAGGAACTTCGAAATGGCTACGCAAATGCACCAGCGATGGATGACCGAACCGGTCTATGGGTTTGCATCGAAGCAATGCGACGGGCCGGAACCGATCTAAGATGCGCTCTCTTCGTCGCCTCGACAGTTCAAGAGGAAATCGGTTTACGCGGGGCGAAAACTGCCGCCTATTCGATCGATCCGCATGTCGGGATCGCCGTGGATGTGACTCATGCCACCGACTGCCCTACGATTGACAGGCGGCAACAAGGTGAGATCAATCTGGGACAAGGCCCTGTAATTTTCCGGGGTCCGAACATGAATCCCAAAGTCGTTGATCGGCTTGTCCGCGAAAGTGACGCCCAAAAAACGCCTTATCAAATTTCGGCACTGGGTCGCGCTGCCCCAAACGATTCAAATTCGCTGCAGGTCAAT
Source organism: uncultured Pirellulaceae bacterium (assembly GCA_905480545.1). Taxonomy (GTDB): domain Bacteria; phylum Planctomycetota; class Planctomycetia; order Pirellulales; family Pirellulaceae; genus JABAAE01. Next base: position 4,378 of record CAJQQR010000282.1, read on the forward strand.
CGTGGTGGTGTCGCATCAGGCTTGGTAGCGATTCCAAATCGTTATATGCACAGTGCTGTCGAAACCATTTCGCTCGATGACATCGATCACGCTGCCGACTTACTGGCCGACTTTGCGAAGTCGATTTCGCCCGAGGACGATTTCCGACCAACAATTTAGTCATCGCGTTCTTATACGCGTGATTTAATACGCGCGACCATTTCCCCGCCTGCGACAAATCCCCAAGCAACGAAAATGCATGAAATTCTTATCGTTGCTAGTTTGCCTACCTTGCCCCGCGTGGGTCGTGTTGCCCCGGAAAAAACATCCACGAAAACCGACGCGATTCTCGCTCGCTTGTCGGAACGGAATTGCGGTGAAGCCGTCAATCACGCTCATGCACGCTCATGCACGCTCTACGAACAGGAGCTTACCAAATGTTTTACCAGTTCTAAACTGCGAAGCAGTGCCATCCTAAAGCCACGGGCGTAAGCCCGTGGTTGAGTTCCACAATACGAATTGAATCACGAAGTGATGGCATTTAACGGTTAACGCTCTCACGCATGCGGCTGCAACGTGCCTTAAACCACTCAG
>CAJQQR010000283.1 GCA_905480545.1 uncultured Pirellulaceae bacterium
CGAAAGCCACCGTCATTCGCTAAATTCGGACGATAAAACGCTGGCAAGTCTTCCGAATAAAAGAAATCATTTCCACGAATGGTCCGAATCTGTGGAACTTGAGCCGATAGCCACATGTTTTGATAATCGGCGGCGTCCCAAGTCTCGTTTACGTCCCCTTGGTCAACCGTGCCCACGCCTCGAATATAATCAGTCAAGAAGTCATTAGTCGGAATCCCCTCCTGATTTGGCGTTGTTGCCTGCGGATTGTATGCTGCCTGATTGGAAGCCTTACCCGGATCAAAACCGGCACCTTTTCCTTGAAACGCCGGACCGTTCACGATGAAGGTTGAGTTTTGCAAACTAGTGAGGAAATTGGTCGTCGCTGTTGCACTGTTGCGATACGAACGATCTCGCTCAAAAATCACACTCAATGTCAACGTCGCTGGAGGGGTAGCCAGATCCAGTGGATCGTTGGCAAGAATTCTCCCCACCATCCCCTTCGCTTCGCCAGAGGTAATCGTAATCACACGCCCCGCAAGCAAGCTTTGAACCTCTCCAATTGGATTCGCTAATCCTGAAAACGATTGCCAATTCTCGACTTCTAATTGAACGAAAAATTGTCCTGGCTCATTCGTGTTGTATTGCGCCGACTCGACACTGCCTGAAAATCCATGAAGCCATCCATAAAGATCCGCCAATAATGAATGGCCACGAATGGGACAATCCGGATCGGTGGTGTCTCGAAGTAGAATCCAAAACGCCTGGTCCAGCTCGCTGATCGGATCAAGCCGGAAAACCTCACTGCGCGAATACGATTTTGCACTGCGTAGGTACTGAGACGAAATCACCAGGAACGTGGTGCCCAGCAGCATAAACATGACGATCATGCTGACAACGAAAAGCAACGTTATTCCACGTCGTTGTTTTGTCACGCGCATATCTTGATTCCAGGATGTGGACTTAATGAGAAGAGAAGTTACTGGTACCAAATCGAATTGTTTTCGATTGGGATCGTTTTTTCGTAAACAGCAATCACTCCGGAAAGAGCGATGGCTTGCGTATTGGCAAGAGTGGTATTCCAATTTGGACCCGTCAGTGAAACCTGCAGTTGGTCAGGTGCATTGTCACTGTTGGTTCGACTGATTCGATACCAACGATAGTTTTCGTCGTTGTCGGTTAGAAGGATCCAGTCACCCGCCCGCGGACTTTTATTCTCGGCAAAGGTTCCTGACGTCAAAGTCAAATCGAATTCGCCGCCGCCAATGCCCTGATTACCCGCCGCAGGTAGAGCATCGTAGATTCGCTCGCCCGCTATTTGTTGGGTAATGTTTCCAAGGTTATCAGTCGACGAGATTCGCTTGAATCGTAATTGACGCTTTTTGAAAACAACAATGTACGCCCGGTAAAGAAATGGATTCCCGTTTTCGGGAACCATCATCGCCATCCATGAAATTTTTCCCGATGACGAACGTTTCATTCGATTGGTCACATCCTGATTACTCTGTGCAGGATTGATCAGCTTGTAATTCTGTGGGGGAAGTAGCAAATTGTCTTCCGATTCGCCAAACGACAAATCATCCTGGTGTTGAAACACGTTGACAGCTTGCGCGAAGTTGTACGCCAATGGATCATCAGTCAAAACGTTGGTTGCTTGAAAGATGTCATTTCGAAAACGGGTCTTGGCGGCCACATTCACTCGCATCGCTGTTTGCGATGTTTTCATGTCATTCAAGTCATCTGGATCCATATCTCCAACGTCGAAGTTACCCAGTGGGAAATGATCGATGGCAAATTCCGAATCAAGTAAATCCTCATTCACTTTCAAAAACAGTGGGTCAATGACAATCACCCGATTACCCCACACCGTTTCGAGACGATCAGCGGGCGTTAGATTGACATTGGTGAACGCATTTGGATTGAAATCAGCCGCCGGCACTCCGGCGGTTTCGGCATAACCAATTCGCCAGACGCCGCGATCGCCCATCCCGCGAGCTTCAAAATCATGGAAGCCATTTTTTCCGGCCGCCACAGCAAAATCCAAATCAAGTCCAACCTCGGCTTGTCGCGCTGCGAAAGGAATGACCGCCAGGACTCCAAACAGTCCAACCGCTGCAACACCGATCGATGCCAAAGCTTCGGTAATGGTGATACCGCGGCGTAATTTTGTATTTGATTTCATCATGCGTGAATTCCGAGTTCGGTTAGTTCGCATTTATGTTTTGCCCATCCCGTGCAATACGGCGTGAGCTTGCGCGAGTATCAACAGCATTGACCGCAGTGCCTAAACCCGCTGAATCGGATGTCGCAACCAATCCGCCCGAACGAGAAACCGACACCCAAAGCGAATCAAGGTCTTCAAGTGGACTCACGCTGCGATCAAGATCTTCGCGTTCGTTGGCGATATGAAAGTACATCGAAGAGGGCGGAAATTGGCTCTTATTCGTGTAGGCCGTTCCCGTATTCAATTGGTAATCCACCCGATCGACGGACCCATCTTTGCGAAACGTAAGGATGATCGGTGTTGATTTGTTGACGCCGACCGGGCTCCTGAACTCTGCTCCACTACCGCGCAGATCACTATCGTTGGGCAAACCAAAGTCATCAATCACGAATCCGGAATCGGCAAGATTGATGTAGGTTCCTTTTGGAAGCTGAACATAGTCTCGCGTCGAAATCATTGGCGTGCGTTCGATTCGAAAACTGACTTCTTCTTCCAAAGGTGGTTTTGCATAGGCGTTGTAACCATCGAATTGGTTCATCGAATCGCGCGACAAGTCTGAACCAGACAACGCGATCTCACAAACAAAAAATTCGATTCTGTCAGGGTCAGATGGGTCAATTGGATCCGGCAA
>CAJQQR010000284.1 GCA_905480545.1 uncultured Pirellulaceae bacterium
AATCGTCAAGATGCGAATTCGCGGTTTGCGGCCGATAACGGACTGACGAATCGGGCGGCACGATGGCTGCTTTCACAACATTTACTTGATACCAGCCAGGAATCGAAACGCCCCAAACACTTTGAGGAGATCGGATCCGCATTTCGAATTTTGGAAGCTGGGAATCAATTGGTTCAAACCAGAACGGTCGTCAATGGATTGGTCAATCAAGAGCGATGGGCGTCACAGGACCCTGTCGCAAACATCGACCATCCACGCCAATGGGACGTAGTTAATTATGGCCTGGAGCTTTGTTCGCTCAGTGCTCGCGCTTCCAAACTGGAAAAGAACGTTGCAGGCAGAATAGACGAATTGCGTTGGGGCCAGGCGACACGAGACGCCAATGAAAAACTTTCAGAGAGGCGTTGGAAACGCGATCAAAACCGATCGGCGGCAAGCGAGCTGATTGAAATCCGCGACCGTTTGACACTGGAGATTGACTCCATCCAGCCAGCGTTGGCGGAAGCTCGGGAAACGATTGCCAAGTATGCACCGACGATTCCGCAGATGGCAAACGCCGCGGCGGACAAAGTCCGCAAGTTGGAAAATGAAACACTCAGCGTTGCGGAAGCAACAGAAACAACTCCCCAGACAGACACTGCAAGTCTTTCCAAGCTAAAGGAAAATCAACAGGAAATTAACGGGCGGCTTGAGGACCTTTACGAGGCACTTGTTGAGGAAGCGAATTCACAGAATGTTTTAAAAGAGGATGAACGGGAGCGGGCCCGCGACGCCGACGACAGCATTGCGATGATTAATGAGCCTGCGGAGAAAATGAATCGTTTGTTACGAAGTGCGACTGAGCAGCAGACAAAAGCAATGCAAATTCTCGAGCTCTCGCAAACGGCGGATCAACAGGAAAAAACAGCAAAGGCATTGGAATTTGTAGCCAAGCATTTCGACGATCTAAAATCCGGTTTGGATGTTGCCCAATCACGTGAACAGCTACGTCAATTCGAACGCGAAATGGGTACCCAGCGTGAAATAGATCAGCAGTTCGGCGAATCGGAGCAGCTTGCAAAGATGGCGAATAAAGACGCTGCCGATTTGTTAAAAGATCTGGAAGCCGAACTGGAAACCAATCCCGCGATGCAAAACGAGCTTTCTGAAATCGCCAAGTCATCATTGGAAAATGCAAAAAACGTCTTGAAAGATGCAGCAGAAAAAGACAAACGCATTCAAAGAGAAAACGAGAAGTCGGACAGCTTACTGCAAGACGAAAAAAAAGAACTCGTAGACGGACTTAAGGAACTGGGTGATCGAGCATCACAACTGTCTCGAGAGTTGGTGGCTCAGGCAAATTCAGCGGCAAATCAGGGACAAGCTGAATCGGCACGAAAAGAACTTACCGATGCCCAACAAAAGCTGAATGAATTGGCATCCAGAGCCACCAATACAAACGAAAATGAGCTGATGTCGAACCTTTCACAGATCGCGAAAGATGCGGACTCAGCAATCCAAAAGGCGAGTGAAGCATTTGAAAAAGCAAAGACAGCGTCGGCGGAATCAAAAGAAAACAAAATCAATGATAAACCTGCTGATTTACAGCGAGTAAGGCAAACTCTAGAGCAGTCGCGAAAACGGTTCCGCGAACAGGAGAAACGTTTGACGCGGCAGTTGGTCCGCAATGCTGAACAAGAGAAACGAAACAAGGATTTGGGTGTCCGAAATGCCCAAAACCAGATGAAGAATTTTGACAATGGATTGAAACGAGCGGAGGCGAATCTCGCAAAGACACCTGACGACGCGAATCGCAAACGCATCGTTGAAAATGAAAAAAAGAAAAAATCAGATGGCCAAAAGAAACTAGCCGAGGCGGAGGCGACAGCTGCAGAGGCTCAAAAGAAGCTTGATGCGGTGCGTGCCGAGGCGGAGGCAATCGCAAAAAAGCCGAATCCCGGACTCAATGCAAAGAACCCTGCTGCCCAATTGGCGGAGCAATACAGTTCTGAAGCATTAGAGGTTGCGAAGGCACTCCAGCAAAAATCGAAGGCTTTATTGAAAAAGGCGGAACTTGAAACGCCGTTGATTGCATCAAAATCTCAGCTTGCCAATGCTCAAAAACAGCAGGAACAAATCACTGGCAATGTGAAGCAAACGGCGGAGGAGATATCGCGGGCTGCTCGTCACGAAAAGCGACTGAAAAACGAGACTGCTGACTTGACTTTGAAAAAAAGAGCATCGGAGGTTGAGCAGGCTGCAAACAACGAATCGACCGACGCGCAAAATCAGTTGGCCGATGCGGCGAAACAAGCCGACGCAAGCAATCCCACGGAACCGAAAAACCAGCCGGCGGAAAGCCGAGCAAAATCTGGGAAGCAAAATGCAAAAGCCCAGAAGTCTGTTGCGTCCGCCGAAAAAGTGTTCTCTGACCAGGCAAAAAAGCTGTCCGAGACCCTTGATCAGTTGAATGCACAATCGCAGCCGAATCAACAGACGCAGCCGAATCAACAGGCGCAGCCGAATCAACAGGCGCAGGCTGACGAAGCGGGCAGTCAAGAAGCGGGCACCCCATCCGAACAAATGGCTGATTCAGGGCAGGGCAGTGTGCCTCAATCGTCTCAGCAAGCAAACTCTTCACCGCAGTCGTCTTCACAGCAGTCGTCGAAGGACTCGTCACCGCAATCGCAGGCTCAACCAACTCAGGGCCAACAATCAGCATCGGAAATTGCACGCGGCCAGCAACTTGCTCAAACACTGGATGAACTTGATCAACAATTGGCGCAATCGCAAACGTCCGACTCCAGTCAACAGGCTGCAAATCAGACTGGGGCGCCAACATCCTCGCCAAGCCTAAGTAGTTTGGCTCAGGCGGCTCAAGCACAGCAAGCCGCGATGGCACGCGCTCGATCCGCCGCCAGCCAACGAGCCTCAAAATCAATGCAAGCAGCGCTCAATCCATCAGAAAGCAATGGATTCAACGCGTTTTCAGAAGCTTCCGCGAACCCCGGTTCGAACGCCGACTTTCAAATCAATGCTGTCAATCGAAACGACGATGAAGACTGGGGTAAACTTCGCGACAAATCGGTTGACGGGGCATCTTCCCGTCAATCGGCTACCGTATCGCCTGAATACCGCAAGCAGGTTGAAGCGTATTTCAAAGTCTTAGCTGAACGAGCGAAAAAGAAATGAAGTTTCAGCAAGCAACACACACAATAATATCAAGCCGAACCACCGTTTATTGCATGGCGATTGCATGTGCGTGTTTTGTTTTTGGCTTTGCATCACCGTCGGTTGCGCAGGATGGACCGAACTCCTCTGCCGCGAAAAAGGCTGTCGATACGGCGACAAAGACCTCTCTATTGCCTGCAAAAATTAACGCCTTTGAGAAAGACGAAACCGATCGGGCAATCGACAAGGCAATCGATTACCTCGTAGGTCAGCAAAAAAGCAATGGTGCGATTTTCGATCGGGGGCATGATACAACCATGACGTCGCTTTCCATCATGGCAATGGCGTCGGTCGGAATTCAACCTGTCGATCCATCGCCAAAAGGCAAAGCAATGAACAAGGCATTGACGTTTGTTTTGCAGGCAGACCGCATGGATGAACAGGGCTATTTCGGTCGAAAAGATGGCTCGCGCATGTACGGACATGGGATCACGACTTTGATGCTAACCGAAATGCATGGCATGGGTTCTTCAGACGAACAGGACGAATTGATTCATGATCGCTGTCAGAAAGGAATCGATTTGATCTTGAGTTCTCAGAAAGAAAAAAAACGTGACATTCAGTACCGTGGCGGCTGGAGATATGAACCCAATTCGTCTGATGCTGACCTTTCAGTTTCGGTTTGGCAATTGATGGCCTTGCGATCCGCCAAGAACGACGGTCTTCAGGTGCCAGCCAGCGCCATTCGCGACGCCGTCGAGTATCTAAAGCGTTCGTATGCGCTTCCTTTGGATCGCAATGGACTGCCCGATGCCAAGCCGAGTGGCTTCAGCTACGAACCCCAGCAGCGTAACCCGACTTTCACGATGACGGCTGCCGGGCTTCTGGCGATGCAGGTTTGCGGTGAGTACAACTCGCCATTGGTCAAAAGTGCAGCCGAGTGGCTTTCGAAAAAAGAGATCAAATGGAACGAACGATTTGGGTCGTACGGCATTTACTATTACGCGCAGGGAATGTACCAACGTGGCGGCGAACTTGCTTCGAATGCCGAAAAGAAAGTAGCAGACATTTTGTTGAAGCATCAAAACGGAAACGGATCGTGGACGTCTGGAAATGGTTCAGAATCCAACATTGGCAACGTCTATGGAACTTCGATGGCTGTTCTTAGCTTGTCAGTGAAGTATCACTACTTGCCGATTTATCAAAAGTAAAAATACGCCCCTCTCTGGATTTTGGCGACCCGGTCAGTAGAACGGACCGAACTTCACCTTTGTCAAAATGCTGCAGAAAATCTCTGTCGAACAGTTTGCTTTCGGGCTTGCAACCTCTGACCATCGGTAGCAGAAAGAAAAAAGAACGTCGCCGTTTATTTGAGCAAATCCGGTTTTCGACAAAGCCCACGTTTCCGCGCAGTTGATATGCGTTTACATCCTGTTTGCGGTACCACAGCGATTACGTACCGCAACGTTAATGTCCCGCAATGACGCTCACCAATTCATTCTTTTCGCGAACGATTTCACCATTGGCGATTTTATCGTACGACCTGTATTTCAAAAACGCCTCAAGCATACGCTCGACTATGCAAATCTCTCAGAAAGACCAAACACATCCACCTGAACGCCGGGCGAAAAGTGCATGAGATCGGGCGATTTTCCTGGATCCTCGAGAGAAAATTTTGCAAACAGGTCTGTCTCAACATTCTCGCATTTCGCTTCGCAAATTTGATAAGGCGTGTGGTAAACCTGGCCAATTTTGAGGCCATCTTTTCCTTCAGCGAAAAGCAAATACCTCTCAAACAAAAAGAACTCCAGGGTTCCCGGCTCTGCCAGATGAAGCGACTCTTGCGACTCCTTGCGGTAAACAAATTGATTGCCTGCATATCGGTAGTCGATCCACGACTCGGATTTCGCCGTAGTGCCAATGGGCATTGGGACAACAGTTGATACCCCGTAAGTTGCGGTTATCTTTTCGTATCGATACGGCAAACGGAACAAGGCTTTGCCAAGGGCGGCCGCAACTCGCTGATTCGCGTCCAGGGAATAAAACCAAACTCCAGAATTTCCATCTTCGTCAAAAACGTAGGTACGCACATTCGTTTCGAGGAACCATGACAAACCGGGAACGGGTGGCAAAAAAGACGGCCGAATATTGTCCATAAAAAAAGGAACAATACCGACCCAAGCCTCATTTTCAAATGTGTCGACCTGCAATCCCTTCGGCAATGTGGTTTGCAGCATATCCGGATCGACCTTCCAATGCAAAAACAGTAAATCACGCCAAGTTTGCTTCATCACAACTCTTCGATTCGGGCGATTTCGATGAGCCATTCTTGTCGCATCGGTCGGTGATATAATCGTCGAATTAGTTATTGATTTCATCGGTCCAGGTATTCATGTTGCTTAACTTGAAATTTGCGGATTGCCGGCTACAGTTTGGTCTCGACATTTTGACAAGCGGTTTAGCGCTGCTTGTCGTTTGTTGCGGTTCAGGGTGTCGTAATTCAGAAGCGGAATCCATCGCCAATGCGAAACACGAATTAAGGATGGCAGTCACGACCTCGACAAGGGACTCTGGATTGGTCGACCACATTATTCCCGTTTTCGAACGCGAGAACAACGCGAGCGTTCTGGTCATCGCTTCGGGAACAGGAAAGGCATTAGCTAGTGGCAGGGAAGGTAACGTCGACGTTGTTTGGGTTCACTCTCGCAAAGACGAAGATGAATTCGTCAACGATGGGCATGGCATGCGACGCGAAGAGGTGATGCATAACTACTTTGAAATCCTCGGGCCAGCATCTGATCCCGCGAACGTATCAGGGCTGAATCCAATTGATGCTTTAAAAAAAATTGCCGCGTCAAAGTCGATCTGGATTTCGCGAGGCGACAATAGCGGGACACATAAACGCGAATTTGAACTTTGGTCCGCCTCTGGTATCCAGCCAAATTGGGAATCTTATTTGGAAAGTGGACAGGGGATGGGTGCCTCGCTGGTGATCGCAAACGAAAAAAAAGCCTACATCCTTTGCGATCGAGGAACTTACCTCGCCATGCGAAAAAAAGTCCAGCTGATACCGTTGGCACAAAAGTCAGACCAACTTCGAAACGAATACGGAATCCTTTCCGTCAATCCGAATAAAAATAGAAAGATAGAAAGCGAACTGGCGGATAAGTTGATTGAGTTTTTAATTTCCACGAGTACGCAGAAAATGATCGAAGACTTTCGAGTCGACGGCGAGCCACTTTTTTACCCGGCACATTTTGATGGCTCAAAACCATAGTTGGCCATTTCGTGTTCTTTAAGAAAATCCATTTCGACGTGTTAACAGATTTCTACCGTCTCAGCCTCTGATGCAATACATTTGGCAAGGTCTCAACGAAGCAGCATCCATCGTCTTTCGGGGCGACGTCGAAGTGCTGGATGCTGCATTTCGATCGGTCTGGATCTCATGCTTTGCCGTTTTCCTTGCTGCCGCAACCGGACTGCCTCTGGGAAGCTGGCTGGCAAGACGAAGTTTTTTTGGCAAAGGCATTGTAGTTCAGCTGTTTCGAGCGGCGATGGCGTTTCCAACCGTTTTCATCGGACTGGTTTGTTATGCCATGTTGTCTCGGCAAGGCCCACTTGGTGGACTGGAGGTCCTGTATTCACCCTGGGCGATTGTGGCCGGAGAATTCATTCTTGCGTTTCCAATCATTGTTTCGTTATCACACGGAGCCATCGGATCGCTAGACACGCGGGTTTCTGAAACGGCGAGAATGCTTGGGGCGAATGGATTTCAGCGATGGACAACCTATTTGTCGGAAGCTCGGATCGGCGTCACCCTGGCCGTACTTTCTGCTTTCGCCCGCTGCGTGACAGAATTAGGGATTGCCATGATGGTTGGAGGAAACTTAAAGGGACGAACAAGGACGCTTTCGACCGCGACTGCGCTCGAAACCAGCCAGGGCGAATTCGCGAAAGGGCTTGCGATGGGAATGATCCTTTTGTTCATTGCCTTAACGATCACGCTTGCTGCAGGGTTCCTTAGCCGCGAGCGAAAATCATGATCGAAGTCAAAAACTTATTGGTAAAAAAGAGCGTTAAAACAATCTGCACCGTTTCTTACTTTGGAGTGACGGCAGGGCAAAGAGTTGCTGTGATCGGGTCAAACGGGTCAGGGAAGACGACTCTACTGCGTGTGCTTGCTGGTTTAGAAAAAGAATTCACTGGCGACTTCGATTGCAACGTCAAGTCCGGACGCATTGGATTCGTACACCAGAATCCGTTCATGTTTAAAGGAAGTGTGCAGAGCAACATTGGTTATGGGTTGAAAAACCAATCGGAGACTCGAGAATCACAAGTCAATACCGCGAAGAAAATGTTAAAACTTTTTCGGATCGAAAAGTTGGCGAATGTCGATGCGAATTCAATTTCCGGTGGAGAAAGAAAACGTGTTGCCGTTGCGCGTGCAATCGTCATGCAACCAAGACTATTACTTTTAGATGAGCCATTTGCGGAACTTGATGAAGACGGTATCGAAACAATGCATCGCGTTTTAGATGCGCAGAGCGAAATGACGATCGTCCTGACGTCGCCGACGGAGCTTGTATCCCAGTCCCTTGATCAAGTCTTCGAATTGAGTTAGCGACTAACGACCAATCAAGAGTTTGATCCCCAATCAGACCGACAAGAACCCAAAAACAGAATCAACCGTTCAAGAAGAATGCTACTTAGAAAACAACAAATTAGAACGACCGACTTTTATGAATCCTGTCACGTAAAGCAGACTTAACGTTTGGGTTCTTCTGCAAAGTTTGTGGGTGAGGGTCGATTTTACGATGAGGAGACCTTTCTCCGGCTTTCCAACGCAGGCAATGTTTTTGCCGTCTTACGAATCCAGCATCGTGTGCCAAGAATCTGGCGAGCAAACGAAGGCTGGCTCCGGCGAAGGCAAAAACGCAGGAAAAACAGCGGGTTTATCGTGTTACTTAAAACGAAACCCAAGTCTTGTTAACTTCCAACCAGCGATTTTTCGCCTGAACACTTTCCCAAATTTCACCCACAAACTTTGCTGAAGAACCTAACGTTTGAGCAAAACGAAAACGACGGCCGACAAAAGCATTCAGAAGAAGTTTGTAGAAAGCCGGTGAAGGAAGGCGTCAATCGCTCGCGATTTCGACAACGGTTTGCCGCCACGACCGAGAAAAATGCGGTGGATGCATTGCATAACCCCCTCTTTTAGACAATCCGATCCAAAAGCGAACAATTACGCTTGCCGCCGCTATCTCGTGGTGACGATAATTAAACAAATATCAACTTTTGGAAGCGATTTTCTATTTTGGGTGCGTTACGTAAAACCCACCTATTTGGTCAGCCTGATCAAAAAACATTCCCGAAATAGAGCACCGATTCTAGGCTTCTTGCCCAGTTCCGACATTGGCGATCGTGATAAGATCATCGCCAATCTGCCTTCCTTAGATTCCCTCGCAAGATCCGAACAATAAACCAGAGGCCATGCCTAAGCTACCACCCGGTCCAATCAACTTTCTCGCATGCGTTGGATTCACCTACCGTCACTTCATCCAGCTGCGAACTAACCCGATTGAGTTCTCCACGCGTCTAGCAAAACGTTACGGCGATATCAGCTTCTTCAGGATTTTCACGAAACGGGTAATCCTGATCAACCACCCCGACTTGATTCGTGAGGTGCTGGTGCGTCAATCGGAAAACTTCCCAAAATTTGACCGTATTACTAACCATTTGCGGAAGGCAACGGGTAGTGGGTTGCTGGTAACCGAAGGTGAGCAATGGCGGGAGCAGCGGATCAAGATCCAGAAGGTCTTTCGGTCCAACCAAGTCGATGTTTACGGTGACCTGACGTCTCGATACACGCTTGCAATGATCGACCGTTGGAAAGCACAAAAAAGCATTCGTGTTGAAGAGGAAATGACAACGCTGTTACAAGCCATCATGGGCAAAGGATTTTTTGGAGTCGAGCTGAATCCCGGTCATGCAATTGCGAAAGCAGTCCGAATCTACTCCGACATCTTTCACTATGAGTCTCGCTCGCTAATCAGTCCTCCAGATTGGTTTCCGTCGAAAATGAAAAAAGAAAAACGCGAGTCAATTGCGATCCTGCGGAATTCGCTCGATAAGATCGTTTCGCAGCGTTTACAATCGGGCGAACGCAAAGAGGACTTGCTGGACCTGTTATTACATTCTGATTGCCCGCACTCCGGATCGCACCCAACAAATTTATCGCGAGAGGCAATTACCCTAGAGGCAGTCAATCAGTTATTGACGATGTACGTGGCAGGTTTCCACACGACGTCGGTTGCACTCGCCTGGCTGTTTTATTGCGTTGCCCGACATCCAAAAATCCAAGACGAATTGAGCAGGCAAATTTCGAATGAATCTGAATGGGGCGAGGGACACTCGATTTTTTCATCCGGTGCAACTTATGTCGATCAAGTGATCAAGGAAACTTTGCGTCTTTATCCGGCAGCTTGGGAGTTGTTTGCCAGACATTCCGTCGAGGCAACTGAATTGGGAGGATTTCGAATTCCGGCTGGGACTTTGACGTTGATTTGTCCGATCGTGACTCATCGAGACCCAAAATTCTTCTCTCAACCTGACGAATTTGACCCGCATCGTTTCGCACCGGAAATGGAAGAGAAAATATCGCCGTTTTCCTACTTCCCTTTTGGGATGGGAGGGCACCAATGTATCGGAAATTCATTGGCCTTGATGCAACTAAAAATGGTGCTCGTACATGTTTTACGACACTATGAAATCTCGCTTAAAGATTCGACGAAAGAAGTCCAAATGGTTGCGGGGGTTTCGGCTCGGCCAAAGGGCGACATCGAAATAATTCTGAAGGCGAGGAAGAAAAAAGGCGAAATCGTGAAAATGGGCAACCAGAATTGCTAGATCCAGTCTTTAATTCAAGACTGAGGAAACGGCAGCAACGGTTGTAATTGAGCGTATTCAGCCAGCGGCCAAATTGAAAAGGTGGACGGCAGTGACTGCGAACAGAAATGGCGTAGCTTGCCTCCAACTTTTTCTCGCTTCACTTACTGCACCCCTCTAGCACCCGCGTAAAAGCAGCAACGGCTTCAGACGGGGATTCTGCGGCGTGAATTGCATTGGAAACTGCGACACGATTAATACCAGCGTCAACAACTTTCTGAATGTTCCCCAAGTTAATTCCGCCGATGGCGAAAGCTGGGATTGAAATCTCTTTGGCGACCTGATCTAGCAGCTCGGTGCCTTTAAACTCAGAGAAGCATTTGGTTTTCGAGGGAAAGGTTGGCCCGACGCCGATGTAGTCAACTCCGTTTTTCACGGCAGCACGGGCTTGCTCAATCGAATGCGTCGAAACACCGATCAACATTGAGGTTGGGACCATGAGTCGCACGTCTTTGATGGGCAGCTCTTCTTGTCCAACATGAACGCCATCTGCACCTGAGAGCACAGCGATATCCGGTCGATCGTTGACGATAAACAAAGTTGGAAACGTTTTACAAATACCCGACGCGATTTTGGCTCGTTCGAGCAGCTCACCGTCGGAAATATTCTTTTCACGTAATTGAATCACTCCAACGCTGCATTCGCAAAGCTCTTTGATCCGAGTTTCGAATTCAACCGCTGACTCGCAAGCCGATGTTAAAACATATAAAAAACGACCGCTTAGGTTTTTATGCACTGCGACAAACTGCTTTATCTCCTTTTCTAAATCGTAAAACTGATAGCGAAGCTTTTCGATGGCCGCACCCAGGGACGACTCGAACGTCTTTGAGTACTCCTCAAGCACACGAAGCGATTCGCCCGCCCGAGATAGATTGGCGGCAATAATTGCATCGAAATCTGATCGAGAGTATTCATCAACGCCTTGGATCTTGCCACCCACATCCTCGTTGCTGTCCCGTTGCAACAACCATGAGTCCGCATGGTCGCGGCATGCAGCACAAAGCGAATGACGAAATTCCTTTAATTTCTGCGTGATCCTTTCGTTTGAAGCAACAAAACGAAAAAATTCTTCGACCGCTCGAAGACCCTCGACCGCCCGATTTTTGTTGGCGTCCAGAATTCGAAAAACATGATTGATTTCAATTTGTGATAGCATGCCTTTAATCTGTCAAACTGTCAGAAGCCTGACAATCCATCACCACCGACAACTTTAGACATGCCGTATTTCGCCCTGCGGTGCTTCCCACATTGCATAAAACCCGAGAAAAACCGGGCGATAAGACCATCTCGGTCGAGAAAATGCGTGCAATTTACGTCCGGCATGAGAAATGCTACGCACAGAAAATGATATTTTTGGATTGCGTTATAGGGTGAACAAGCCGATTTTTCGGTTTGAGTAGAAAATCGAATTGATTCTACCTATTGGGTTTGTTGGCCTAAAAAAGTGTTTGAAGTGCCTTGGCAGCTCAGTTTACCTTGCTCCCCTTATAACCGCGATGTAGAATTCGAGGGCGTATAAACGCCCAATCGTTAGAAGTCGGAACGGATTCCGGAGCAAATTTGGATGCAACGCATTCCAATCATTTTCACACTTTGGCCAGGATTGCCGCAACTTTGGTTGCATGGGCGTTGGCTTGGATTGGCGAAAGCGGTTGGATTTGCCGCACTTCTAAATTTTGTTTTGATCGCGACGTACGTTCAAACCGACCTCATCTCCAAGGCTTATTTGATAATGGCTTGGATTGCCTGCGGTTTGATCTGGTCGAGTGCAATACTTCTGAATGATGCGGATGCGAACGTTTCCACTGCAAACGAATTGGACAGCGAAAAAGCAGAGGAGTTCGATCGCCTGTTTGTCAGTGCTCAGTCGGAATACCTCCAGGGACATTTAGATGAAGCCGAAAATCTCTTTGAGAGATTGATTTGGTTACGCCCGAGTGACTTGGATGCCCGTTTGTATCTGGCAACGATTTTTCGACATCGCGGCCGAATTCGACACGCAAACCGACATTTGGATTTGATTGAAAAATTTGATCAAGTGACCAAATGGCAATTTCAAATTGAGGACGAGCGAAGGTTGCTTTCCGAACTGGAAGAGGAACTTCGCGAGTCGAAAAATGAAGAAAACGAAAATTTTCAACAATTAGATAATGACAACGAAATCGCCGAAGTGGCCACTGCGGAATTCCGTCGTGCCGGCTGAGATTTATGCGGTTGAAATCATTCTCAAATACAAAACTTTGGATCGAACCACTTTTCCAAATCAACGATCAGTCCGATAATACTAACAAACATACGCCGCCACCAAGGATAGACTCATGTACGAACGATTTACGGATCGCGCTCGAAAGGTCATGCAACTGGCCAATCAAGAGGCGCAACGATTCAACCATGAATACATCGGCACCGAGCACATTTTGCTGGGCCTTGTAAAAGAGGGCAGTGGAGTCGCTGCCAATGTTCTCAAAAATCTTGATGTTGACCTGCGAAAGATTCGACTTGAGGTTGAAAAGCTTGTTCAAAGCGGACCGGACATGGTCACCATGGGCAAGCTCCCACAAACGCCGCGGGCGAAAAAAGTCATTGAATATTCAATGGAAGAAGCTCGCAATTTGAATCACAACTACGTAGGTACCGAGCACATTTTGCTTGGCCTACTTCGTGAACAAGAGGGTGTCGCAGCTCAGGTTCTGATGAATCTATCTCTCAAGTTAGAAGACGTTCGCGAAGAAGTTTTGAATCTTCTTGGCCACGAAATGGAAGGCGCAGAAGCTTCGACGCGAGGTCGATCCGACGGCGGCGGAACGGGTGAAGCCCCGGCGGGAAAAGGCAAATCGAAGACGCCCGCTCTCGATAGCTTTGGTCGAGACCTTACCGAATTGGCAAAACAGAACAAGCTGGATCCTGTCATTGGTCGTCAGAATGAAATTGAACGGGCAATCCAAGTCCTTTGTCGACGGACGAAGAACAACCCAGTTCTTCTTGGTGAAGCCGGTGTTGGAAAAACGGCTATAGTCGAAGGTTTTGCTCAACGCGTGATCGCAGGGGAAGTTCCTGAAATCCTCGCTGAAAAGCGAATCGTTGTACTCGATCTAGCGATGATGGTGGCAGGCACAAAGTATCGTGGTCAATTCGAAGAGCGAATCAAGGCGGTAATGAACGAAGTTCGTCGCGCCAAAAACACGATCTTATTTATCGATGAGCTACACACGTTGGTGGGTGCTGGTGGTGCTGAAGGTGCCATCGATGCTGCAAACGTTTTAAAGCCAGCACTTTCTCGAGGCGAGATCCAATGCATCGGTGCGACAACGCTTGATGAATACCGGAAGTACATCGAAAAAGACAATGCGCTTGCTCGACGTTTTCAGGAAGTCATCGTTGAGCCGACCGGTGACAAGGAAACCGTTGAGATTCTCAAAGGACTCCGCGAACGGTACGAAAAGCATCACAATGTTCAAATCACCGACGATGCTGTTGAAGCAGCAGTTGAGCTGTCGGCACGTTACATTACCGGACGATGCTTACCGGATAAGGCGATTGACGTGATTGATGAGGCGGGAGCCCGAGTGCGGCTTCGCACCATGACTCGTCCGCCGGATCTGAAGGATATCGACGAGGAAATCTCGCAGTTAAACAAAGACAAAGAGGATGCAGTTGCCAATCAAGATTTTGAAAAGGCGGCTGCGTTACGCGATCAGGCAGATAAACTCAAAAAGAAGCGTGAGCAGATCAAACGTGACTGGCGTGACAAGTCCAAAGAAGTTGATGGTGTAGTTGATGAGGAAGTGATCGCAGAGGTCATTTCAAAAATGACAGGTATTCCGTTGACTCGGCTTTCGACCGAAGACAGCCTGCGATTGCTCAAGATGGAGGATGAGCTACACAAGAAAGTTATCAGCCAAGACCATGCCATCAAAGCGATATCAAAGGCTGTTCGGCGAAGCCGAAGTGGCCTGAAAGATCCACGACGTCCGATCGGCTGCTTTATGTTTGCGGGCCCGACAGGTGTTGGTAAGACCTTACTAGCAAAAGGTCTTGCCGAGTTCATGTTTGGCGATGAGGATGCTCTCATCACCATTGACATGAGTGAATACATGGAAAAGCATAACCTTTCTCGTTTGATCGGTGCCCCTCCAGGCTACGTCGGCTACGAAGAAGGCGGTCAATTGACGGAAAAAATTCGTCGTCGGCCGTATGCAGTTGTGCTTCTTGATGAAATCGAAAAAGCACATCCAGACATTTTCAACATGTTGTTGCAGGTGATGGAAGAGGGGCGACTTACCGACAGCTTCGGTCGCAATATTGACTTTCGTAATGTGATCCTGATCATGACCACCAACGTCGGTGCTCACGCAATCAAGAACGAATCGAAATTTGGTTTCGAAGTACCCGGCGACGACGGGACTTTCGAAAGTATGAAAGAGCGAGTTTTTGACGAGATCAATAAGGCCTTTCGACCTGAGTTCCTTAACCGGATGGAAGAACCGGTCATTTTCCGACATCTGGAGAAGAAAGATCTTCATCAAGTCGTCGATCTCGAATTGGCGAAGGTGCTAAGCCGGCTAGAAGAGCGTGGTTTCAAGGTCGAATTGACAGACGAATCGAAAGAGTTCTTGATCAAGAAAGGAACTGACCTCGATTTTGGTGCTAGACCACTGCGTCGCGCTCTGGAGAGCTATGTTGAAGATCCACTTTCTGAAGAATTGCTTCAGGGCACCTTCGAAGGAAAGAACAAGATCATGGTCGATGTCAAAAAAGATGACAAAGGCAAGGTCAAGCATCTGAGTTTTGACGGCGTATTCGAAAGCGTGCCCGAAGACGAGCCTGTCGCCGCTGGTGTAGGAGAATCAAGTAGCGGAGAGTCAAGCAGCGGAGAAGCAGGTGAAGATGCCGGTAACGAGGCGACCGACGAGTAGTCGCCATTTGCTCCCTAGCCGTATAACGGAATTCAAAGCCAGCTCAATCGAGCTGGCTTTTTTTGTGCCCGAGATTTGAAACCAACCTCATTATCACGTCGAAAGAAAACGAGTCACGCAAACCGTACAATCATTCGACAAGTAGCTAGCAACTAAATAATCATAATGGACGCAGCCGATAATATTGGTAATCCCCAGTGGGTGGGATTACGAATGTTTCTCGTTCCTTGTGCGGTTTTGTCGGGGGTAATGAAACGTTACAAGGAAGGTCTGTCTCATGAGTAGCTCGACACCAGTGGTGTGCTATCTCACGCGCAATTCATTTACGAACCTGATACTAGGCGGCCTGCTTTGCTCTGTCCCGATTAGCTTCTTGGGCTGTGCCTCCGATTCGTACCGATATGGATTCGACAACCCAAACCTTGCAAACCAACCCATTTCAGAGGAGAGCTCAGCGACTCTTTTAGTTGGTGGTGAAAAACCACGTATCGACCAAATCGAGAAGATCGTACAGACGCCTCGGCGAATGATCCGCAAGCTTTTTCGCCTTCCTATTCCCGATCCCGATGAATCCGCAACACAACGGGAACAGGCCTTGCTTCTCGCCGATGGATACCTGGCTTCCAACGGAATATCAGACCTTAATATCGACGTACGTGTATACGACCCGAAATTACAATGGCAGCGTCTCAACGAGAACGAGCGTATCTCTCCACTATGGAAATTTACAGGTGGAACCATTGGTTGGCTTCGATACACAATCTTGCCCATGCGAGCCTTCCACACGGATCACTATGATCCTTTCACAAACACGCTGCATTTGAACTCAACTCGTCCGCTGCAAGCACTCTACGAATCGTCGCTCGCAAAGCAATACCGAAAACAGCGTCACCTTGGGCCAGCAAAGGTCGGCACTGGCGCGTATGCGATGTTGCAGTACGTTCCGTTTGTTCCGCTCTATCACAACATCAAAGCCAGTTCCGACGTGGTCACATTTGCCCATGTTCACCTCAATGAAGATCTGGAAAGCGAGCTTTATCCAATGGTTTATTCGCGGCTCGGTTCCACCGTCGTTTCAGAAACCCTTTCTGTCGTAACGGTTTCTCCGAGCGCCCCCTTCTACACGACTCCGCTGCTAAGAGTGTCCGGGGGAATCTTTGGGCGTCTGACTGGGAAAGCGGTAATGTTGGAGAGAAACCGTAGAAAAAATGAATTTGCTAGTGTTGGCGGTATTCAATGGCCGGGATTCGGAACGCAAAACAAGAAAAAATCGCTGGATGTGCAGCAAGTTTCTTTCTTCCAACCGGCCGAGAAAAAATCTTCAACGACACGTTCGATCTCTGCACTCGACTGAATCGTTAACGCACCAAAAGAGAAAACGACGCTTGAAAACACCCCGTGTGTTGGCAGCACTCTCTAGTGCTCAATTCGATCTTCCCCTTTCAATTCAGCGCTTTCAATTCAGCGCTTTCAATTCAGCGACTTCAATTCAGCGACTTCAAATAAGCGACTTCAAATAAGCGAGCAAATCTCGAATTTCGGGCATAGAAAGCGACATAGTCATCTCAGGCATGATTGACTGTTTCTTTTCAGCGATCTGCTCGATTTCATCTTTGTTAAGTTTTATCGTCTTTCCTTGATGATCCGCGATCGTTAGAAAGTCGTTCGTCTCTTTGACTTTGACTCCGTTGATTAGCTTTCCCGAATCCAAGGCAACCATCATGGTTTTGTATTCGGGTTCAATATCAGCACTGGGAAATACAATTGCGCGAAGCAGGTGATTCGCATCTCGTTTTGTTGCAATCCCGTCCAATTTGGGGCCGACATCGCTACCCGATTTGCCCACTCGATGGCATCGAACGCATTGGGCATCAATATTAGTATTAAAGATCGATTTGCCCCGCTCTACATTTCCACCATTGAGAGTTACGGCATATTTGAACAATGCATTATCTTTTTCGCGTTCGCCGACCAGAGCATGATATTCCTTCAACAGCGTCATCGCCGCTTCATTCTTTTTCGATTCGGCACTGACGATTTGAAGTAAATCAAGAGCAAGGGGATGAGAATCCAAATGCTCAAGCGTCAACTCAAATTCTTTGAGGATAAACTGCTTTTTCTGTTGGGAATCAAAATCAGCGGCAAATTTCAACAAAATCTGTTTCCATCGCATATCATCTGTTGCTTCATATTTGCGTTTCCATATTGCAAACGCCTGAGCTGGTTCGGTGGTTTCAAAAAGTCCCAGCGAAGTCAAGAACAGTCCCTCGTCGCTTGATTTAAGTGCATGACGAATTGCCCCGTGGAGCATCGAAGACTTAAATTTATTCAGCGACACCAATGCCTCGATTTTCGCTTCACTCGGACTCTTTGCTGAGAACACAATCGCATTCAAAAACTTTTCATTTAACTCCACTTTTAGGCTACGAACTGCTTTCAAGGACGATGATATCAATTCCGCTTGATTCCCCGACGCGATTTCACCCAGCCGATTTGCCACGACCTCCATCGTTGACTTGTCAAGAATTCGCATAGTCGTGTCTAACTTTTGAAATCGCCCAGTCACTTGATCAAGCGGATCTTCCGTCAACCAATTGCCTACATTTTCAATTGCTATTTTGCGAAACTTCGGCGACTGATTCACGTTGGTGGCGAAACGGGTCAACTGCAAGATATTTTCATTTTTCCCCAACCGAAAATTAGCGTTGATTGCGCGTCGAACAAACGACTCTCCGTTTTTGATTGGAGCATTCAAACTTACAGCAAGATCCGGTAACGCATTTGGAATGGAAAAGTCATCATGAATCGCCCGTGCCGCCTCGGCTCGAACACTTTCACTTTTATCCTTCAAAAATTCTTTTACTTGTTCGGACTTCAAGCTTCTCAAGGCAACAACGCCACATATGCGAAAAACCTCAGATTCACTCGCCAGAATTTCTTCAACCTTGTCGGCGACGTTCAAGCCAACCATAGCCATTGAAATAGCGTGCCGCAAATAGGTGTTGGACATCTCAATTTCAGAGGCAATCCTTTCTAGAAAACCCCATCGATCTCTGAATTTTGAACCATGACTCCGAAGCATCAGCATGACGTGAAATTGAACCCGACGATTACTCGAGTTAAAAACACGTTCGAGCTCTTCCGACCGCCTGAAGTTTTTTAAATCCGAAATCACCTTGAGCGTCTGGACCTGGATTTCAGAATCTTTGTCGCAAGCGAACGCAGCCCAATTCATTGGCCTTGATTGTTGATCATCTATTTGCCCCAATCCCCAAATCGCATGAATCCTACGGAGCTGCGGATTTCCAACCTGGGCGGCGACTTCATGCAAAATAGAGATTTCATTTCGTTTCACCAATTCGAATTGCGCCCCGAAGCGAACACGCTGATCGGCATGCCCAAGCAGCAGCGAAAGCTTTTCATTTTTCAACTTTTCAAAGCCACCAAAAAGAAGCTGCTTTGTTTCCATACGAATTTTCGAATTTGAAGAATTTGGATCATCGATTTTCCAAATCGCTCCCGTTTGATTCAGCGGATAGCCATTTGCCCAATCGACTCCATACAAAGCACCGTCAGGCCCAAAGTTAATCCCAACGATCGCCACACCTCTTCCAATTCGGTGTTCATCAATGACCTGAAAGGTCGCGCCATCGGGTTCGACTTTGAATGCAAATTGGTCACCGTGTGGAGCCCCGGTAAAAAAGAAATAGTTTTTGTATTCATTATTGATTGCTGTTCCAGGATTGAATGCAAAACCAGCTGGACCGTTGGGCCCGTATTTCAACGGCGGAATGATGTAAGCCGGTTGACCTGAATGATAGGTTTGCCATAGCCTTTCGTCCGTCCACGGATTGAACCTGTTTCCACGGTATTGATAATTGCATCGCCACCCCGCGTCCATTCCTGGAACGATGTAAACGTAGCGTTCTCGTTCTCCTGGCTGATCGGCGTCATTATCAACGCCGAACAAATTTCCATATTGGTCAAATGCCAGTTCTTGGACATTACGAAGCCCATGCGCAAAGACCTCGAAGCAGCTTCCATCTGGATTACACCGCAAGACACATCCTTGATTCGGATAAAGAAATTTCTTGCCCTCATTCGATGAAACGCTTACGCCTTTATCACCGATCGACCAGTACACTTTTCCATCAGGACCAACCGTTAGTCCGTGCATGTCGTGCCCCGCATACGCAATATGCAAACCAAATCCGCTGACCAATTTAGAACGCTGATTCGCAACGCCGTCACCGCTTGTGTCCTGAAGTTTCCAAACATCGGGGGCGATCGTGGCGTACACTTCTCCATCAAAATGCAAAACACCTGCGGCGATTCCGGTGACCTCAGTATTAAATCCATCCGCGAATAACTTCGATGAATCTGCGAAGCCATCACCATTGGAGTCTTCAATCCTAAAAATCTTTTCCGATAACACCATTAGATCGCGGTAGTCGTTCTTTCCATCACCATTCAGGTCTTGTACGCGCCTTTTGTTTTGTTTGCTGTTCTCCGGCGACAATCGTTCACGATAAAAGTTGATCTTTTCGTCGACCGACTGGAAACTCAGATCATGAGGAATCCAATCGCGATTGTTTCGTATATCAAGATCATTTGATTTTCGTCGCGTTGTTTGAGTAACGTAGGCTCGGCCTTGATTATCAAACGAGATTGCAATGGGGTCCGGAACGTTGAGTGACTTGGTCCACTTTGTATACTCAAGTTGCTTCGGCTTCACATTTTTCAAACGAGATGATTTTTCCGAGAGCGATTTTTCTTGTGCAACAGAATTGCTGGAGCGAACCGGAAGTAAGCATAAGAAAAAAAAGACGAACGAAAGTAATGCGATCAATTTTGCGTGGCGTCGTGGTCTCATTTTTTTCTGTTCCTGTGCATATTGCAGTCGCCTCTTGGTACTCTTGGTTTATTTTAGTCGACATCAGAATCGATGTATCCCAGGCGTTTTAAGAGCGGTGAAAGCAATTCCCACTGGTTGACCAGAGCGCAACATCTTTTCCAAGCCCCAAGGATCTTTTCCCAAAAGAAAAATGGATTGCCATTGTCATGGTTGGTAAAAGCTAGGGGTTTAGAAAAAGGCCGCATACAAGAAACATCATTTCAGATTGGCGTTGCACCATCGACCGAAAAAAGAAAACGTCGGCAGCGGACGTGTTCCACTCCAGTGGAATTAGTTACGGCCAGCAACAGGTCAAGAGACATATTTTACATCTTCCGTAACAACCGATTGTGCGTCCTTACCATTTGATTCGACAGCGGTTTTACCCCGCATAACGAATGCAAGGCCTCACAAATTGATCGCGCACGATTCGAATATAGATGGCCCACCGATCCCCTCCATATTCAAAGCGTGGTTTAAATCCAAAATTAAGGGCTGAGAATGAACAGGAATCGAACATGGGCTACAATAATAGGATCAACTCCCGATTAAAGTAGACGAATGACTGTTCAAAAACCCCAACGAAAATCACGTTCCCATGATGTGGTTTTATCTTATTTTGTGTTGATTGCATTTGCGTTTTCGACATTGTCGTCGACGAGAAATACGGTCGCGATTCAGCCCGATGAATTCGAACATTCCGATCTGTCATTTTACAGAGACGAAGGTGGCACAAAACAGCGAATCAAAACTGTTGACCATTGGCAAAAACGTCGTGAACAAATCCTGGAAGGCATGCAATCTGTCACTGGCCGTCTCCCCAAAAACCGAAACAAGAATTTTACAGTTTCTGAAATCAATCAAACGTCGTTCGCAAAATTCGATGTGAAAACCATCTCAATAACGGTTGCTTCAAAATCGAAAGTCATTGCAGATGTTTACATTCCGAAGGCATCGCTACAAGAGGGAAAAACTCGCCCGGCCGTTCTCGCGTTACATCCGACCGGGTCTGCGGGCAAAACACTGATTGGTGGCATGTCACCAAAACCCAACCGACAATATGCGAATGAGCTTGCGGAACGCGGATATGTTGTCATCGCACCCGACTATCCTTCCTTCGGTGATTTAACAAATCACGATTTTGAAGAGGACCAATTTCAATCGGGAACGATGCAAGGAATCGTCAATCATTTGCGATGCGTCGATTACTTAGAAGGCTTGCCAGGCGTCGACAAAAATCGCCTCGGTGTCATCGGTCATTCACTAGGGGGACACAATGCAATTTTCGCCGCGTTGTTTGACCCCCGTTTGAAAGTTGTTGCCAGTAGCTGCGGCTGGACTCCCTTTCATGATTATTATGGTGGCAAGATCGCGGGGTGGACAAGCGATCGATACATGCCGCAAATCAAGGACTCCGAAATCGGACTTAATCCAGATAAAATGCCTTTCGATTTTTATGAGTTGGTGGCGGCATTGGCACCTCGTCCGTTCCTTTCCATCTCACCAATCGCCGATTCAAACTTTGATTATAAAGGCGTTCAGAAAGCGATCCCTAAAGCTAAACAGATTTATGCATTGTTTGACGCGACTTCCAATCTCAAGGCAGAATACCCCAATTACAGCCATGATTTTCCTACCGAGTCACGACAAGCGGCATACCAGTTCATCGACGACGCGTTGAATTATAAGCCGACGGAAACGAGCCTTAATTTCGCGGCTGAGCTTCCGCGATTCAAGCCACTTTCACCTAATGATGCACTGAAATCGTTTAATTCCAAACTACCGCTCACGCTAGTGGCTGCTGAACCATTGGTCACCGATCCGGTTGCAATGTCGTTTGATGCGGGGCAGCGATTGTATGTGGTTGAGATGAAAGACTACTCCGAACAAGACAAAGAAATGCTCGGTCAGGTGCGGCTTCTTTACGATGATGACAAAGACGGTCTCTACGACCGCAGCACCATTTTCGCCGACAAACTGTCGTGGCCCACTGCGATAACCTGTTATGATGACGGTGTGTTCGTCGGAGCCGCGCCCGATATTTTCTATTTAAAGGATGGCGATGGCGATGGCGTTGCCGAAATTCGAAAAAAGGTTTTTACCGGGTTTGGTCGCGGCAACGTTCAAGGTTTGATGAATTGTTTTCGCTGGGGACTGGACAATCGGATTCACGGTGCCACCAGCAGCTCTGGTGGAAAAGTCTACAGGATTGGCGACAATCCCATGTCGGCGATCGATCTTCGTGGTCGAGACTTTTCGTTCGATCCGAAGACGTTGGAAATACGAGCGGAAACCGGTGGGGGGCAACACGGAATGTGCTTCGATGATCTCGGATCAAAATTCGTATGCTCCAACAGCGACCATGCTCAATACATCCGGTACGATGGGCGATACACGGCGCGAAATCCACATTTCCTTCCAACCGCATCCCGCATCAGCATCGCCACCGACGGTGGACAGGCGGAGGTTTTTCGCGACAGCCCAGTTGAACCGTGGCGGATAGTTCGAACGCGCTTACGGGTCAACAAGAAGGTTGGTGGTCCGGTCGAAGGAGGCGGCAGACCCGCCGGTTATTTCACCGGTGCAACAGGAATTACAATCTACCGCGGGGATGCGGGCCTATTTGAAAAAGGTACCGCCATCATTGGGGATGTAGGTAGCAACATCGTGCATCGCAAAAAGGTTGCACGAAATGGCCTGAACATATCCGCTTCTCGGTTGGATCAGTCATCCGAAATGCTGACGTCGACGGACAACTGGTTTCGGCCGGTGCAGTTCGCGAATGCACCCGATGGATGCTTGTATGTGTTGGACATGTATCGTGAAGTGATTGAACATCCACTTAGCCTGCCACCCGAGATCAAACAGCATTTGGATTTAACAAGCGGAAAGAATCGAGGTAGAATTTACCGAATGGGAACACCGCGGAAGGCGTGGCGATATCAGTCTGAAAGCGGTCTATCGAGCAAAACCTCGACCAAGAACCTCGTCGGTTTACTGAATTCCCAAAACAGTTGGCAGCGAGAAACCGCAGCGCGACTCTTATACGAGCAACAAGACCAACGAGCGATTCAGTTCCTCCAAACCGCACGCGTAAATGACTTCAATGCGATTGGACGAATTCATGCATTATGGTCGTTGCACGGAATGAAGCTTCTTAAACCTGATGACTTTGTGGTCGCTGTGCAAGACATCGATCCGCAAGTGGTTTGTCATGCGATACATTTGGCCGAATTGACCGATCCGAAATGGTTGGAGACATCAACGTTTTCGCGGCTTGCCGAACATCCGAATATTCATATCCGATTGCAGCTTGCATTTTCGATTGGCGCTGCAAACGAGATGGTCCGCAAAAAAGTCTTGTGGCGATTGATGAAGAACGCAACCAAAAACGAAACAGGGAGTCATCGAGATGCAAACGTTTCACCGTTGATGTTGACTGCAATCATGAGCTCCGCAAATGGTGTTCAATACCCGTTGCTCGTCAAGTTGATTTCAAATAAAGCGATGCTCCAATCAAAATCGGGTCAAGTTTTCATGACCTCTTTCGTTGAGCAAATGGTCAAACGGAATCATGATGTCGAAATTTCGTCACTGATTGAATTCTTTGCGGGACAAGTCACTGATGGAAAAGCAAATACGGTCGAGGAAACAGTCTTTCGGATCGCTGGAATTCGATCGAAAACGGCGAGGAGGATCGTCTCATCTCCGATGTTATACCCTTATTTTAAGCTGCGGTTCGCTGAGCTGATGCAATCAGCAGTCGATGTTGATGAAAAAATCCGCGTGCGGCTTGAAGCGATCCGGTTGCTTCAGCTTTCCGATTTCGGATCCCTGAGAGAATCTTTTACTTCGCTTCTAAAAGTTGACCAACCCATTGAAATCCAGCTTGCTGCGCTCGATGTCCTTTGTAGTTTCGGCGACCCGAGAACCGCATCAATTCTTCTGTTGCGACGTTCCCAACTGAGCCAACAAATGCAGCACGCAATCCGAATGAGGCTGATGTCCCGATCCCAATGGACCGTTCAACTTCTGGAAGATTCGCAGGCGAACCAGTTTGCCGCGGGCGAACTTCAGATCCTCTCTAAGTCCTCCAACAAAGAAATCAAGAGGCTGGCTGACCAGTTACTCAAACAAGCGACGAGCCCGTCGAAAGATGCCTTGATCAGGAACTATCAGAAATCACTCTCTCTCCTTGGAACCGCATTAGAGGGAAAGAAGATCTTCGAAAAGCATTGTGCGAATTGCCACAGAGCTTCAGGGATTGGATTCGAAATCGGCCCCAATCTGGCGGCCATGAAGTCGCGTGGAAAAGCGGCAATCTTGAGCAACGTCTTAGATCCGAATCGAGAAGTCAATCCATCGTTTAACAGTTACATTGTGCAATTGGACGATGGTCGAAACGTGAATGGAATGATCACCAACGAGACATCGAATTCGATCACTTTGACATCGGCAAACAACAAAGCTCAAACGGTCTCTCGCGATCAAATCGAAGCAATCAAAAACAGTGGCTTATCATTAATGCCAGAAGGCCTCGAGAAAGACATATCTGTCGAACAGATGGCAGACTTACTCGAATTCCTCATGAGTTCAAATTAAGAGAACGCGAAAAATCCGTTACGCGATTTTATTTTCCATTTCCTCCCAAACGATGATTTGCTGATGCTTCAACAACGAATTTACCGAACGGTTTTTATTGTCATTGTTTTGCTCGTCAATAGCACGATAGCGATCGGTCAAATCAAAGTTTCAACTTTCCATGTGGATGCATCGCCCCCGATTGGCAGCCCATTGGCATACGACCCGACAACTGAAATCCAATCACCACTTTCGTGCCGTGGAATTGTAATTCAATCCGATAAAAAGCCGATCGTGCTGTGCAGTATCGATTGGCTTGGTGTTGCGAACGATGCGCAGAACGAATTCAAAAAAGCATTTGCCGAGTCGGCTGGCACAACGGCCGATCGGGTTTCGATTCACGCAATACATCAACACGATGCTCCGCGATGTGATTTTTCGGCCGAGAAAATCCTACGGGAATTCGGGTACGGTAAAAGATCGTATGACGTCGATTTTTGCCGAAGCGTAATCAAACGTGCGGCCGCGGCGATTGCGAATTCTCTTGATAACGCAAGACCAGTGACCCACTTGGGGACAGGGCAGGCCAATGTGGAAAAAGTTGCGTCAAACCGGCGACTGCTCGGTTCAGATGGTAAAGTCAAATTCACGCGTTATACAGCAACAAAGGATCCGGCCATTCGGGCCATGAAAACGGGGACCATTGACCCCGCTCTTAAATCACTCAGTTTTTGGAATCGTGATCAGCCGATTGTTGTATTAACATTTTATGCGACACATCCGCAGAGTTATTATCGTACGGGAAAGGCAAATCCTGACTTCCCTGGACTCGCCAGAAACGCAAGAGAAACAAAAACAGGAGTTCCTCACATTCATTTCAACGGGGCAGGGGGTAACATTGGTGCAGGAAAATGGAACGACGGTTCGGTTGAAAATCGAACGGTTCTCGCTGGTCGCGTCGAACAAGGAATGGCCGCAGCTTTCGACGCAACGAAGAAAACGCCAATCGACGCATCAACTCTCTCTTGGGGAAAATCTGATGTTCAGTTGCCGGTCAGCAAGTTTTTGAAAGAAGAACGCTGCATCGCAATTTTAAAGAACAAAAAGGAGAAGGCGTCTACGCATCTCTATGCGGCCAAGCACTTGGTTTGGCTGCGTCGTTCCGCCGCCCAAACACCGATTCAAGTCTCCTGCTTGACGATCAATGAATCAAAAACGATTTTCATGCCCGGGGAACTGTTCGTTGAGTACCAATTGGAATCTCAGGAATTGGCTCCCAATTCTTTTGTTTCGATGGCTGCGTATGGAGAATACGGCATGGGGTACATCGGCACGGCGATCGGTTACACACAAGGTGGATACGAAACGAGTGCCAATGCATCACGGGTCGGACCAGGCTCGGAAAAAGCCCTGATGGACGCCGCAAAGGAATTGCTTAAGTAATGGGAAGCCATTTCGCGTTTTGTGAAACCGAGTTCCCAAACTGGCCGCGTGTCAAAGAGCTTCTATTTGCTAACGCTATTGTCTATTTGCTAACGCTATTGGGAAACCAAAATCAATTTGCGACTGAATGTACATGCGGAGTATAAAAATTCAGAATAACTAAACATTGCTTAGTGTGCGGCGATAAGGTGCCACCGATAGGAAGATATCACCGATAGGAAGATATCACCGATAGGAAGATATCACCGACACGATGCGAGGAACCGAGTACCGATACCCTAATGTATTTGGCAGCCGCTATTTCAACAGCGAATCCAACCGAACGGCTTTTCCTGTCCTCTTTGCCGTGTCGGCAGCAGCCATAAACGCATAAAGCTCAATCGTTTCAGCTGAATCGACGGGAGGTTTTCCCGTTTTGAAAAATTTGACAATTTCGACCAAGAGCGGTTTGTAACCGCCGTATTTCCCGAGGTTGACAATGCCCTTTTCACAAAATGCCGTACCACCATATCCGGACGCCCCGGCACGAACTCCACGAAAAGTGGCGATTCGCCCATCACTCCAGACACCAGTGACCAATTCAAAATCGGCGGTTGATGTCCGCGTAACACTTTCGCAGCCCGGCCCCATCACGGTGTACAAAATTTCGACGCCGTGTATCCCATACCAAAACAAATCGGGATGCGTCTTTTCAAGCGAACAAGGGCTATACGTACTAACACCAAAGACTTTACCGAACTTTCCACCGCGAACATCCTGTGCCAAAGTCATGTAACGAAGAGATGAAGAGGAGAACACGGGAACTTTTTTTTCTTTTGCATATCGAAAAATTGCCATGGCATCTTCGAGTGATCCAGCGATCGGCTTGTCGATAAACAGTGTTTTGCCCGCGTCGATCACCAGTTTGGCTTGAGCAAGATGCGGGCGGCCGTCATTTGTTTCAAGCAGCACGCAGTCAATTTTTTCCAACAACTCCGGAATCGATTTTGTAATTTCGATCCCCATCTCCTTAAATTCTTTGGTGTATTTCGGGATTCGCGATGTGCTTGATGCAATATCAGGGCTTCCGAAGGGATATGCTGCGATCACTTTGCAGCCGGAAACATTTTCCGCAGCTTTCGGATCGTTCAACATTCTGGCAAATGCTGGTGCATGAGACGTATCCAATCCGATAACACCTACCCGAATCGTTTCGCGGCTTTCGGCTTGACCGAACGAAATCCCCGGAATCGCAAGGACAAAGAAAACGATTAAAAATGAGTCAATTCGAGCGGACATCGGAATCTCGGCAGGGAAGTTGAGGGCGAGCTAAAAGTCAGCCTTGATTTTCCGCCGAAACGAGGTCAAATTCAAGCCTTTATCTCGGCTTGGGATTTCAATTCTGATGTTTGGATCCGCCATGAAGTGCCGATTAGCAAACGCCGGTCTCGTTGAGCGCATAAAAAAACCGCCTCAAGTGGTCAACTTGAGACGGAATATATTTTCTCGGCGAAGGTATATTTTTGGATTCGCTTCATCGATGCGAAATCGTGAAACGCCCCCTTTCCAATTCAAAATCGAATTAGACCAATTCTTTGCGAGTTCCAACCAACGTTCGAAGTCTCTCAGCGAGCAAGCTCGCATCGAACGGCTTCTTGAACGTCTCGTTGATTGCAGAGCGATCAAAGCTCATTGGTTGTCCATCATCTGGAAGCAACGCAATCAAAATTGTCTCACCAAAGTCTGTGTTCTTGCGTAGATTTTGGCAAATCTGCAAGGCCTCAACTTTGCCGATTGAAAAGTCAACGATGATGCAATCAGGGTGGAAGCCTTCGGCTTGAATGCCGGCTTCGAATCCACTTGCAGCAACGCCAACTTTGAAAGACTTTTCAGGTGGCAATTCACGACGTAGATTTTCGATCAAAACTTGATCTTGAGCGACGATTAAGACTTTGGCCATTGCCTCGTCTTCAAGGTCACCAAGAGGCATACCATGCTCTTTCAAGAATCTAATCAAAAACTCACGTGGAATACGACGGTCTTGTGATCCAGGAATTCGGTAGCCTTTGAGGCGACCGGAATCAAACCACTTGCTAACCGTTCGTGGAGCCACCTTACAGATCTTTGCGACCTGACCAGTAGTAAATACCTTCATCTGGGCTCTCCGTAACTCTTCATGTTAGGTGTTCAACTCGACATCCTGTCGACAGCCCTCTGTCTTGAACCAGCAGGACGGCATCCATGCTTGTCGTTTGACACTGGGTCGGGGCTTTATTGAACTAATTTCCGGCTGTAAGAATCAGTTCCATCTGATCCAAACAAAACTAAAATTGCTGTTCAGAATTCAACGATTGACTCAATCCGTGAATCTTTCGTCGACGAGTGAATCCCTTTCAACAATGCGGCGGACGCTAATAAGGGAGAAGAGTTGAAGCAAGTGTCATGCGGGTCAAGACGCTCAAATCAGTTAGACACTTTCATGCCTACTTTCCCCCCTTGGATTTTGCTGTTTCTACTCGTCACGCCAGTGCATCCGAAAATGCACAACGCAATGAAGAAACAACTCCTTCCGAATGTTAGTTTCGTTAAAAACGAGGGTAAGACTTTAAGAAGTTTCTCAAATCATTCCACGAACCCGGTTTGGAACCGACATAACCGTTAACCGGTCTGGTCTGAATGTGAAGAGAGTGAAGATATACCGGTATGCAACGAATGACATAACGGTCGCTAGCAAATTTAATTTTGCTGCCGCATCGCGTTGCGTCGCTGAACGAGTTCGATGTGAGACGGACACAGCTAAAAGCGAGCCACACTCGCTGCTGAACCATTCGCTGCTGATCGTTTTGCTTGCTTTATGGAGTGAAGCAGCGGCAAAGCCTGGCGATCAACGTAAGAGAATGAACGCCGAAACAAATCGTAACAAAGTTCGAATTAAAAAACTTTCGGCATTCTTGCCATCACGCCACGCCCTTGTCATCGACGTTCGCGTCTGACGTCTCATTAGCCGAAGTCGATTCAATTCTCGGCTGTTCCGAACTGGATGCCTCAGAGGCACGTACGGCGGCATTGGAAATGTTTCCTTTTTCGTCAACATCCTCAAATCGAACGGAAACCTTCGTTGAGATCCCAGACTCCAACATGGTTACGCCATACAGCGTGTCGGCCGCCGTCATCGTCTTCTTCGAATGTGTCACAACCACAAACCGAGTCCAGCCCAGGAAACCTTTAAGTACTTCAACGAATCGCCCAATATTGGCTTCGTCAAAAGGAGCATCAACTTCATCGAGGACACAAAACGGACTTGGTCTAAACTCGAAAATCGCTAGCAAAAGAGAAACGGCCGTCAAAGCCTTCTCGCCACCACTTAACAACGAGTTGCTGAATTCCGCTTTACCGGGCGGCGTTGCTACGATGTCGATCCCTGCTTCTAGTTCGTCGACGCCTTCTTCCAGAACAATATCGGCTTTTCCTCCACCAAAGTTCCGGCGATACAACGTTTGAAAGTTGCTGCGAATCGCTTCAAGCGTTTCCACAAAGATTTTGCGACTGTCAGTGTTGATTCGCACAATGATTCGCTCCAACGAATCTTTTGCTTTCACCAAGTCTTGGAATTGATTGTCTAACGAATTG
The DNA here is from genome assembly GCA_905480545.1 of uncultured Pirellulaceae bacterium. Taxonomy (GTDB): domain Bacteria; phylum Planctomycetota; class Planctomycetia; order Pirellulales; family Pirellulaceae; genus JABAAE01. The sequence goes on from CAJQQR010000284.1 coordinate 29,539, forward strand.
TAACGATCTTCCAAATCCTCCATTTCTTTCAGCGCGTCGGTGTTCACCGCGCCAATACTGGTGATCTTCCGCCGTAGCGACTCGACCTCTTGATCTGCCGAATCGCGATCTTCAACAACGAAGTCTATTTTCTCTTCAACAAGTTCACGAATTTCCAATCCATAATCATCCCGAAGACGCTCGGAAATCGTCATTTGCGTGTTGGCAAGCTGTCCAACCTCCAAATCAATCGCGTGTTTTCGAGTCTGCCATTTCTTCAGATCTGAATTTAAGGAATGGACTGAGACCTGCAACTCATCACGACGCGACACAACACTTTTTCGTTCGTCCGCGTGATTGACAATTTTCTTGGTCAACTCGTCACGCTCGGACAATTTGACTTCCAACTCATCTTGGGCCGCCGAAATCATTGACTCAGATTCAGCAATGCGTTCGACGTTCGCGTTCTCCTCAGTTGTTGACTGAGCCTGATGACTGGTCGCCTCATCAATCGAGGCTTTCAGTTGGACCAACGTTTTCTCTAGCCCTTCAACTGTCTTTGCATCTGCCGCCTGCGAGAGATTCAGTTGGTTGCGTTGGTCTTCTAAATCCGTTTCCCTCGCAACCAGTTTCTCAATTGACTCGTTCAGATTCGAACGATTTGCGATTAGGCGTTGCAACAACGCGTCGTCACGTTCCATATCGGACGCAAGGGTTGCGAAGAGCTCTTCACGATGATTCGTTTTATTCTGCCAATCGTCGATTTCATTACTCGCTTGACTGCGATCGGCGGTCAACTTCGCTACCTGCTGCTCAAGGTTTTCTCGTTCCAATTGATGTTTGGAGAGCTGCTGAGAAACGATCGTGTGTTCGTGTAATAGCGTTTCGCATTCCGCCTCTTGATTCTTCACGGCCGCTGCTAACTCTTTAACGTTGGCAGTGACGGATTCGATTCGAGACTCCAGCTCAATCAACTGTCGCTTCAATGAACGAAGTTCACTCCGCCGGGAAATCAAACTCAATTCGATTCCCGTCGGTCCCATCACGACACACCCATCTGGTTCCACTAATTCGCTCTGTAATGTGACATAGCGAACCTGCGATGAACGTTCGGACTTTAGTCGAAAGGCGTCTTGGATCGTACGGACAATCCAAACGTTTCCTAGGAGGTAATCGACAAGCGTCTGGAAGCCTTCGGCGACGGTAACGACCTGATCTGCCCGGCCAACCACGCCAGCAATTCCGCTAAGATCTTGATGATGTGCAGCACCAAGCTTTGGCAAATCATCCAGACAGTAGAATCCTACACGTCCCGCAATGTCAGGTTCGTTATTGATCAGCCATTCCCGCAATACACCGCCATCACAAACGACAAATTGCGTCCAGTCACCAAGAATCGAATCTATTAATGGGGCATGCTGAACATGAACTTGAATCAAATCGGCCACCAAGCCGTGGACACTCCCAAACGGTCCGTTCGGCTCTGATTTCGCCCGGCTCATCACGTTTTTCGCCCCGGACTGAACGCCCTCCTGCCGTTTCTCTAATTCCTCAATAATTTTAGAGCGCTGAGCAACGCCATTTTTCTCCGTCTTTAGATCCTGGAGCTCCTGTGAAAACTCGGCAAGTGATTCGCGGGTTGCCGTCAATTGTTTTCTTGCATCCGCAAGTGCGACGTCTTTTGCCGCCGTTTCATCAGCCAATTTCTTTTCCGCGGCCGATACTTCCGAAAGCTTGATGGCAATCGTTTGTGTCTGAGCGGCAATCTCATCGATCTGAAGCTGCAGTTTTTCGAGCGACTTTGCGATCGAGTTGATTTCAGTCTCTAGTTCAAACGATCGGCGTTGTTGATCTGCCCAATTGGTTTCCAGCTCGCTTTGCTTGGTTGCAAATTCATCGTTCTTTGAGTTTGATTCAGCAAGCTCGTCGGCGCAAAGCGTTAGCTGTTCCAGAACTTCTGCAAGTGCCACTTTTTGTGACTCAAACCGTTCTTCAGCGATTTCTAATTCAGATGTTGCTGCTTCGCGATCGTTACTCAAAATCTCAAGACGATTTTTTAACTCAGCTTGCTGGGCAACCACCATTACCTGGCGTTCTTCTAGCTCGGCCTTTCGCTTACTCTCGGATTCAATCGTAGTCTCAAGTTTTGAAATCGATTCGCGGACCGACGACGCATTGCCCTCCAGCTCCAAAAGCGCATCACTGAATTGATTGATGCGTCCCTGCAATTCATTCAACTCGATGTCGATTTTTCCAAGTTCGGTTTCTGTTGTCGTCAAACTCGAAACCAACTCAGCGTTTTCGGTTTGAATCGCGTCCAATCGCGTGGCCGAAATCTGCCAATCTTTGTAAGACAGCTCGATGCGTAGCTGCCGCAATCGATCCGCGTATTCACGATAACGGGATGCCTTCGATGCCTGCGCCTTAACACTGCGGTAACGGCTCCCAACCTCCTCAACAATATCCGAAAGCCGAACCAAGTTCTGATCAACTCTTGCAAGTCGGCGTTGAGCCTCGATTTTCTTTGCCTTGAAGCGACTGATTCCGGCAGCCTCCTCAAAGATCGCGCGCCGATCCTTGGTGGATGCCTGAAGCAATCGATCGACCTTCCCCTGTTCAATCAAGGAGTAGGCATCTGTTCCAATCCCCGTCCCGCGAAATAGATCCTTGATGTCTTTCAGTCGACACGCATTGCCATTAATCAGATACTCACCTTCTCCGCTTCGATAAACGCGGCGGGTGATATGGACTTCTTCTGAATCATTGTCCAATCGCCCTTCAGAATTGTCGAGAACAATCGTGGCTTCGGCCGAATTTGCGGCACGCCGACCATTTTCCGATCCAGCACCCTTGAATATGACATCGGACATGTCCTTGCCGCGCAGGCTCTTGGCACTCTGCTCACCCAGCACCCATTTGATCGCATCTACAACATTTGATTTTCCAGAGCCGTTCGGACCAACAACAACCGTGATCCCCGGAGGAAAATCAAACCGAGTTTTGTCGGCGAAGCTTTTGAAACCATTAATCTCAAGCGCTTTTAACATGGTTTCAAATCAACCGCTTCATTTCGCGGCAACTTGGCAATTTCCGCTTGTTTCATTTCCAACTTGATTTCAGATAGTGTAAGCCAGCAACAGAATTGGCCAAACATTGTCGCAACCTACTTTCGGTCGCCGTGCCGCTGACTCCACGATAACGTTTATTTGCCCCACCACCCAGTCAGTCGATTCATGAATCCTTTGTTCTTTTTGCGGCCGGCGTCTTCATCTTCGTAATAGGCAGCAGTTTCGTTAGGGCGCCATTTCTGCTCACGCCCCTCCGTTGAGCCGCGGAAGAGATCCGGAATCGGACCACCAACAAATCGGCTGGGCTCTTCCGGTGTGATCTCGTCGCTCTCTCGCTCGTAATTGCGTCCCGGCTTGGGTGTCGCGTCAATAACCAACTTTGAATTCAACATTTCGGAGGCCTTTGCTTCCTGAAAGACTTCCAGGATTTCACCAAAATCCATGTCGATGCTGACCAAACTTTGTATCAGATCCACAACTTGATTGGAACAAACCTGCGAAACATCATCATCACGCCGAGAGAACTTCGAAATTTTTATTTTATCCGTTCCTTCCAACGCCCGAATCGTCAAGCCTTTCTTCACGAATAGAAAATTGTCTTTGACCGTTTGATCATGCCCGAACAAGGCAATCTCCGGTCGTTTGTATTTCGAAAAATGAATCATGGGAAAACTCTTGCTTGGCACGACATGAAAGAAAAAATCATCCGGGCGAAGCGTGCTTTCGAACACGGATTGGCTTGGCGAGCGGACCCGAAGAGCATAAAAGGCACCGTAACGAGTCTCGGCACTTCGCATGTCAAGCAATTCAGACAATTGCATACCGGCCTCAACGTCATCCATTGCCGCTAGAGCCGTCATCGCGTTCCAGCGAAAGGCCCGTTCAACTTTCGCTGCCGAACCAAGCTCTTTAGCTGACTCAGGGACATCCATGTATGCCAATGCCATCGCAGAGCTAAATCGAACTTCAGCATCGGGCGATTCCATTCCAGTTTTTAAAACATCCACTGCCGTCTCGCCGATCGCTTCCAGCTTGAATGCCGCACGTTTCGTCGTAGAAGGCTCTAAAAGCTGTTTTTCCAGAGTCATTAAGCGTTTGGCTAATTCTTGTGACGTTTCGCGATACTTAATCTGCCCCACGACTTCGAGATAGCGTGCCAGGTTATGCTTGTACCGCGGCGGGACTGACAGCTCGATATGTCGGTCGTTTTTCGGAGTCGCAGCACCAATCAAGCCACCATTATCAACAACGTGAAATCGATTATTGATGGCCTTTGCGATAGCTGCGGTAATGCGAACAGAGTGGTTCTCCGAGCTAATCGCCAGCCCAAGCGGACGATCGTACTTTGCGACAGCCATTCCCAATACACGTCCGCGGTTCTCATTCTGCTCGTCACTTCGATCGTAAACAGCGTCAACAATGATCGGACCTTTCACTCCGCCCACAATATGGCCTTGCAATACGCGACCACCCATGGCCTCCATTTGACGGAGGCTCGTTTCCATTAGAAATCCGCCACGCAGACTCTTCGTATCACCCCCTGGAAGCGTCCGGATTTCTACGTCAAATCGATCGCCTTTTCGAATTCCCGGCGGCATAAACCCTCGGACAAGTACAAGCGAAGTGTCTTCGGAGGCCAAAACTTCGTTCGGCTTAGCCACATCGTTGGCTCTCATTTCCGACACAAGGTAAGCTCGCTGTTGGGAAGGTTTCGGATCACTCCCCATGCCTTCCAGCTGCGTCGCCAACGCGATTCCTTCAACCTTTGCATAGCTCAAACCCCAAACCGTTGTAATATCGGTGATGTATTCCTGCGATTCCGGATCAGTAGATCCGGGAATGACATCTGGGCTTTGACCACGCCATTTCGAAATCGAATTGCAACCTGTTGAGCAAAAAGCAACCAACAGAATCAGCTGCAATGCAGTGATGGAATAACAACGTTTCATTTCAAAGTCTCCAACGAACTCACTTACGTGAGCCCCCCGTTCGCAACCAATCGCAATTGGTTTGAACCCAAATCTTATAAAATCGCTGAGACGTTAGCGACGATCAAACATTGAGTCAAGCCCGATCGGTTACCAAATTCGGGGGACAGCGACGTTTTGTTAAAAAACGGAAAAACCCCACAACAGACGACTCGCAGCACTCATAGCAGGCGGCGTTAGCGGCATGAGAAAGCTGAGCAATAGCAGCAGCCGCGACGCGCGGCAGGCAAGATTCGAAACGCAGAAATGCGTAAGGAAAAGAAACAATAAGGCTTGTTAAACGACAAACACAAAAGACGATTTTTTCACCTACGACAACAAGCGGCTCCCTATTTCACCCCAGCCACCCAGCCACCCAGTCACACAGTCACACAGCCACACAGCCACACAGCCACCCAGCCACCCAGCCACAAACACTTCGTTTATCAAACGTAAATGACGATAAAAGAAGTGACGACTAAACCTGGAGGACGCCCGTTCGATACGGTTCGTCATCGGCATGCCGTGTCGACAGCTCTAGGCATCGAATTACAACATCACGAGTTTCAGCCGGTTCAATAATTCCGTCTACCCAACCCCGGGCAGCGCCGTACCGGATGTCCGTGGTCGTTTCATAAGCGTCCGTCACCCGCTTTCGAAGCGATTCCAATTCATCGTTGTCTGGCAGCTGATTCTTCCTTTTCAATGCAGCCACATTAATATCCAGCAACGTCGACGCCGCCTGCTTCCCACCCATCACCGCATATTTCGCGTTCGGCCATGCAAAAATAAACCGCGGGTCAAAGGCTTTGCCACACAATGCGTAGTTTCCGGCGCCGTAGCTTCCGCCGGTAATGATCGTGATCTTAGGGACACGACTATTGGAGATCGCATTTACGATCTTCGCACCGTTGCGAATAATACCGGCCTGTTCACTATCGCGCCCGACCATGAACCCCATTACATCTTGCAGAAAGAGCAGGGGGGTCCAAGTCTGGTTGCAGTCCATGATAAATCTTGCCGCTTTATCAGCACTATCATGATAAATCACGCCGCCAAATTGCATGCCTTCGCGTTTGGTCATTTCGGCATGATGCTGATTAGCAACAATACCAACGCTAAAACCACCGATTTTTGCGTAACCGCAAACCATTGTTTTGCCGTAGTCAGATTTGTATTCCAAAAAAGTGTCTTCGTCCGCCACACAATCGATCAAATCCTTGACATCGAACTGCTTTGTCGAGTCCGGCGTCACGATATCATAAATCTTCTCCACCGATGACTTTGAAGGCTTCGAATCATCGAGTCGAAAATTCGCATTAATTTGATCTCGCGGCAAAGTGTCGACAATTTCGCGAAGCCGAGAAAGACAGCTTGCGTCATCCGGATCCCGAAAATCAATCGTGCCACTTATCTCAGAGTGCATTTCCGCACCGCCCAATTCTTCATGCGAAACCTCTTGGCCAATCGCACTTTTTACAAGAGCCGGCCCGGCAAGGTATAGCCCCGACCCATCGGTCATCAGGATCTTATCGCAAAGGACGGGAAGGTATCCGCCACCCGCAACACAGTTCCCCATGATCGCGGCAACTTGCGGAACGCCCAACGCACTAATGACCGCGTTGTTCCTGAAGATCCGGCCGAAATCGTCTTCGTCAGGGAAAATTTCGTCCTGCAAAGGAAGAAAAACACCAGCCGAATCAACGAGATAAATAAGTGGAATGCGATTGATTAAGGCCATCCGTTGGGCTCGAAGAACCTTTTTGCAGGTCATCGGAAAAAACGCACCCGCTTTTGTGGTGGCATCATTGGCGATGATCATCACGGAACGATTTTTTACTCGACCGATTCCGCAAACCACACTCGCCGATGGGGCGCCGCCCCACTCGGTGTACATGTTCCACGCCGACCATAATCCAACTTCGAGAAAGTCTCTAGGATGATCGATCAGTTTTCCAATTCGCTCTCGAGCTGTAAGTCGTCCTTTTTGATGTTGACGATCAATCGCTTTCTCGCCACCTCCAAGCTTGATAATGGCGGCTTGCTCTGCAATCGATTGATTAATTTCGGACCAATTCATTTCTACTTTCGACTGGATGAAGACCCTCTCATTGTATACGTTTTAGGTGAATTCGATGACCAGCAGGCATCCGAAAAATTTCGAGGCAAAAAACCGTACAAGATTTCAGGCTCTGAATTTGATGCGTTCACTTCGCAAACGTTTTTAATTGACGGGACGACAGGTCGAGGTTCCGCGCAACAGGTCAACACCACGTTGCAAAACCTGCCTACCATTTCCAATGGGTTCGGGACTCTAAAGCCCCCATCGCGAAGACCACCTTCGCCCATGAACTGATTCCAAATGATCAAATGAAGAAGCGACCTCCAATGCCGTATTCGCTGAAAAACTTAACCGTCGACGATGACACAGTTAATCAACACGAGACTCAATCCACCGCAGGTTTGATAATTCGTGCATCGGAAGAATCCGGACTAAATAGGCAATTGGTCAGTTCTCAATTCGACCCAACAAACCTGAGGACCTAATAGCCATTTATTTTGATCGTCAGCTACATTCTCACTGGAAAATTCATAAAGACAGCGGGTTAAGAGAACTGGGCACACCTACGTCTGGTTTACGATTGTTTACGGGATTATTTTCTCTTTTTTTTCTGCGTGATATGCCGTGATTTTCAAACGCACTTGCAAGACGCACGATTGCAACTCGTTTCCGGTCACAACTCAGCTGTTGATCATTGATGTAAAACGCAAATTCGCCAAATGCATTATTGGCTTGTCCACGACGAGCCAAGAGGGCGAGAATAACCAACATCATTTGAAGTTCGGTATAGAATGAGGCCTTTATCCGACTGACGGCCAACTTGTAATCGCTGGATGATCTTGGAAAGAGATGAGATGAAACATTTTCCACTCATGCGAAAAAAAAATTTCGCGTCACTGAGAAACGGTTCGCATGGAACCCCGTTGGTGAAACGGGTTTGCATTGCCATCCTTGTCATTTCATGTTGCATGAAAGCCTCAATTACGCTGGGACAATTACCAAACCAAAACAATCCCCCCCCCAAGCTCCTCCGAGTAGACCGGATCAACTCAATCCACCCCGACATTCGAGATGCAGTCGTCGGCGGATCACCCGATGTAGGGACCGTTTCCAAACCGCCATCGTGGGATCGTTTTCGGATTTTTGTTTGGCAATACAAAACGGATGCCGAACTTGACGCTCAGTTATATCAGCGAGCGGGATTGTCTTCATTTCACATTGATCGTGGCGTCGGCCAGGAGAAAAAAGTCAATTGGGCGATTGAGCAAAACATGCCTTACTATATTGATCATGCCGCGGGAAAAGGAATCCTGCACATGACGGAGCGTTCCGGATTGGGAAAAATCCGAAATGATGGTTCCCTGCAGCCAAGACCGCAAAGTTTGATTTCAAACGCCTCGATCAAAAGCATGACCGACCAGCTCTCGGCCAATTTAGAAGTCGCCAGCAAGGGACCTGCATCGGCAATTGCCCTTGACGACGAAGTCAGCCTCGGTGCCTTCAACACGCCAATGGAAGTCGACGCTTCACCCGAATCCACTTTCCTATTCCGACTGTGGCTCAAGAGTCATTACGGCTCTATCAAAAACTTGAACCGACAGTGGGAGACGGAATATTCGTCGTTTGATTTTATTCAGCCGAGCGGTTTCGAGTCGGTTCGGTTGCAAATTGAAAAACAACCTTTCTCGCGATGGAACCTAAGTCCATGGATCGATTGGCGGTCCTACATGGACTCACAATTCGCTGCAACGCTCGCTTACTTAGTACGATACACAAACAAAATCGCACCCAACATTCCGGCCGGAGTTGTGGGTGGTCAACAACCTAGCGCGTTTGGCGGGTTCGATTACTCCAAGATTTCCAAGTCGGTTCAGTGGATTGAGTCGTATGATATTGGCGGAACCAACGAACTTCTAACATCACTCTGGCACAAATCAAGAAGACCGATCGTACAGACCTATTTCGCGACCGGAGATCCTCGTCGCGACCATTGGTTTCTTTGGTACTATTGGGCCCATGGCAATTCGGCATGCATCGCATGGCCAGACTTGAACGGAAAGGGCTGGTTTGAAAACGCCCGCCTTCGTGCTGAAATCGAAACTCTGGCACCGTCGTTTCGTCGACTTCAAAGCGGTGCGCTCTCGCTGCCGTCGGATCCCAATTCGAAATTGGAATTCGATCCCATCGCGATTCTTTACTCACACCCGAGTGTTCAACTTTCCTGGGCCACCGACGCACTCGTTCACCGCAAAACATGGCCTCGCCGTTCATCAAGTCTCGACAACAATTGTTCGAGCGCCGGGAAAAACCGCATTGCATGGAACAAATTGTTAGAAGATTGCGGTTTCCAGGCCAGATGGGTATCGGTCGATCAATTGGAGGCAGGCGAACTCATTAGAAACAACTTCAAGGCACTTATCCTCCCTCGCAGTTTGGCGATTGGAGAAAAAACCTGTGAAGCGATCAGGCAGTTCCACAAACGAGGCGGCTGCATTATCGCAGACCATTGGACAGGCCTATTTGACGAACATGGAAAAGCAAATATTGAAAACGGTAGCCTAAAAGGGCGATTGGACGATCTATTCAAATTGAGTCTGGCGTGACCCGATCGGCGCGATCAGCACGTTGAGGTCGAACACCGGCGCGCCGCCCTCGTTCGTGCCGATCACCACGCGCGCCGGCTCGGCGCCCTCCAGCGCCGGCGACTGCTGCAGCGCGCGCACCGCCTCCGGGTTGCTCTGAGCAGCGACATGAGCACCGCCGCCTGCATGGTGTGCGCCCGCTGCATCTGCCCGAGGGTGTGCATCATCGTGGCCTGCGAGGTCTCGCTGCGGCGCGCATTTGCTTCCGCCTGCGCCGCCGCGTAGCGCTGGTTCGCCTC
>CAJQQR010000285.1 GCA_905480545.1 uncultured Pirellulaceae bacterium
AAACGCGAGATCCATTCGAATCGGCTTTTGGGAAGCGCAAATGAAAACCGATTGCTCTTGGGTGAGCTACCGCCTGTGACCATTGTTAGGGTGCAACCGGGGATTCGAACCGAGAAAAAATACGCGACAGTTTTCGATAATCAAGCATGCATTTTTTTGCCAATGGAAACGTCGCGACACAAAGCTGAAATTTACCGTTGAACTTAGCCTTTGTCGTAAGCCAACACGATATCTTGCACCAATCGGTGCCGGACAATGTCTTCTTTACCAAGTTTAACGATTTTAATCCCTTTGATGTCTTTCAATCGCTGGACAGCATCGGTTAAACCACTTTTCTGGTGGCTTGGCAAATCGGTTTGAGTTGTATCGCCGGAAACGACAATTTTCGAATTGGTGCCCATCCGAGTCAGAAACATTTTCATTTGCGATACAGTCGTGTTCTGCGCCTCATCTAAGATGATAAACGCATCGTTTAACGTTCGGCCACGCATATAGGCCAACGGCGCCACCTCAATAACATCACGAGACATTAACTCTTGAACTTGGTCGTAGTCAATCATCTCCTGGATCGCATCCAACAACGGTCGCAGATACGGATTGATCTTTGCGTACAAATCGCCTGGCAAAAACCCTAAACTCTCACCCGCCTCGACTGCGGGGCGAACCAAAACGATCTTTCGAATCTGTTTATTTTTAAGTGCTTCCACCGCCATGGCGCTCGCAAGATAGGTCTTGCCTGTTCCTGCCGGACCCATCGAAAAAACAACGTCGTGTTCGCGAATCGCATCCGCATAAAGCTGCTGACCGGGTGTTTTAGGGCGAACCTCTTTCCCCTTCTGCACGATATCGATTGACGATTGGATGCCAATCGAATTCGCCGGTAAAGTGTCGCCATCAAACGGTTTCTGAAAAAGGGTCACCGACCCGTTCCGCTCAGCTTCAGCCCGCAAACGTTCCAAGGTCTTTGTTGCCGCAACAACTTCGTTGGTTTCACCACTGACTCTGATTTCGCCATCACGATATAAAATATCAACCTCGTGCCGCTCGCGCAGCTCCCGAAGGTTTTGGTCGTTTAAACCAAAAATCTGTGTTGCCAAATGGGCTGGGATTCCAGCAATTCGTGAAGTAAACATGTGCCTGAATTCTAGAAAACAAACCCCCGATTGTCATCAAAGCAACAAACCGGTCCTACAGAATCATTCGTAAAAGAGAGTTCCGAACGAAGAAAGTTCTCGCAAAAACAGCGAATTCATGCGATTAAGACGACAAACTTCTTCCACAATTATTTCCGGTTCTTTTTTTGCTTTGCCCGATTCTTCGGTCGTTTTCGGGGATACGGAATCCCATTGATGTAATTTAAGCGGTCGTCCACATCGGCTCCCATCACTTTCGGCGTAAACTCAGATCGCTTCACCGGATACTTTCCACCAAAAAAATCCTTGAACCATACAATCGAATTCAGGGCCTCCGTCGCTACAATCGGATCGCTGGTTTGATTCACTAACTCGGTCAAAGCAATTTGCGGATTGATTGAACCAACACGCCCCAAAAACTCTGCCGCACGAATTCGGACCACTTCTGATTCATCTTTAAGCAATGGCGTGACATCAGCAGCGAGACCTTTTGCCAAATCGCCAAACGAAGTGCAGACCATCGCAGCCCAGTAGCGTTTCATTTCGTCGTTTGATTGCAGCGCCATCGAAATCTTTCCCTTTACATGGGCAAATGGCAGCAACGCTAAATCGGCAATCTCCGACATCGACCGAATCCGATCGCGGTTTGCTTGTCCGAACACAACGGGGTTTTCCATCGCATTCTTTGCCAAGTGACTTTCGGGAAACAGACTCAAATCAGGCATCGCAGTCATTCGCTTTTGCAACCGAGTCCGAAGGTCCGTTAGGACATTTCTGAACTTGGGATCAGACGCCAGATTAATGACCTGATGGGGATCGGACTTGCAATCAAAAAGCATCTCGCATGCCTTGGATTGAAAAAACTGCGATTGAACCGCATTTAATTTCCCTGCGTGAAACAGTTGCTCCCATTCCTTGTATGCCAACATTTTGTAGCGATAAATATTTTGCAAACCGTCCGGAAGATACGGCTGAAAGTTGCGGATGTACTGAAAGTTTCCGACACGGACCGATCGAACGAAATCGTATTTTTCGTCGAATCGATCGGCGTATCCGAATGTCTCATCGCGGGCGTTGACTTCTTTTAAAGAAACAGACTTTCCAAGAAAAGGCTTGCCGTCGATTCCTTTAGGAAGATCAACTCCCGCCAAACTTAACGTCGTCGCTCCAAAGTCAACGAACTCGACAAAACCTTTAACCCGAGTGCCGTTCCATTCTTTATCAGTATCGGCATTTACCAAATGGCGATAGTTCTTGGGAACACGCACAACCAATGGAACATGCAAGCCGGATTCATAGATGTAGCCTTTTCCGCGTGGCAAAACGCCACCATGATCGCCAAAGTAAAACACAAATGTATCATCCAGCAGACCGTCGTCCTCCAATTGCTGAATCGTCTTTCCGACCATGTCATCGATAATCTTCATTCGATCGTGGTAACGAGCATGCGTGTAACGGAATGTCTCTGTCTCTGGGAAATAATCTGCCAATTTTATCGATCCTGGATCGGTTTGTGTTTTTTCATTGTTGAGCGTCGCTGCATTAAAATGCAAAGAACCTTCGTGGGATTGTGCATGCGACTCCATATGAAAGAACGGCTGCGACTTGCTGGTTCGATTTCGCCAACTCGCTCGTTTCGAAGACTCATCCCAAACTCCCTGCCCTTCGACCGCGTTGTAATCTTTCTTTGAATTATTGGTCGTGTAGTAACCTGCGTCACGCAAATAAGCAGGAAACATCTTCAAACCATCAGGCATCGGAGCCAATTGATAACGCCGGTGAAACTGAGTCCCGATTCGCGGACCGTAACACATGGTTGCCAAGGTCGTTCTGGCGACTGAGCAAACCGGAGCGTTGGAAAAAGCGTTGTCGAACGTTAAGCCCTGTTTGGCAAGTGCTTCGATGTTTGGGGCCATGGCACCACCAGGAAAAAAATGGTCCAGGTAGTGAATTGAGTTATCCTCGGACACGATCCAAACAATGTTGGGCCGATCCGCTGCGTTCAGATTTCCTGCCAAAGAAAGGGTAGCAATGAAAAAGAAGAGAGACTGCCGAAGGTTCAAAAATTGATTCGCCATTTGATTTCCAAAATGATGTTCACTAGCTTTTATCTTAAGCTGGTTTCAACTTATTTTCGATGGAGCGAGCGGCAAACCGTACGAGTTCGTTCTGATATACTGAGGTCCGATACACAAAATCGGGTCGTTTTAAATGAAACGCTTTAAAACCGTTGACGAATTTATTGCCGGCATAGAAAAATTCCGCGACGAACTGATCAAACTTCGCAAAATCCTAAATTCGACCGAACTTGAGGAGACGATCAAGTGGGGTTCGCTGTGCTACACGTCTGGCGGCAAAAACGTTGTCGGCATTGGAGCGTTTCAATCCTACTTTGGACTTTGGTTTTTCCAGGGCGCGTTAATCGACGACAAAAACAATCTGCTCATCAATGCAGGCGAAGGAAAGACGAAAGCACTGCGGCAATGGCGGATGACCTCTTCAAAAGAAATCAAACCACGAGTGATCAAGAGTTACGTTAAAGCTGCCATCCAAATTGTTGTCGACGGAGCGGAAATCAAACCAGATCGCAACAAGCCGCTTGAGATTCCGAGCGAACTTTTCACTGCGTTATCAAAACACCGGTCTGCCAAAATAAGCTTCTCAAAAATCACCAAAGGAAAACAACGCGAGTACGCTGATTACGTTTCATCCGCCAAACGTGCCGAAACCAAGCAAAGCCGCATCGAGAAAATCTTGCCCATGATCGTTGAAGGTATCGGACTGAACGACAAATACCGAAATTGTTGATAAAGTAAAAACAAAAAACACCCCGCAATGCAATCAACATCAGAAAGCTTACTGCTCCGGCTGACCTCTTCGGCCAGCCAATCGTCATCAACGAATCCGTCAACAGCGTGGTCTCGTTTTGTCGAACTTTATACGCCGTTGATTTTTTATTGAAGTCGAAAAGTTGGTCTTCAAAACCAAGGTGCAGCGGATTTGGTTCAGGACGTCCTTTCGATTTGGTATCAAAAACTACCCAAATGGGAATACGATCCAACCAAGAGTTTTCGGGGCTGGTTACGAACGGTCATGCTGAATCGACATCGTGAGTTAAGTCGAAAAAAATCACCGACACTTTTAGACGCAGCTACCAGTGTGTTTACAAATTTGCCCTCTCGGAAGATCGCCGAGTCAACTTGGGATTTGAATTATGCGCGTCAGTTAGTCGCCGCTGCGATGGAAGCGATGCAAAACGATTTTGCCGATTCGACTTGGTTGGCCTTGAGAGAATTGGTTCGAACAGGTCGACCTACGGCAGAAATCTCAAAAGAATTTGAAGCCAGCGTTTGGACACTTTACCCCGTGAAATCACGGTTTTTATCGTGATTGCGACGCGAACTTGAGGGCTTGATTTAGCTTTTTTTCAAAAACCGATACCAACTCGATTGAGCCCGCGCATCGCCCTTTCCAGAAGCCGTTCTACGATCGGCTGCAAATCAAAATATCCTTCGCACGGAAATCAGCATGCTAACTCAACCAGAAAAAAGACTGGCGACCTGCCCTGAAAAATCTGCTCTCAAAAATTACTTGCTGGGCAAGCTACCTGCCGAAATTCCAGATCAATTCGAAGACCATTTTTCAAGCTGTGCTGAAACGGCAATCTTTTTGGCAATAGAACTGCTTCGGAACGACACTTCAAACCAACTTGCGGTGGAGCAAATTGTCAAAATCTTGTTTGACGAAAACATGCCTGACTGGTTTCCGACGATTATTTTTGATGAGTTTATCGTTCGAACCAGTCGTCAGTTCCCGAAACAAGCCACTGCTGAAATCATCGCACAGTTCGAAAATGAGAAATTTCTAGAGCGAATTCTTCAATGCCTAATCGATCCGAAACGATTTGGAATGTTGAGTAACCGTAATAATGCAAATCGTCCGACGATCGAATCCATTCGCATTGAACGGATTCAAATCCTCGGAAAACACGGCAAGGATGCAACAACCGCAACCGATTGGCTCACCAAATAATCGACGCTGCAAGTTCCTTGGGCCAATGAAGCAAAAAAAGCGTTGTCGCAGATTGAAGCGGATGTCAAAGTAAAAAAGGAGGTTAAGGATCCTTCGAACGAAAAGTCACCTGACGATTCAGACCAACCTGCTGAAAAGGTTGCTTTCATCGATTTTCGGGAACCGTTTACGGTACGCTCATGCGAGAAAGAAACTCACGCAATACATCTGGGTAATCATCTCATTTTTGATCAAAAAGAGCGTTTCGAAGATAGACATCGCACGATCATTTAACCTGCCATGATCATACCCGACAGTAATTAACCTGCCATGATCATACCCGACAGTAATCCGTCACCTAAATTTAGGTTTGGTTCCTCGCATCTGTGGACAGGCGTGGCAGGCTGAAGATTTTATATCGACGATTCACCTGAAATGTGCTTACATTTCAGCCGCGAAACAGCCGAAGTATTGAGCCGTTTGGGCGTTAGCCTCGGTTGCGTAAGGAAACGCATTTTATGTAGAACCGCGGCTAGCGATAAGACGTCTGATGACCCAATGGTTACACGGCTTTCCCAATGAGCCATTTGCGCGATAGCAGGCTCAAACCTGCCGCGAAGTGCTTTCGCCACTACGTGGCTGTTTTGTCGCGTGGTTTTAACGCGTGGTTTTAACGTGGCGGGCAGATTAGTTTTTGCCGCGAAACGGCCACACTAACGCCCCCTAAATGTATCCAAATAGAAAAAGCAGGCGTGCAAATACGACTCGCGTACCTTTATTTTTCAAGTTCCCTATTTCCATTTGATACCGCGAAATTACTTTCGACGATAAAGCCAAACGAAGTCGCCTGATTTGTTCGGATTGACGTTATACTTCGACTTCTTGTGAGATAGATCAGTAAGCTTTTTCGAAAGAGCTTTGAATTCCTTCGACTCCATGACTTTCTTTTGATCTTCCTTTTTGGCTACACCGTTGAGCATCGCGGAATAGTCTGCGATCACAACTTTCCATTCCGCGTCGATTTTTTCGAGTTCGGCTTTGTCCTCATCAGAAAGCTTGGGGGCGTCGGCCTTCTTCCACGAGCATCTTGCGCCCACCAACAAGTCCAAATCACCATCGTTGTCGTAGTCGACTGGCTCGATGTGAAAAGATGATCCAGCCATGGTTGGCAGATCGTTTTTGGAAGGAACAAGTTTGACGTATGAATTTTTTTTATCTTCATAAGGCTTGATCAGCGTTTGAGCTGCCTGAAATTTCGGCTCCGATTTGTTGCCGTTGTTTAGATAAAGAAACGCGCCGCCCTTTGCACCACCGCAAATAATGTCAAACAACCCGTCGCCGTTCCAATCAACCACTCGCGGCGCGGCTAAGCCCTTGTCGATCACAATCGGCTTACCTGCGGCCAATATTGCTGCGTTTTCAGTTGCGTATTTTGGCTCGGAATCAGAACCTTCATTCATTCGGACAAAGAGAGCTCCGCCGTAATAGTCACCCAGAATCAGATCAAGATCACCATCGCTGTCCCAATCAACGGCTGCCACAGAAGTGCAATGCCCTTTCGATTTGGCTCGATCGGTTTTGTCCCATTTGCTGTCTTTTGTATTCCAGAAATTGGCGATCAGAATCGTTTCGCCCGAACTGTCCTTCATCGCCTCAGGGACCGCATAGCCCTTTTCGTCGCCCATAATGATGTGCGGAACACCGCTGAAACTGCCCACCAGGATATCTTTTTTGTTGTCGGCGTTGATGTCCACTAACTGTGAACTCATTCCGACGCATCACCAGTTGGAAACTTTGATCGGTTTGTTGTCAATTGATTTAAGCGGCGTGTATTCGCTCCAAACGGGATCGCCTTGTCCGGACAGGTTTTGGTTTTCATAAATGTTTAAGCTGCCGAATATATCACCGACAACCAACTCCATTTTGCCATCGTTGTCGACATCAAAGATCGCAGGCGATGGGTACATTTGCTTTGCCGCTGAATTCAGCGGCTTCCCTGCAACCATAAGTAATTCTGGTGTCGCAAACAGATCAAAGTCATTTCCGTCGGCATCTTTGTCATCAAGTTTTGGGATAGCGACCGAAACGGTTTGTTCAGTGGGTGGCTGGCAACGGTCGACATTGCAAACTTGATACTTAAGAGTGACCTTCACTTTTCCGGAATCAAAGCTCTCGCTGACCTTTACTTTCTGAGAAAAAGATACGGTACCTTGGAAGATTTTCGTTCCAGGCTTCTCAATATAGGGCAAACTGAAAGGTCGCTCTAAATCACCAACCGCTACGACTCCATTGGGATACTTGATCGAAACGGTCGTCTCCGAAACAGGTGTTCCTTTGGGAACAACATCGTAGATGTGCCAGCCATCATCGACTTGGACGTCAACGTTAATTGTGAATGTCGGCGTTTGCCCTTCAGATATATCTGATTTCGTCGTGACACATTTGCCTGATATCTTGACCGGGCCGTTGACCGAGTTTTGGGCGTTGGAGATCGCAGTGGTCAAGCAAATCAAAATCACAATCGCGATCGACCAGCAATCCAATCCGGAAATTCTCATTTTCATCGTTTACCTTTCAGAGTTTTTTTTGTGTCTGAATTGTAAACGTAAATTTAGAAAAGTGGTAAACCATAATGCACTATGCAACCCGCAACGTAGCTACCGCCGTCAGACAGACAGTGGAAATCTACGCTCTAGTGAACGTAGCGACTAGATCGGTTAACTTTCGGGCGTGGCTACGCAATTGGCTTTTCCGACCAGGCCTCATTATGGCTCATCAGGTGACGTATTAGTGCCGCCATTTCCCTGCTCCAAAAGCTTAGCCTTTTCGCCTTCAGTAAAAATCTTGGATTTGAAACCGCCTCCTAATTTCCGCTCGGCGTTCATTTTTCGCGAAAAACTTCTTTGCGGAGATTCCCCATCCACGTCGCTTACAATCGGTTCCCTGTTACAACCACCGCTCCGCGAAATACCAACACCAACAATTGCGATCAAGCAAATTACGCAGCTGATCCAAAGGACTTTATCCATGATCAGCTTGATGGTTTCATCTTGCTTTTCCTTAATCTTTTGCGATTCAATTCGTTCGGATTGCAAGTCAGCGCCTAATCCAGAAAGACCTGCCAGATCCGTCAGCGAACTCACTGGCGTCTGATCGACAGACGAACCCGCTTTCCCCTGGCTAGTTGGTACTTCGCTGCTGGTCACTATTTGTACGCCTTTTACACTCACGTCATTCATCGGGGATTCGTTCTGTGATGAATTGTTGCTGTTTAATTCCGTATCATTACCCGATGTGATTGGCCCGATTACCTGCAAGTCATTGCCCGCTATTTTTTCCCGAAGACGAGAATCATATTCCTGCTTCCTCGTTTCCGAAACCAAACAAAGTCGCGCCTGCCCCACCTCAGCTAGTAATCGCTTGGCGGTCTCCACTTCATCGCCAGTGACCAATTGCAAAATTGCGGCCTGTCTATCGACCGCCGTATTTATTTTCTTCAGGTCGCTCTCAAAATCATCTAAGTTAAGGAGCTCATAATGGTTTGGCGATCGATCAGAGGTCGAAACTCCAAGCCAGTTTTGATACGGGTCGAATGGCTCGTTGGACATTCAATTTCTCACAATCGGTGTGTTCAAACTTTTAATGTCCATGATACCATCGATGTTACATGGGTCCTATTGCAGCATGGAGCTGGAAGGAAGTCGAACGACAAGAGACAGGCAACGTAAGAATCTGAACGTTCGAAGAATTTACTGAGCTCTATTTTCGTAGCAGCAAGTCATCCAGCCGTTTCTGAAGCTCAACTTTTCTTTCATCCGTCGAAAAGCGAATCGCGTTTCGCAGGAAAGAACGTGCTGCCCCCTCATTCCCGTCGAACAACGCTTTATTTGATTTCACCAGATACTGCTCCGCTTTGGAATTCAGCAACTTGGCATCAGCCTGTTTCTCAAGAGCCCGTAGGCGTTTGATCTCTTTCACGCTGATATCCCCACGCAGCGCCGTACTCTCTGGGTTACCATAGGATCGACTTGTCGATGTTCTAGCAGGGTTGGTCGACGTGGAAACCTTGTTGGATCGCGGAACGTAACTTGCTTGCCCCTGCGGCTGATACTTCCGCGCCGCCTGTTCAAGATGCAACTGCCGCAACTTCATTTCCACTGGATTGTTATACACGACCGGATTGCCGGAAACTGAATAGCCAGCTCCCCTACCTACGACGGGAACAATCCCGGTCACAAACGGCGACACTGACCCATTAAAAATGGACCCAGTTGCGCCGTTCTGCGTCACGACCGTGGGCGTCGTGCTGGTCAACGTCCGAGTATTCCCTTTGCCAAATCGCAAACCCAAGTGATAACCACTTCCACCGTTTTGAACCTGATACCCAAACGTCCCATCAGCATTGGGATCGTAGCCCCCGTATGCTGGAACGGCTGAATTGACACCCCCTTGGGAAAACGTAAGGTTCCGCTGAATTCCGCCGGGACCATACCCGAAAACTCCACGCGTTCGGTCGTTAATAGTAGGGACCTGTGTTCCACCGATCGAGAATCCAAAATCGATTCCAATCCGTTCATAAAAAGAGTTATTAATTGTGGTAAATGGGCTACTGGATCGAATCAGTTGCGCATTTGAACTTCGTGCATCACAAAACAGAAAAATGGGCAAAATCGCCGTCAGCACAAATGCTGGGTAACACTTCGCCCGATTTCTTGTAGCTCTTGCCAATTGCCGATTCATAAAAGCATTCCCATCTTGTTCTCGTCTTCCCCAGTCAACTGCTTATTGTCAAGGAAGCCCCCTGGATGCTCAAAGCTTAGCTGAATTCAGGATTTCGATCAAATAATGGGGTACAAATCGAAACTCTCGTCCCAAATTGGCTTTTTTCATCGAAAACAGGTGAAACCGGTAAAGATTCAACGACCTTTTGCTGTTTTCAGCGAATAGATAATACGGGTGAGACTTTAGGGTGTGATTTTTGCAACTGTTGCAAGCTGCGATGTTTCCTTCCCGACCCCAGCGCCTGATCCTATAATATGTAATTGCATGAAATTGCCGAAATGGCTGAAAACGTCCTTTTTAGGATTCGCGATGTCTCATATCGATTTACTGCTCCCGTTTGCCCCAAAACGAAATCCCGGAAAACAGATGCAAAGTAAAGCAGGCATTACCTACCCGAAGCTTTGTCTTTTATTCGGTATCGCGTCATTTGTAGTTTTTAGTATCACCACAGCGTCTGTTTCATCCGCAAAAATCGTCGCCAGCGTCGATAACACCATTTCAATTGCTGAGAGCGTGACGCAAGATCAGCCTGAAGATGCGCAGGAGAGCAAGGACTCGAAAACACCTGACGAAAACTCAACCGAATCCAATGAGGACGCAACAGGTGAGCCAAACGCGCCGGAGGCGGGGATACCCAAACAGACAACCGGATTCATCGTTCAAATCCCAATGCCGATCACCCAAGAGGTTGCGACTCGAACCATTGCATCAATCGGCCGAATCCTTGAAAAATCGGGCGAAGCGACCGCCGGAGTTCGTCCGATTTTGATTTTGGAACTGGATAACCGAAACGGCAGCAATGGCATTGGAAGTAATTTTGAAGACTGCTTGAAGATTGGCCGATTCTTAACCAGCTCAAAGCTAAACCGGTTTCGGACGATTGCCTATTTGCCCGGTCCACCCAGCGTCATGAAAGAACTGTTTGACGATGGCCAAAAACCTGAATCATCGTTTCAGGGCCATGCCGTGCTAATTCCCCTCAGTTGTGAAGAGATTGTCATGCATAAGGATGCTTCTCTTGGAAATGCTGGAATTGATGAAGAAGTCCTCGATAAATCGCTGATTGCATCTTACGAGTCGATTAGCGAAAAGCGCCGCGTGATCCCGATGGAAATGGCGCTTTCGATGTTAGATAAAAACCGAGTTGTTTTTCGTGATGAAATCAAATCGGACGGAGTTAAATATGTCGACCGCGCCGAACATGAACAACTGGAGAAAGACGGGAAAATCGTCAGCTCCACGACCATTTCAGATCTTAACAATTTTGGATACTTCACCAGCTCAGACTTGCAGTCCTACCGCCTCATTCGGCATCGAGTTGATTCTCGTCGCGAGTTGGCTGATCGATACAACTTGCCTGCAACAGCTTTGGAAGGCGATCCGTCGCTGGGCGAAAACTGGAGTGCAGTGAAAGTCGCCATCACAGGTACCATCAACGATCGCATGATCCGGTGGATCGAAAACGCACTTTCAACTCAGGTTGAAAACACGGACACCAATCTAATCATCATCGAAATTGACAGCACCGGTGGAGAACCGGAAGCTGCGATGCGATTGGCAAATCGCCTAAGCGAATACGATTCATCCAAGGTCCGCACGGTGGCCTATATTCCGAATCGTGCACGCGGAGCGGCGTCGATCATTGCGTTGGGTTGCGATCATATCGTAATGAAATCCGACGCCGAAATGGGCGGAATCGGCAGACCGGAAATAACGCCGGACGACCTGATTGGCATCAAAGAAGCCCTGAAAGAAGTGGCCAAGAGAAAAGAAACGACCTGGTCGCTTGCATACGGCTTGATTGACTCGAGTTTCGAAGTCAAACGCGTCAAGAATAACCGCACTGGACGCTTTCGACTGGTTTCTGATGAAGAAAAACAAACGTTTAACAACCCAGAACAATGGAAAGAACTACAGGTTGTCGACTTATCAACCGGCATCACCGGCGAATCGGGCGACAACCTTGGAGTCGTTCGCAGCCTGGTCGAGGACTTTGAAGAATTCAAATCGTTTTATCAATTAAGCGAAGACCCGCAAATCCTTGAACCAACGCTTGCTGATCAATGGCTAGAGAAATTCGCCCATCAACTTGCGTCGCCACAAATCTCCTTTTTGGTTCTGTTCGGCGCCATTTTCCTACTTTCGATGGAATTCTCAAATCCGGGACTGAGTGTCCCCGGCTTTCTTTCTGCGATCTTGTGGATGCTTTTTTTCTGGAGTCAATTTTTCGACGGAAACGCGTCGGTACTTGAAATCTTGATGTTTATCGTCGGCGTAATCTTTATTTTGATAGAGTTCTTCGTGTTGCCCGGCTTCGGAATTTTTGGCATCGGCGGCGGCTTGTTAATGACCGCGTCAATCATTCTTGCGGTTCAAACTTTCGTGCTCCCCAGAACGCCAGAAGAAGTAAACACGATGACGGTCTCGCTGATAACCTTTCTTGGGGCCTGCAGTGGTTTTTTCGTTGCGTTGTTTGTCTTTAGACACTACATGACAAAACTGCCAATGTTTCGTGGTATGTCCCTGGACCCATCTTTGAATGAAGGAGATCACGCCGACCGCCAAATCAAAGAATCGCTCGTCGATTTCAGTTCGCTTGTCGGTGAAAACGGCATGTCGCAGACGAAATTAATGCCCTCCGGAAAAGCAATCATTGGCCGCAAACTTTATAACGTCATTTCAGACGGTCGAATGATTGATAAAGATGCAAAAATCGTGGTAACCAGCGTAACGGGGAATCGAATCGTGGTTAGCGAGTCCGATGGCTAAACGATTTGAAAAAGGATACCGGCATTCTTCGGCTATACTCTCACCGGTGGGGTTAGAGTTAACAGATTAACCAACCCGTTTGACCGATCCGCAAAGTTTTCACTTTCATTCAGGTTACCATGGATCCAATTGCTGTCTCGATTTTGCTATTGATCGCCGGATTGGCGTTGATTTTTGTCGAACTGATGATTCCGTCGGCTGGTTTAATCGGCGTTATTTCAGCCGCCTTGTTGATCGCCGGAATTGTTGTCGCATTTAACGCGGGATTTGTGCCCGGACTGATCGTTTTGATTCTGACACTCACGTCCGTACCGATCGTGATTGCATTGTTATTAAAGGTCTGGCCGAACACTCCGATTGGCAGGCGACTGTTCATTTCTCCCCCAAAAGCCGAAGACGTCTCCCCGGAAGCGTCCTTAGTCACTGGCTTGGAAACATTGATCGGACAACATGGAACCGCGAGAAGCAAACTGCTACCCGCGGGTAACATTACGATCGACGGAAAACATTATGACGCGGTCAGCGACGGCATGCCCATAGAAAAAGATCAGCCGATCGAGGTTATTGCCGTTAAAGCGCAGCGAATCATTGTCCGACCAACTTTGAAAGAAACCCAAATCGACAGCCCGGATAATGCACTTTCACAATCGATCGAGTCCCTGGGTCTTGAGGCGATTGACGACCCACTTCAAAACTGAAAACGATTGAACCACGTATTTGGTCGACAATTTTATCGATAAAGCAGTCGGTTTATGCCGTTAGCCTAGATGACCGTCCATGCCCCGTCATCTAAAATAGAGGGACTTTCGACGTCAGAAAATAAATAAGGAATAAAGATGAACCCATTGATGATCTTCGTCATTATCGCGATTATTGTCGTTCTGATTCTTCTCGCGGTTTTCATGTCATATTTCCGTTGGTGGATCCAATCGGTTTTGACGGGTGCCGGAATTTCGCTGGGCGCATTAATTGGCATGACGCTCCGAAAAGTTCGCGTTGCCGAAATTGTTCGCAGCAAGATCATGGCGGTTCAGGCCGGAATCGGTGACGAAACAGGTGCAACAGTCCAGGCACTGGAGGCACACTACCTAGCCGGCGGCAAGGTCCAGATGGTCATCATGGCGTTAATTGCTGCGAATAAAGCCAAAACGATCAAGCTCACGTTCCGTGAAGCGACGGCAATTGACCTCGCCGGTCGAAATGTTTTGGAAGCCGTTCAAACAAGTGTTTATCCTCGCGTCATTGATTGCCCTCCCAAAGGGAGCGCAAAACGATCACTGGATGCGGTCGCTCGTGACGGGATTCAACTGAAAGTTCGGGCGAGAGTCACCGTCCGATCGAAC
The DNA here is from genome assembly GCA_905480545.1 of uncultured Pirellulaceae bacterium. Lineage (GTDB taxonomy): Bacteria > Planctomycetota > Planctomycetia > Pirellulales > Pirellulaceae > JABAAE01. The sequence goes on from CAJQQR010000285.1 coordinate 14,039, forward strand.
CTGCAGCAGTTGATCGGTGGTGCGACCGAAGAAACAATTATCGCTCGAGTCGGTGAAGGCATCGTCAGTGCAATTGGTTCTGCACAAAGCCATAAAACCGTACTCGAAAATCCGGACTTGATTTCAAAGGCCGTTTTGGAACGACGCCTGGATTCACAAACGGCGTATGAAATTGTTTCCATTGACATTGCAGACATCGATGTTGGTGAAAACATTGGTGCCCGATTGAAAGCAGATCAGGCCGAAGCAGACACACGTGTCGCCCGAGCTAAAGCCGAGGGCCGCCGTGCCATGGCGGTAGCCAAAGAGCAGGAAAACCAGGCTTCGATCGAAGAAAGCCGTGCCGCATTGGTTGATGCTGAAGCGGAGGTCCCACGATCAATGGCCGATGCATTCCAATCAGGCAAGCTAGGAATCATGGATTATTACAAGTTGCGAAATGTTCAAGCCGATACTGATATGCGTAGGGCGATTTCCGCTGGAAATGCGGAAGCAAGCGGCAGCCAAACCAAAGATAAATAGACAGCTGATTAGGGAGTTGAATTATGGCTCAGGATATTGAAGAGTTTTTGCGAATGGCTGCTGCTAGAAAAAAGCAGCAGGCTGCGCAGCAAGCACCGCAAAATCAAGCATCGCAAAACCAACCACCACAAAACCAACCACCACAAAATCAACCACCCCAGCAGCAAACCAATCGGTCGCGGCCTCAACCTGTTCAGCAGAATCGTCAACCCGATACGGACATCTTCATCATTGAAGAAGAGCCGCCAGCCCAGATTTCCAGATTGCAATCTTCGATTCGCACATCTGTTTCAACAGACGACATCGCCGAACACACTTCCCATTTAGGCGACAGTGTAAATCAGCGTCATGACATCACTGAGTCGCGTGTCCAGGAAAAGTTTGATCACAATTTAGGGCAACTGAAGAAGCAAGACATAACCGAACCGGGTACCGTTGATCACGGAACTGGCGTTGAGAACCCTCCTGACATCACGATGATGCTCAATCTGATTCGCAATCCGAACAGCTTAAAGCAAGCGATCATTTTGAAAGAGATTTTCGACCGCCCAAAGTTTTGATTGTCCCAAAGTTTTGACCGCCTTCCGTTTTGAACGTTCCAAATTTTGATTCGTGGCCAGACGTGGTGATTGCATTTGCAGCGTTGATCAGCATCGACGATAGACAAATCGCTTGACAAGCAGAAAGCCATAAAACCATCTGTGCAAGCGGTTATCTTCACTCTCGCAGCCGACAGGATATGCACTAAAATCAAGCAATTGCTCAACACCAGCATTGCGTGATGGACATTCCTGAGCCGCATTCAACTTCTCACTCCAAACCAAGATCATTCCGAAAATGAAATTCAGTAACTGCGATCCGAACACTACACGTATAGGCTGGATTGGAACCGGAGTGATGGGCAAGAGCATGTGTGGACACTTGCTGTCGGCTGGCTATTCGGTCACTGTTTTCAATCGCACCAAAGAGAAAGCGAGCGATCTGTTCACCGCAGGTGCAAAGTGGGCAGAATCGCCACGCCAGGTCGCTGAACAAAGCGATGTGATTTTTTCGATCGTTGGTTATCCGCATGACGTTCAATCGGTGCTCCTGGGTGATGATGGTGCTCTTCACGGCTGCACGGAAGGAAACATCATCGTCGACATGACAACCTCAAAACCTTCTCTTGCGATTGAAATTGCGGAATTGGCGAATCGAAGAGGCGTTGGGTCGATTGATGCACCTGTCTCTGGTGGTGACATCGGGGCAAAAAACGCCACATTGTCGATCATGATCGGCGGCGAAGAAGACGCTGTAACAGCCGTGACCCCAGCCTTTCAAGCCATGGGCAAAACAATCGTTCATCAAGGAAAGGCAGGCGCGGGCCAACACACAAAAATGGTGAATCAGACTTTAATTGCGACTGGCATGATCGGTGTCTGCGAGGCTCTACTTTACGGATACAAAGCTGGACTCGACCT
>CAJQQR010000286.1 GCA_905480545.1 uncultured Pirellulaceae bacterium
CGAATTGCACTTTCGAACGACGACAAACGATTCCTTGAGCGCTCTGCGAAGATACAATTTGGTCTGTTAGTGTGCGTATACGCGCTCAGCTACACCCCCGCTTTGCTGTACATGAAATTGAATCACTACACGCCCTCCGGCGTTGCGGTCCCGTGGGAATATAGTAACGTCGGCCTGTTGTTTTATTTTGTGGTGATGGTCCAAGTCAACGATGTGATGCAGTTCCTATGGGACAAAATGGTTGGGAGAAAAATCATTGCTCCGAAAATCAATTCGTCCAAGACCTGGGAAGGATTTTTTGGTGCTGCAGTTTGCACTTCTTTGATCGGCATGCTGATCCCAATCATTTTTTATAATCAGATTACGCCGTTTCAATGGTTTGGATCCGGCTGCATGGGCCTGATCATTTCAGTGACCGGTTTCGCCGGTAGCATTACCATGTCTGCAATCAAAAGAGATCGTGGCGTGAAGGATTATGGCACATTGGTGACCGGACATGCGGGCGTGCTGGATCGAATCGATTCGCTCTGCTTTGCGGCACCCGTTTTCTATCACGTCACGCGGTTTTTCCTAGAACAAAAACCGACCGACGGAATCGAAGCGGCTGTTCTGCTGGGGACAATACTCTAACGCGCGATCATTATTGCTTTTTGTCCGCTGATGAAAGTCGAATATCGACGCTTGCCCGATGGGCTGTTAAGCCTTCTTTATCAGCAAGGTTCTGTACATCCTCGGCGTCGCTTTTCAGACTCTCATGATCGTATTCGATGACGCTCATGCTGCGTAAAAAATCGGCTGAATTCAGACCGTGTGCCCAAGTCGCCGTTGCCCCCGTCGGCAAAACGTGTGATGGACCGGCAACGTAATCTCCCACTGCTACCGGCGTTTTGTGACCCAGAAAGCATGCTCCGGCATTGGTGATTTCGGAAAGAAATTCACGAGCCGAGTCAATCTCGATATGCAAATGCTCCGGCGCAATCTGATTGGTCAGCCGTATCGCCGCAGCTTGATCGGCCGCGCAAATCAAGAGCCCAAACTCGTTCAAACAATCGACGGTTAATTCGGCCCTCGATAGCTGCTTAACCTGAACGTGCAATTCCGCTTCCACCGAACTGAGAAACTCTTCGTCCCAAGTAATCAAGATTGCAGCCCCAGGTGAATGTTCGGCCTGGGCAAGTAGATCCGCCGCGACGTATGCCGGGTTGGACGTCGTATCAGCGATGACAACCACTTCGCTCGGACCGGCGATTGAATCTATGTCGACTTCTCCATACAAGTGCTTTTTTGCAAGCGCCACGAATAGATTTCCCGGACCGACAATTTTCTGAACTTTTGCGATTCCATCACAGCCATAACCCAGCGCTGCAACCCCCTGCGCCCCGCCGACACGATAAACCTCTGAAATCCCTAATTCATGACATGTCGCCAAAACGTCAATGTTGTTTGCACCAAAATCAGTTGGCGGTGCAACAACTACGATTTCTTTAACACCGGCTGCCTGGGCAGGAACTGCCGTCATCAACACCGTCGAAGGGTATGCCGCGGCACCACCGGGAACGCAAATTCCGATCCGTTGTAGAGGAATAAACCGCTGCTCGAGACGAATGTTGGGGGCGCGCTCTACAGCAATATTCTCCGGAAGAAGCTTTGACTGAAAGTGCATGATGTTGTCGCGAATGCGACGAACCGAACGCAGAAATGACGGATCGCATTTCCCATGCGCCGCGGCAAGTTCGGTTGCATCAACACGAATGGAACTTGCATCCAAGTCTGCACGATCAAAAACCCGGGTGTAGTGCAGAACTTTCTCCAATCCGAATTCGCGCACATCGTTGCAAATTCGCTCAATACTCTGCTGCGGAGAAAGCGGCTCTCCGAAAACAGTTTGCGTTAGCTTCTGACCGGCTGGAGAAACAATATCACCGTCGGGCGAAAGGCGTTTTTGCAATTGAGACAATGCGGCAGCGATATCGTCCTTGCTCGCAATGGCTTTTTGGATGCTAACATTCATTTTCCGCTGGATGTCCTTTCATAGATATTGACGAGGAATGCGATCGCTTCACCACGCCCGATGTTTTCAATTTTGTGTGTCACGTCTGCTGGATAATGGGCCGAGTCGCCTCGCCCTAACTCGGAAACCTCATCGCCTGCGGTCAACTTCAATTGCCCTTTTTGAACAGTCAAGAATTCACGAGCACCTTCAAAATGAGGCGAGCTTTCGAGTTGACCGTTGGGCTTGAGAAGCAACTCGTAGAATTCAGTTTCCTTCTCAAGATGCAACGGAGACAACGTTCGAATTCGGCAGTTCTCGTCGTCGCGAAATAGGTAGTTATGGTCGTCCGAACGGATGACGTCGATTCGAGTTGCCGGCGATGACGAGTCAACCAAATCTCCAAGACTTAAACCGAAAGCCTGTGCGATTCTAAACGCAATTCCCAAAGTCGGATTCGCGGACCCTCGCTCGATCTGACTCAACATCGAACGACTGACGCCCGACAGACTTGCCAATTGCTCCAACGTCCAGCCCTGCTTTTTTCGCAACGCTCGCAATCGCTCGCAAACTTTCTGATTTAGAGGATCTGGATCATCCATATTTATTGCAAATCTGCGATTCTGAAACTAAATGGGGAATCGGGTGCTGTGAGGCTCTGGAAAAAGGCGATCCATTACTGCGAATGCGTCCTCCCCTTCAAAAGACATTCGAAAAAGAACATTCGACGACCAAAGTCCCTTCTACCAGAAGCGACGATTTTCCGAAAAAACAATAAGCGTTCTTCTTATTGGAAACTTTTCCGTTAAAATGGACATCCGTTTACGCGATAGTGGAATGGATTCCATGATACCAGACTCTTTGATCCAACGGTAGAAATTCCTATGAACGCGATCGCAAAATCAATGCAAGCCATCAAGAAGACCGAACCAGCGCCCGGTTTGACTTGGTGCCCTGAGACGGAAGTACCAAGCTACGGTCCTCGTGACGTGCTCGTCCGCGTCACACACGCTGGCATTTGCGGTACCGACCGCCATATTTTCGAATGGGACGACTGGAGTGCGAGTCGTGTCGCAATGGGAATCACGACAGGTCATGAATTTGTAGGGAAGGTGGTTGCGACGGGGGCGGCTGTCACAAGGGCTTCTGTTGGTGATCGCGTCAGCGCCGAGGGGCATATCGGCTGCGGCATCTGTCAGCCATGCCGAACAGGGAACGGTCACATTTGCGAGCGTGTCGATATCTTGGGGATTGATTGCAACGGCTGTTTTGCAGAATGGGTCTCTGTTCCAGAAGACAATATTTGGCCGGTACACGCCGATATCCCCGATAAAATTGCAGCCGTTTTCGATCCGCTGGGGAATGCTGTCCATACCGTCATGGCAGCCGGAGTCAGTGGAAAATCAGTTTTGATTACCGGTGTTGGGATCATTGGCCTAATGGCCGTTACCGTTGCCAAAGCGGCGGGTGCTGCGAGAATATTGGTCACCGATGTTGATTCGAAAAGGCTGGAACTTGCTCAACGCCTGGGGGCAGACGACGCATTTGACGGGCGTGCCGATTGGGTGAATGATGCTCGGAAAGCGACCCATAATCAGGGTCCCGATGTACTACTTGAAATGAGCGGTCACCCTGCAGCGATCAAATCGGGCTTTCGTAGCCTCAGAAACGGTGGAACCGCTGCACTTTTGGGACTTCCGGCAAACGATGTTTCGTTTAACCTTGCAGATGAAATCATTTTCAAGGGTGCCAAAGTGCTGGGAATCAACGGACGGCTAATGTTCGAAACCTGGTACCAGATGGAGAATTTTTTGCTGTCGGGCCGATTGGAACTGGACGAAATCGTGACTCATCAAATCCCGATGAACAACTACCAAGAAGGCTTTCGGTTGATGCAATCGGGTGAGGGAATCAAGATCGTGTTGGAAATGCCCCAAGAGTAAGTTGCGTTGTTCCTTACATCCAGATGAATTGAAGCCTTGCCGTCTGCAATAACAGCAAAAACAATCCATTCACGGCAGCTGGAAAGGCTCGAACCCGCTGATGTTTTGGGAAGACAACTGCTGTGCGACGCCAGCGATTTGCCCCGGCTCATAGGGCTTGAGCGGATGCCGTCCCCAAATTGGCATTGGCCATGCCGAATCTGATTTAAATCGGACAACATGATGGACATGCAGCTGGGGCGTCATGTTTCCCAGTGACGCGACGTTTAATTTATCCGGTTTGAATAATGAAACCAGAGCGTTGGAAAAACGCCTAGATTCACTCCAAAATTGAATGTATTCGTCGGCTAATAAATCGTTCAGATCACGCAATTCAGGCTGCTGGGGAACCAGAACAAACCAAGGATAATTCGCGTCGTTGATAAGCAGCACAAGAGAAAGTGGAAAACTTCCCAGTGCGATTCCATCACGCTTCAAATCTGAATGAAGCTCAAACAATCGTCTCTCCGATCCACCCCAAAGTTTAGGTTTCCGCCCAACAACAAGTTACCTATTCGTTTTTTGAAACACTCCAAGCAGAATACACTCCAAGCAGAAAACACCCAGGGCTAAATTGCAAACGCCACCTGAAAGACAAGCGGCGTCGGCAACGAGTTGTTTGAAACCTTGATTACCAACAAGTGGTTATTTGGATTCTGACTCAGGTTCAACGTCGGTTTCAGATTTCATCAGAAACAAAAGAACCGGCGACGCAACGAAAATCGAACTATACGTTCCCACAATTACGCCCACAACCAATGCGAAGGCAAATCCGTGAATCGCATCTCCACCAGCACCATACAGAATCAAAACAACGATGAATGTTGTTAGTGATGTCAGAATCGTTCGACTCAACGTCTGGTTGATGCTTCGGTTGACCATGTCACCGCTGAGATCTGTACTTTTTCCACGCACTTCACGAATTCGGTCGAATACCACAATCGTATCGTTTAACGAGTAACCAATAATCGTTAACAACGCAGCAATCACCGCCAAACTGATTTTGAAGTCCTCAACCAAAATGATTCCCAGAAAATCTTTCAACCAAAAACTCACGGCAATTGCACCAAGCACAACCAAGACATCGTGGATCAATGCAACCACAGCGGCTAGGCCAAACGAAACTTTCTGAAAGCGAATCCAAATGTAGGCAACGATACCAATCAAACTGGCCACCATTGCTGCCAATGCCCGAAGCCATGCTTTTTGAGCAAATCGCTCACCCACTTCTTTTGCTTGCGGTAAAAAGACTTCGCTGGTGTATCGCTTTTTCATCTCAGCCAAAATCTCTTCTGCATGAGATGGTTCTTGCGTCGTGATCAGCACCTCCCA
>CAJQQR010000287.1 GCA_905480545.1 uncultured Pirellulaceae bacterium
GGATTTGATGAAGGTATCTCGTTTCCTAAAACCTGCGACTTGGGTGCTGCCTTTGGACGACGAGACCGGGCGACTCACAAGCCACATGCTCAGGGCCGAACATTTGACAGTCCACGAAACGGATCAATGAAATAAGGTGGACGCCAAGCCAAGGAACCCATTGCGATTTCAAGTGGATTCAATTGCATGAGCGATTTCGAGGACGCAAAAGACCTTGTTCTATCAAATGATTTGTTCTGTTAGATGATGTCGGTTGGAACATTGCCATGCACATCAGTCAACCGAACGTCTTAACCAGCGTATTATTACGTCAATTTGTTCATGATCCGTACCTATCAGATGGAGTACCGTCGCCCACAGATCGTAAACCGTGCATGGTTCCTCAACCGCTCGATTCCCGGGTTCATCGCTCTCAGTCGAAAAGACAGAGAAGGGGGAATCGAACGACTTTTCCATCTACGGATTCAACAATCTATTAAGAGGTATTCTCGTTGATCGAGTTGGCTTCGTGCTCGGTTTTTGAGATGCAATGATTTGATGGCCTGTTTCGAGCCACGCACTCAGAATGTCGAAAGTGATAATTGTGACGCCTGGCTCATTTCGTTTCCTTCAAATTCGACCTTAAAATTTGCGTCATGGAATTCAACTGTTTTACTTCTGCAGACTTTGGCCTGTCAAATTTCCAGCGGAAAATATTAGTTTCCACGAATTTGTTGCCACTTAGGGCGGAACCGTACCTGTGTCACGCTGGAGCGTAGGTCGTTGGGATCTCGATTGACAGAGGATCTTCCGCCGCTTGAACGTCTTGGGCTTTTTAATGCAATTTCTAAAGGGCGTTCGTCATTGCTCTGTGTAACAGTTTCAGTGTAATTTAGCACTTCGGACGAACCGTTTTGGCGACCTAGTTGCAGTAGCCACAAGCCAATGGCTGTGCTAGTTAGTCAAAATGTTTGGCTATCGGGTGTAACCCATCGCAAAGAGAAAGAGGCCTAGTCTGGTTCGTCGATTATAGGTTTCCAATTGGCGATACCGTGTTGGTAGCCAACGGTGCTTCGATACGGAAAAGTGTTTTCTCGACTTGCCGGGCGTCATTGTCAACGACGCTTAAGTTTTCTATTGAGGTAGAGTGGATGGTTGTTAAAAGTGTAGCAGGTTGTTGCCATGGAAATTGATTTTCCCGATTTTACTCCCCATCCGTTCTGTCGAAATTCGCACATGCAAACCGTGCTTTCGGTATATGTGCCGACAACATTCAAACCGCCCAATGGAGATTCTAGAAAAATTCTAACGCAAGACGATGATACGATCGTCATTCGCGAAAATACCGCCGGTATGTGGGAAATCGGGGGTCGAATTGTCATCATGCTGCATGGGCTTTGCGGTAGCCATGCCTCTCAATACATGATGCGAGTTGCTGCCAAATTAATCGACCGCGGTTTCAAAACGATTCGAGTTGATATGAGAGGATTTGGCGATAGCAAGCTATTCTCTCGGGGGCACATGCATGCAGGAAGAAGCGACGATGTGGTATCGGTTTTGGATGATACGAGGAACCGTTACCCCGGTTCGCCGATTACGATCATGGGATTTTCACTGGGCGCAAACATTGCACTAAAACTATTGTGCGAATATGAGAACGCCACACCAGTCGAACTGGATTCTGCCGTCGCAGTTTCGCCTCCGATTGATCTATTGCAATGTACCCTTAATCTCCGCAAAGGGCTCAATCGATTCTACGATTATTACTTTGCCAGACTGCTTTCCCGTGCGGTATGGCGACGTCGAAGAAGTGGCATCCCATTCGATGACGTACCTATTCAGGCTTTACCGAAACAACTTTACGAATTTGACGATCAATACACCGCACCTGCGGCCGGGTTTGTCGACGCTACAGAATACTATGAGAAGTGCAGCACCCACCTTTTGTTGGACCGGATTTCGATACCAACACTTTTGTTGGTTGCCAACGACGATCCCATTGTGCCAATTCAAATGTACGATGATCGTACGCATTCACCCTTTATCACGAGATTACTTGCCAAAGGCGGAGGGCATCTAGGATTCATTGCAAAGAAGTCAGATGATCCCGATTGTAGATGGATGGACTGGCGAATTGTTGAGTGGGTTTGTGAAATCGACCGAGTCAAACAAAAGTACGACTAATTAAAAATCTCTATGATTTGCCGCGAACGTTCGATGAGGTTTGGTCGCACCGTTGCTTTTTTTGCAGTGCTGTTCTGCTGTGCCTCTAACGTGTTTTGTTTCGTCGTCCGTTTCAGGGGCGATCATTGCTCTGCTGTTGGCCTAAAACGCAAATTCTTCAAGGCGGTTTGCAGGGTTGGTATCGCTAAAAAGAATCGTTTCAAATCCCGCCATTTCAATTGCTTCTCTACAATTGTTTCGGGGGACAATTTACGGTGATTTGTCCCTCAAACGGAATCACATTAACGCGAAATTGGGGAGGTTTACTCGCATTTTGTTTTTAATGCTTGGCATGTTTTGCCAAAGAACGTTTCCGTCTTAAAAAGAAACAAGTTTTGGTTCTGAACATTTTCCTATTCAACAATTTTTTCAGCTGGTTCAGAGTTGCTGGGAGTGGAATCAAAATTTGTTTTTGGTTTGAAAGCAACTTTTAGGAATCGGTCGCCTAGCGGACGAATGATATCGCGCCAGCCGTCGCTCCAAACAACTCTTGCTTCGCCATTGACGAATTCCCATTTGCCGGTAGCGGTTGGCACATGGCTTTTCGTCGCCGAAAAATCGGCATTCAAGGTAATAACGAACGCGGGCTTGGCTGTAGGATTCGATTTTCCAATGTTCCATTTTCCAATGAATCGCTTCAATGATGCCATCGGATTGGAGGGTTTGACCGCTCCGTTTTCGATTTGGTAAAGAAAACTAGCCGTTCTAATGATGAATGCGTTTCCGTCTATGGCTGGGGTTGCCATAAGCGACTGCGAGGTCAGTTTATTGACGGACAGAATTTCGAACTTTCGAGTGGGGCGGATGACGGTCGTCGCGGCTTCCTCGTTGAAAAAATAGATGCGATCTTTGACATAAATCGGTGACGCTGAGAAATTACCATCCAAACGTTCTTTCCAGACGAGCTTACCGGTCTTGGCTTCGAGGCAAGTAGCGATTCCTCTTCGATTTACCAGAAACAACAGGTCGCCTACCAGCAAGGGCGAACATCGCGGCGGCATACTCCTGCTTTCTTTCCATTGAACGTGGGAATCTGTCACGTCGTTTTTACCATCGGTTCGGATGGCCCAAAGTTCCGGGTTGTCCCGATCAATAATGGTGAACACCATCCCGTGTCCGAAAACAGGGCGTGGTGCGATTGAGAAACCACTATGTCGTACTCGCCATAATTCTTTTCCCGATTTTGGGTCGTAGGAATAAAGTGCTTGCGCACCCGGGCTGACCAGCTGCGTTCCTTTTCCGCGTGGCACAATCATAGGCATTGAGTACGCCTTGCGACGGTGAATTGGTACTTTGGCGAAGTCAATCGACCGAGATGTTTTCCAAACCGTTTTACCGGTGGCTTTATCGAGAGCGATTACATACTGCACGTCGCGTCCGTCTACATGGACCACGACCGTGTTGCCCACAATTGTTGGTGAGCTTGCGGGGCCTGCATTCTCTTCGTGGTCGCAATTCAAATCTTGCCGCGTCCAAATCGTTCGTCCGGATTTACTTTCCAAGCAGGCCGTTCCGTAGGTTCCGTAGTGTAGATAGACGCGGCTTTCATCAATCACAGGCGTGGGCGTGGCGTATGAATTCTCTGTACTGATTTTCATAGGCGCAGTGACGTCAAAAATTTTCAGATCGTGAAGGACCTTCCCCGTATCTTTGTCCACGCAAACGGCAAATAACGATTTGCCATTCTTGGTGGCCGTTGTTAACCAAATCTGTTTCCCCCAAACGACTGGCGATGACCACCCCAGGTCATGAATTGGAGTTTTCCAGACAACATTGGTCTTCTCACTCCATTTAAGCGGTAGCTTTGTTGCGTTGGAATGACCGTCGCCTGCAGGGCCACGAAACTGCCACCAAGAATCGTCGGCGGGTAGAGCACTGGCCACAAAAAAGATGCAAAAGAGGGTAGAAACGATACGCATACAAAAGCCCTCGATATCAGGTCACTGTTAAATTCCAGAGGGCATTGTAATCTGGTGCAAAAGTCGCGTCGAGTAATCTGAGTGGGCGGTTGAAACGCGCAACGACAATTGGTGGCCGCTTTCTCCCCCTTCATCCTCCACAGTCCTTCTCGCTTTGGATCAAATAAGTGAATCCGAAAAGGTGAATTTCGCAACCGAAGACGACACAAGATTGGTTTACCCTGCAAGGGTAGCTTGAAGTTCCCCACAGTTGTTAGATAGTGATTCTACAATCCTATGCGGTCGCATTCGGTACTTGATTACGTCAGTCCTGCTGAGTTGGAACGACGCTTGTTGTTGAAGTTAGAAGGGCCCGGAAATCTGCCTTTGTAGGTTGGATTCTGAGATATTGAGACGTTACGTTTTACCCAATGATTAACACCCATTCACCGTCAACTTTTCTTGGGGAATTCCAGCTGACGATATGGGCTCTAAGAATATTCACGATTGAATTCAAAGTGATCTATCCGTCGCCCTAGAAGGCGCTCTTTACATTCAGCTTCACAAATTGCGTTTGATCCATCTCAATGGCTTTGTTCCACGGTTGATTAGGATCATCAATCGACACACATCCTCTGCCAAAATCCTTCTTTACCTGTTTCCGGTCGAACTTGTATTGAAGCTTGATACTGTATTTACCAGGTCGGCGAATTTTCCAGCCGGAAATGAAAACCGGGTCGTAACGGTAACGCTTCAAGTTCACTTTGATTTCATGCGATTCGCCATTTGCAAGTGTCACAAAATGGATTCCTTCCAAAGCAGAATTGCTTATTCGGAAACCGTTGCGACCAATGGCAAGAGTTTTCTTTACAGCTTGATCATCCGAGTCGAACAATTCGATAGTCATATGTGGATAAATTACAACCGGCTTCGTCGAGACGTTTTTTATCAAGACGGAAATCAGGAATTTCTCCGAATTCACTGAGCGAACGGTTAATGGTGACATTGGAGTCACTGCAGTCATCTTCAGCGACTTATTTGACGCGGCGGGTTTCTTCGCGGAATTCGAGTCGATTTCCTGTGCGAATAAAGTGCTGTTTGTGAGGCAACCAAACGCCAGTCCAAAAACAATAAACCGATTTATGTCTATTCTTTGCATTCGAAATTCCTGTTTTGAAGTGTCAATATCTAAGTGGGGTAACGCGTGAAACTGCCTTTCGTTTCCCTTTAATTAAGTTTGTTTGAATTGGCAATGATTACGTCGATTATTGTGCAGCTGCTTTTCAATTCGAATTGAACTGCAAATCATGACTTAAGCATCTATTGACCTCGGAGCAGATAGGCTTTTTTGATTGGTGAATGCGGTTACGAGTTGAACATGTCGAGGACATTCGGGTAGGTTGCAACAGTTTGATACGGAAATTAATCAGAGAAAGCATCTTTCCCATGACTCACCGCACTGTGCTCATTACCGGCGGCTACGGCTGCATTGGCTCCGAAACTGCCAAGTGGTTGATTCGTAACACCGACGCCACCATCGTAATAGCCAGTCGTCAAGTCAACGATGAAAGAACGAAGCGTGTCTTTCATGACGTCGACTGCACGAAATTGAAATCGGTCCCGTTGGATGTAACGAATCAATCCAGGATCCAGCAGTTGCTGGAGGATCATGAGGTTACTCACGTTGTGCACTTGGCCGCCATGCAAACTCCTGATTGCAACGCACACCGAGACGTGGGATTGCAAACCAATCTTGCGGGGACTCAGAATCTGGTGGAGGCAATGAAAGCCAGTGGTCGCGCTTTTGAGCGATACGTTTTTGCTAGTTCTATTGCCGTTTATGGGCCTCGGGAATTTTACCCAAGCACGATCGTGCCGATGTTGGGTGAGCCTAATCCAGTGAACGTTTATGGTGCGTGGAAGCTGGCGGCCGAAAGCGTGTCCAAATTCTTTTGGCAGGACACCGGTACACCCACGATTTCGATTCGACCTGGAGTGCTTTACGGTCCTGGACGAGACGCTGGTTTAACCGCCAGTCCGACCACGGCGATGAAGTGCTTGGCCTTGGGGCGACCTTACGAAATCCCTTTTCGTTCCCGGCAAGATTATCTGTATGCCCCTGACGTGGGAGGTGCGATTGGTCATTCCCTATTCCATCCTTTTGAAGGGTATCAAGCATTTACTCTGCCCAGTCATACACTGGATACAAACCAGATTGTGACTGAATTGAAGGAGGCCGCTGAAGAACTTGGCCTCACGGGTCAATTTCAAATCACAGTCGGGAACGACGAGGTCCCTTTCATCTGTGATTTGGAATATGCAGCATTTCTGCAGGCTTTTCCAGAGACTCCTCATACATCGCTATCGAAGGCGTTGCGGGAGTCATTGTCAGTGTTTGTTGACCAGGTGGAAAAAGGTTGGCTTACGGAAAAAGATGTTTAGAGCCGATAGAAATGTAAAAATTGTATTTGGTTTTTCCAAACTTCTAGATTACCGACAATAAACGGCCCATTTTGGCGAACAATAGAAGCTTCGTTTCAAGGACTTACGGTTACAGCCAAAATGATGTTCCGATTGTGCAGTCTGTTTGCTTTTCTTTTGCTCTTTTCAGCATGCAGTACTCAGAAAACACCTCCCGGCGCGAGCATTGTATCGGGAATCATTCTTGAGACGAATGTTCATGTAAGCCTTTTGAAATGGGACGAAGGACTTCAGGTCGTTCTGGTTGATTCCCAGACGTCACATATTTCGCATGGCAAAGGATCGTCGTCGAATCCGGTATTCAAACAAACAGGAACTGCCAAATCCGAGGGGACAATCGGTTACGATTGGGAGATTGAAACGGCGGATGGAAAGTCGGCGGAAATAAAAATCGCAGGTCAGTCTTTTGAAGCGGCGAAAGGAACCTTTTTCGTTGTTGATGAAGATGGTGGAAAAGTCGATGTCAAACAGTATAAGTTTTCGGTTCCCCAAAGCACCAATTCGTCGAAGCGCCTTATTCAAGTGATAACCGAAGATCTCAATATTAAAAAGTGGATCGCTACGCTTCAAAAGACGCCGTAGTTTCTGAGTGCAACTGATCTTCGAGCAATGTCTTTTGATTCTGAAGTCGAAAGATTCAAGATTCAAGATTCTGAATTTGACAAGCATTCGTTCATTGACAATCTGCAATCGTTTGACACCGGAGGCAAGATCGATTGCTTGCCATCTATTTCCGGCGTCTTTCCGAATCCTGAACGCCCAAATGGACTGGAATGGTTGTGACGCCACTTTTGTCGATTGATACGCCGTCCTGGCGGTACATCCCAATGCGTTTTTTGCTAGACCGCCGCATTGGCCACCAGGCGATTAAGCCCTTCACGACCTGTGGGCGGCTCGGCTTGCCACGGAATGATGAAAGTGCGTGACGCGTGCTGCTCAATGACTTCACGGATATATTGCCTCTCGCGCTTCTGGCGGAGTTGCAATCCAGGGTCGTGAACCTCCAGTGGCGTCAAGCTTCTATTGATGATCCAAGCGTACGGAGTCATTTCAGCACGACTCAAATCGCTTTGCAGTTGAGCCGCCTCGTGGACGGGCGTGGCTTCTGGCAACGTGACGATCAGGACTCGCGTGTAATTCGGATCTCGTAATCGTGGCAACAACTTTTCAACCGATTCAGGCATTTGGTTTGCTTGTCTGGTTACCTCACGATGATAGGCGAGTGCGGAATCCAGAAGAAGGACCGTGTGACCTGTCGGAGCTGTATCAAGAACGACAAAACGATCTTCTCCCTCAGCAACTGCTTTGGCAAATGCCCGAAATACTGCGATCTCTTCGGTGCAGGGAGAACGAAGATCTTCTTTCAGTAATGCTTTACCTTGTTCGTCGAGTCCCTCGCCCGCGGTGTCGAGCACTTCCTGAGAGTAGCTGGCCGTCTCTGCAACCGGGTCGATCCGATCAACCGTCATGTTGGTCAGATGATCTCCAGCCATTGTCGCGGCGACATGTGCCGCCGGGTCTGTGGTTGAAAGATGAACTTTGTGTCCTCGTTCAGCCAAGGCCGTTGCCACGGCGGCAGCTACTGTTGTCTTGCCAACTCCTCCCTTGCCCATCGCGAGAATGACTCCGTGGTCAACTTCTGCAAGCTGGTCAATCAACGTGCCAAAAGAGCTCCCGGATAATGGCTCTCGACCATCTTCATTTAACTGGCTCAGGATCGCGTCGACATCTTCTGCCGTTGGAATGCTGCCTAGTTTTCGCAGCGACTCAATCCCAAGTACACCCATCGGGGAAAGTGGAATAATTGTTCGCGGCAATTCAACCAGAGATGACGCCATCCCGCCGACAGCATCCTCGGATCGTCGCTGCATGGCGTTGGCCAATTGGTCATCCGAGACGGACGTTTGAAAGACTCCGTTGATAACCAAGTGCTGATTGCTGACCCCCAGCTCGGCCAGTTCACCACTTGTTCGATCCGCTTCCTTGAATGCTCCATCTTCAGGGCGAGCGACGAGAACGAGAGTTGTTGTTTTTGGATCGCTTAACGCCTTGACGGTGCTTTGATAAAGCTTTTGTTGGGCCTTTAGTCCAGCTAATGGTCCAAGGCAACTGGTGCCCGTTGTGTTTGTTTCCATGAAGCCTGCCCAAGCCGAAGGCAGCGTCAACAGTCGGAGGGTGTGGCCGGTCGGGGCTGTGTCAAAGATGACGTGATCGTATTTCTTGGTCGCATCGGGATCACCCAGTAGTTTGGAAAATTCGTCAAAGGCTGCAATTTCCAAAGTGCATGAGCCGGAAAATTGTTCCTCCATACTCGCCACCGCTGCCTCGGGTAACACGCCACGGTACGGCCCAACCATCCGCTCACGATAGTCCGATGCGGATTGTTCAGGGTCAAGATTCATCCCGGACAGGCCTGGCACGCTTGGTACGATTGTCGGCTGGTGACCAAGTTGAACACACAGAACTTCATTGAGATTGGATGCGGGATCCGTTGAAACCAATAAAACCTGTTTGCCAGCATCTGCGAGTCGAACAGCCGTCGCGCAGGCAACAGACGTTTTTCCAACACCACCCTTTCCAGTGAAGAAAAGATTGCGGGTTGGGTTCTCCAAAAACTTCATCGTTGACTTTCAATAGAATTTCTTTTGCAGGTGTCGCCGAACGACGAAACCAGGCTCAGCAACAATCTGAACCGCCGCAACATTCGCCTGATTGCCCAGCAACGGGCAAAGTGCTCTTGCCTGCGTTCGGTAAGTTCTCGTTCACTGAATTGACGAGCGTTGTCAACTGTTCGCGATTTGGATAATCGGTCTTACTCACAACCTGCCCGTCTATAAGAATGAGGGGCAAGCAATCGACGCTCTCGGTCGCAAGCATCTTTTTGACCAATTCATTCTCAACAAAAGCTGCCGGTTGTTGAGCCAAATTGTAGCGTTCGACCTGATGTCCTTGGGTCATTAGCCAATCCAGATCGGCTGCAAAACGTGGTAGTACTGGATCGACTTGTGGCCCACAGACTCCTGTTGAACAGCACATTGGCTTGTCGTAAATCTTAATCGATGCCATATCTGGCCTCCCCCTCTAATCGTCATCGCCATTAAACGATGAATTGGATCAAACAATGTATAGCGACCAACCTGCATTCTGCATGCCGCACAAGTGGTGCCGAAAAGTAGTCGCGAAATGCATTGTATCGTCTATCGTCGATTTGCGATAGAATGAGGGTGCCGGTCAGTTCGGCCACGCATTAGCTGCTCGAAGCCAATGCTCTGAATCGACGAAAAGGTTACATTAAAGCGACATTCGGGAGTGGTAGGTGGCAAAAAAACAAACGCCCCAATCAACACAGATTTGCGACAGTTCAGCGGTTCGATTACCGGACGACCAGTCCGCTGTGGGGCTTTCTAAATTGGCGTGGGCGGTCGCTCATCCGGCGCGTGTTCGCATTGTACGGCTGTTAATCGGTAGGACATCATGTGTTTGCGGCGAGATCGTCGAGGAAATCACGTTGGCACAATCCACCGTGTCTCAACATTTGAAAATTTTGAAGGAATCGGGATTGATTCAAGGCGAAGTCGATGGTCCTCGCGTCTGTTACTGTATTAACCGCGAAAAGCTTACGGAATTCAAAGAGCTAGTTGCCGGTTTGGAGTGATCGGGCGTTGGATAATCATGACCATGGCGAATTAACGCACTTGCACATCGCATGTTGTTTTACACAGCAGTTAAAACTGGAATCGTTTCAAGCGAAGTGCATTGACGACAATGATGAGATCGGAGGCGACCATGGCAAAAGCCGCTGCGATCGGGTGGAGTTCACGCAGCCAGAGCGGAGCCCACGGGGCGAAAGCCAAAACGCCAGCTGCGACCGGAATCAATATCACGTTATAGCCAAACGCCCAGAACAGATTCTGTTTGATATTCCGCAGAGTCGCACGGGAAAGTTGGATCGCATCTGGCACGCTTTTTAAATCGCCGCGCATTAACGTTACACCGGCAGCCTCCATTGCAATGTCCGTACCCGTTCCGATCGCGATACCAACATCTGCCGCTGCAAGTGCTGGTGCGTCATTGATGCCATCGCCCACCATCGCGACGACCTCACCGGCGGACTGTAGTTTCCGAACCATGTTGGCTTTTTGATCAGGCAGGACTTCGGCAAACACTTGTGAGATTCCAGCTTGCTTACCGATCGCTGTAGCGGTGGAATGATTGTCACCGGTAAGCATACTGACTTTCAATCCGGTTTCTTTCATCGCGAATACTGCGTCAGCCGAAGTGGGCTTGATGGTGTCTGCGACTGCGATAAACCCACGCACTAGCCACCGCGCCTGTTCTTTGTGCAAATCGCGTGACGCCAGCCACATGACCGTTCTGGCTTTCAGTTGAAGGGAGTCAGCTTTTTCACGCAACACTCGCACGTCGACGTTCTGGCGTTCCATCAACCTTAGGTTCCCCAGGATGACTTCGTAGTCATCGACTGTCGCGCTAACGCCCATACCGGAAATCGCATTGAATTCATCCGGTTTCGAAAGCATTAAATGTTTGCTCTGCGCCGACTTGATGATGGCTTGAGCCACGGGGTGTTCACTTCCCTGCTCCGCGGATGCCGCAAGTCGCAACAACTCGCTGGTAGCAACCGAATTCGCATTTGGATCAGCTGACACAATATCTGTAACAGCAAGTTTACCTTTGGTTACAGTGCCGGTTTTGTCGAGCAAAACGAGCGTTACATCGCCCATTCTTTGTAAAGCGGAGCTGGACTTAAACAGGATTCCGTGTTGTGCTCCACGCCCCATTCCAACCATGACCGCCAAGGGTGTTGCCAGTCCCATCGCGCATGGGCAGGAGATGATTAAGACGGCGACCATTCTTATTAACGCGGGTGTGAAGCCAGCTCCGGAGATCCACCATATTGCAAAAGTTGACACCGCAATCGTAATCACAATCGGAACAAAGATGTTGGAGATCTGATCGGCAAGCTGTTGCACAGGTGCCTTACTGGCCTGAGCCGTTTCAACGGAGCGAATGATTTTTGACAGCGCCGATTCACTGCCCAGCAAAGTTACTTCAACTTCGAGTAGACCCTGCTGGTTGATTGTCGCACCGGTCACGGTATCGCCCGGGATTTTGTCGATGGGCAAGCTCTCGCCGGTGATCATGCTTTCATCAACAGAAGATTCTCCACTAAGAACGTTGCCGTCGACCGGAATCCGTTCACCCGGTCGAATAACGACGCGATCACCGACCGCAAC
>CAJQQR010000288.1 GCA_905480545.1 uncultured Pirellulaceae bacterium
TTTCAAAATGTCTGTCGTCGCGCGAAATCACTTGTTCGGCTAGTTTAATTTGAGTGCTTCGGAGGCCAGCGTTCAAAACTTTGTTCCACTCAGGTTTGGTCAAATTTTGGTCCGCCGAAATGGGTTCTCCAAAACTGCAAAATAGCTCAGGCTTTTTCTCTTCCCAGAAACAGAGTTCGATGGCCAGCGGAAGAAAACTTGTTCCGCTGGTTCGGGCTGCCAAATGTGAGGCACCTGGCTCAAGCGGCTGGGTGTGGTCTCGGACATCCACAAACTTTCCTTCTGGAGTAATCCAAATACACGTATTCGGATGGGTTAATATTCGATCACTGGTTTTCAGGAACTCAACGGCGCCACGACGATTAGTCTGATCGACGCCATAAAATCCGAAGTTTTCAAAAATTTTGTATTTTTTTAATGCTTCAGAATCGATGGGGGAAAAATGTTGGAATTGAGGAAGGAATCGCTCTGCCAGATACATTGCAACAAGTGGGTCCCACCAGGACGAATGATTACCCAAGATGACAAAATTCGATGTCGAACCTAACTGCGGTGCTGAGTTTGCAGAAATGCAAAACGAATGAAACGATTTTCTGATGAACCGTTTGATGTACCAGCGGAACCAACCTAGAAGAAAAGGTGAGATTTTTGGCAATGCCAGTGTGTCGTTGTGGGATTTTCCCAAATTTAAATGCCGGGTTCTAGGGTCAATTCTGAATGCGGTTTACATCGCAAAAATTCGGATCTTGACCAGTTCTGAAATTGCCTTGCCACTTATGATTAAGGGCTCTCATTGTTTTTTTTATTGCGTCGCTAATCAAGTGCCCTACCGAAATTCTTAACTTGACAAACTTACTGAACATGCTTGTTTCTGCACGGATGAATGCACTTTTTTCACCGAATTGCTTCGTCTAAGCTCTCCTTGGGACACAGAAACAATTAGACTGTTTTTTTGGGTTGCAACGTTTTTTGTTGAATAACAAGTTTTTTATGGAGAAGTGAATTGAAAAATAATTTTTTTCGATTCCTCATCGCGATGTTCGTTGCGATCGGAATCACTATCCCACTGTCTGCTCAAGAGGGAGCAAAAGAGGCGGTGAAACCTGCCGCAAAAAAAGATGAAGCAGCGGAGCGACTTCGTGAAATCAACAAAGAGATCACGGTGAAACGCTCGGAAATTTTGCCAAAGATTCGAAAGGCGAAACCGGGAAGTCCGGAATATGCAGAGTTGCTAACCGAGTATTACGGTGTGGCAGATGAATTCGCAGACGAGATTATCGAACTTGCGGGTGATAACCCCAGCAATCGTGTTGCCACGACACTGATGAATGGTTTGATGCGGTCCCAAAACAAAGAAGTTGTTACGAAAGTAACCGACGCAATGTTGGCGTCCGCAAAAGCAGACCCAACCTCGCGAAATTCTTTCTCGACACTCATGGCTTTGATGTCATCGCCAAATAGAAAAGCGGCGGCAGAAGCGACCGAGCTATTGCTCGCTGGTGTCAAAGAAGATCCAAAATCGAATAATTCGTTCAGCGTTCTGATGTCGTTGATGAATAGCCGCACGCTTAAGCCAATGACCAAAGCCGAAGCCACGGAGCTGTTGATCGCCAACTTTGGCGACTCGGAAAAAATGGCGAACCTTGCGATGGGCATGACTCGTGGACCCATCTCAGCTACGAATGTCGAATTGCTTGAAAACCTTTTAGAAGAAAGTGAATTTGATTCGGTGAAAGCTGCGACCAGCTTCGCGCTTGGTAAGCACTTTAGTGCAAACTCCGGTACGAAAGACAAAGGCATGAAGCTGCTAAAGTCGATCGTTGAAAAATACCCGGACGTAAAAATCGGACGTACGAACCTTGCAAAAACAGTTGAAGGAGAAATTTTCGAAGCTGAAAACTTGCAAATCGGTATGAATGTTCCGGACATAGTTGGTGAAGACGTTGACGGTGTTGAATTCAAACTGAGCGACTACAAAGGTAAAGTCGTTGTGATTGATTTCTGGGGCGATTGGTGACCACCATGCCGGGCAATGTACCCACACGAGCGGTCGCTCGTAAAGCAATTGGCAGACAAACCATTTGCAATCGTAGGTGTCAATAGTGATCGAGACTTGGATGTATTGAAGGAAGTCGTAAAGAAAAAGAATCTTACTTGGAGAAGTTTCCAAAACGAAAAAGGCGTTGACGGGAAAATCTCTGAAATGTGGGCCATTCAAGGTTGGCCAACGATTTTTATCTTGGACGAAAAAGGAACGATTCGGTTCAAAGGTCACGGAGGTGACATCGATGGCGTGATCACAAAACTACTCGGTGAAATGGGCCATGAAGTGAAATTGGTTCACGACGACGAAAAAAATGAAGACAACAAAGCTGAATCTGATGGAAGCGGCGAATAGTAGTCGGTCAGAAAAAAAACTGTTTTGTTTCAGCGACGTCGATCTAAAGTTTCAAAGCCTGCTTTTCTAAGCAGGCTTTTTTTTGCACCCACCGAACTTGTCTCGCTGCATATTTATAATTTCCGATAACCCTATTTAGAATTTTGCAATGATTTAGATTTGTCTCTGTAATGAATTGAATCTTGCCCAGAAGGTCGGTGTGGGATTTCGAACGGTTATTTCCGTTTGCGTATTTTTGGTCTTGGATTCTACGGTTTCTGAAAGGTGGTATTGAGTCTCTAGGATTTTCAACGCGGAGCCCAACTGGATGTTGCATGGCAAGGTCTCGGATTATTCCGCGGTTGCCTCATAAGCCAGGTTTCACTTGCGAAACACGAACAACGAACCGGTGTCGACTTCCTTGTAAATACCGAAATGCTCAGGACTCTAAAATCGAATCGGGATTGCGCAATTAAAGATACTTATCGATTTCCAAGATTGCATCCAAAGCATTTGCCTTAATGGCAATTCCATCTTGAGGGACATCGTCATCTCGTGGGTTGATTCGAATCAAAGTCCCGTCTTCATATTGCTTGACGGTTTCACATTCCCATCGAACCGTTGGGACTGCGTTGCCGGCCCCAATCTCTATGATCGCCATTTTCGAAGGTCGGACGTCTCGTTGCCATTGGTTGTAACGTAAGACTTGATCATTGGTTCGAGTTTCGATCCACTGCGAATCACCAAACATCAGAATGTTCGGGCGGGCAACTTCTTGGCATCCGGGGCATCGGGGAATGGGTTCGTCAGCAAGAAGAGTGGATTCATCAACGTCGATTTGGAAATCGCTCATCGCGGAAATTTTTTCATTGCAACAAATCGAGCACTGCCAGTGATGAATTGAACCATGGCATTCGACAACTTTGTTCGCATCAAAACCAGACGTTTGAAAATGACCATCAACATTGCTGGTAAAAATGAAATAGCCCTTGGGTTTATGGTCAGCCCACTTTCGTAAGATCCCAAACCCTCGATGTGGAGCGGTTGATGAGTAAAGCCGGTAACGATGACCATAAAATCCCCAGGCAAGGCGGGGGTTGGAAATGAAGCTGTTTGGATTGGCAACATCGGTGAACGACATCCCCGCTTTTTTGAACGGCGGATAAGCTTTCCAAAAACCTTCGTTTCCGCGAAAGTCCGGCAGCCCGGAATCCACACCGATTCCGGCACCTGCACCGATCAAAATCGCATCCGCTAAATGGATTTCAGCGGCAGCAGCACGGCAACGGTCTTTCCAGTTCATTTTTTGCTGTATTTGAAATTCAAGAGGCGTTGTCGTATCCCAAAACGAGTACGAAGTTGACGACTAATCCCATGGATCTACGGATTTTAATCGGAGAGGTATCCGCAAGATTAGATGTGCTACTTTGATGATAGCGTTTGCAACTTTTCAGCGATAAACTGCCCATGGTTGCGAGCTTTGACTTTCTTTTCGATATGCGCGATCTTCCCAGATTTGTCGATGAAAAACGTGACGCGGTTTGAAAAACGTCCGTTGTGTATGCCATACGCTTTAGCGATCGCAGCCGTTGGATCGCTAAGAATCGGATAATTCAAATTCAGGCTCTTTGCGAATTTTGTGTTTGTATCGACGGAGTCGCAGCTTGCTGCAAAATAAGCAACATTGAACTTCTTGATCTCATCGCCACTTTCACGAAGTGACTTGCATTCTGCCGTTCAGCCGCCGGTAAAAGCTTTGGGGAACCATGCAATAACCACATGTTTCTTATCGTTGAAATCCGAAAGTTTATACGTCTTTCCGTCGCTGCCGGTTAGGGAAAATTCAGGCGCATCCGATCCGACTATTAATTCATCTCCCATTGCGGTTCCTGACAAAAAGAATGTTGACACGATTAGCATTGCGATAGGTAAAGCAAAATTTCGTTTCATTTCTGGCTTTCTATTGTTTGTAAACTGCGAAAAACTTGCTGACCATCACTATACTATATCCGAAACGTGTCGGGCTTACTTTGGCTGCCAACGGTCGCTAATTATGTCATCCTATCAACTGCGATTTAACTTATCGTGCATCGAGGAGTCTTTGCTTCCATGAACCAGTATTATATCGGTTGTCCAGTTTGGGGATGTGAAGATTGGGTTGGAAAGATTTTTCCGCGAGCGGCAAAACGGACCGAATGGATCAAACATTACTCCCGTTGCTTCAATACGGTTGAAGGAAACACGACTTTTTACGCCATGCCGACTATCGATACGGCGAAACGATGGGCGGATTTGGCCGAAGACGGTTTCCGTTTTGCCTTGAAATTTCCGAAAATCATCTCGCATGAAAAACAGTTGATGCATGCGCAAATCGATACGAAGCAGTTCATTGAATGTTTGAGGGTTTTATTCGAGGCAGATCGGCTTGGCCCATCGTTTTTGCAGTTGCCGCCGGATTTCTCCGGACGCAACTTCGAATTGTTGAAGAAGTATGTAATTGAATTACCAAATGACCTACCGTTTGCGATCGAACCTCGGCATCAAGATTGGTTTACAGAACCGTTTGAAAAGGAATTTGATCAACTCTTAAGCGAGCATTCGATTGATCGAGTCATTTTCGACTCGCGAGCATTGTTTTCTCAACCTCCATCCGATCCTGTTGAGAAAGAGTCGCAACGACGCAAGCCGCAATCACCCATTCGTCAAACGGTCACTGGGAAGCATCCGTTTCTACGTTTTGTGGGACGCAATGATTTGACGTTGGTGGATCCATGGATATCTGAATGGGTTCCAGTGGTTGCCGATTGGATCGGAAACGGCTTGATCCCTTTTATTTTCACCCATTCTCCGAATGATGCTTTTGCTCCGGAGTTTGCATGGGAATTTCACAAGCAGCTGCAGGCAATCATTCCGACACTTGATGATTTATCCGCTCCACTGCCCAGCGAGCCGACACAATTGGGCTTGTTCTAGGATGTGTGTTGTTTGCCTTGCCAAGAATCACGCTTAATCATTTCGGATTGTAGCGTGTTTAGGATTGCTGGTTTATCGAGGCACCACGACGGCCCCACGAAATAATCGGGTGGCGCTTCACCGCTGATCCGTTCGACGATTGTCGTGGGAGGCAAAATTTCAAGAAAGTTGATCAAGACGTCGATGTAATCGTCGCGCGACATCAGTTCGACTTCGCCAGACAAGACCTGTTGCTCGAGCGGTGTTTTTTTGACGCAGTAGAGGTTGTGGATTTTCACGGCGTCGATGTTCAGCCTGGACAATTCACGTGCGCTATCGAGCATGTCCTCTTTTGATTCGCCGGGAAGTCCCAGCATAACGTGGGCGCAGATTTCAAAGTTTCGACCTTTGCTGCGTTCCATCGCATCAAGGAACGAATCGTGATGGTGTCCGCGATTCATCCAGTCAAGAGATCGATCATGGATGGTTTGCATTCCATACTCAACCGACAAATAAAGCTTGTTACCCAGTTCCTCCAGAAGATCGAGCACATCGTCCGGAACGCAATCAGGCCGGGTTCCGATCGCCAGTGCGACAACTTCCGGATGCGAAATTGCCTGCTCAAATAAAGGGCGAAGTTCATCAACCGGAGCGTAGGTGTTTGTCGCTGGTTGAAAGTAAGCCATGAACTTCTTGACTTTGTACCGCTTCTTCAGTCTACCGATTCCGTCATCAATTTGAGCCTGAATCTTGTCGCGCCGCACGCGACGACTTGGGCTGAAACTGCGGTTGTCACAGAATACGCAGCCACCGATTGCAACGGTTCCGTCTACGTTCGGGCATGAAAATCCAGCATCGATACTGACTTTTTGCACACGTTCGCCAAACCTGTTTTTTAGGTAATAACCGTAGGTATAATACCGAAAACCATCATTTTTCCACTGGGCGTCGTGATTTTGACTGGTAATCTGTGGCAATTTTATTGACTCAAATGTGTAGGGCGCTAAAATGTAGAACTGTCGTTGCGAAAATTTTGCGGCAAGAATCTGGTTGGTAAACCAAATTTGTCGTTTCCCGCCATTCCTGGCAACTCTCATTCTAGCGAATTAAAAATATGTTTGGAGAACTGGTTCCAATCGGTGGTGGAGATCCGATTCCCATGATGGAACGTAAACTTCGGGTGGGTCGTCGCGAAGGCTGTGACGTCATTCTGAAATTCGCTAACGTTTCTTCACATCATTGTATGTTGGATGTGGAGGAAGGATATTGGTTCGTTAAGGATTTAAAGAGCCGAAATGGCGTCCGCGTGAATGGTAAAAAAATCGTGGACGGAATGCGAAAACGTGTTGATCCAGGCGACATTCTCCGAATTGCCAAGCATGAATTCCGCGTCGAGTATGAACCGCATAAAAACGGTGCCTACGGAACTCCACCTCAAGACGAGTACATCGAGTCGGTTTTGGAAGGTGGAAAGTCGTTGTTGGAACGTGCCGGGTTGACGCGACGCCCCAAAGATTAATACTCACCTCTTTTGATTCGCCGGGAAGTCCCAGCATAACGTGGGCGCAGATTTCAAAGTTTCGACCTTTGCTGCGTTCCATCGCATCAAGGAACGAATCGTGAT
>CAJQQR010000289.1 GCA_905480545.1 uncultured Pirellulaceae bacterium
GAAAAGACAAAGTTTGGGACAATTGGCGATTGGAAGGCCCTTCGTTCGTTTGGAATTATCGTGGCGATCCACACGTGCACGTTTGGGTCAACGTTGCCGATTCCCCCAAACCCAAACTAAACGCATAAC
Organism: uncultured Pirellulaceae bacterium; assembly: GCA_905480545.1. GTDB lineage: Bacteria > Planctomycetota > Planctomycetia > Pirellulales > Pirellulaceae > JABAAE01. The sequence goes on from CAJQQR010000289.1 coordinate 130, forward strand.
AGAGCCGCTTCAGCCGGCGCCACTCGGGCTCGGAAGATCCTGCGTTATTCCGAATTTCTGTAGACTCCTCCGTTATCGACTGATAGCCAATTCATCCATCTCGAACTATCCTTACGACAGGGTTTTGAAATGTTTTCATCCTGTCGTTTCTTTTTGCGCAAATCAAAAATGATCAATAGTTTTCTAGCGTTTGGACTTGTCCTTTTCACGGTTTGCGTTCCAAATTTCGTCCAAGCATTCACAGAAGAACCAGCCAAAGCAAAAAACGGCATGGTCGCCACAGTGAATCCACTGGCGACCGACGCAGGGGTGAAGGCACTCCAGGATGGTGGAAATGCAATTGATGCCGCGATTGCCGCCGGTCTGACGCTTGGTGTCGTTGATAATTTCAACTCTGGAATTGGCGGTGGTTGCTTTATTTTGATTCACACAGCTGATGGAAAACTCTACGCAATTGACGGACGAGAAACGGCACCGGCAGCAGCTCATCGAGATATGTACCTGAAGGATGGCAAACCGGATACTTCCTTGAGCCAGATTGGTGCACTTGCCAGCGGCGTGCCCGGTACGATTGCAGCCTATGAAAACGCCCTTCAACTTGCCGGCAGAAAAACGCTCAAACAGTTAATTTGGCCGGCAGCAAAAATTGCGAGAAATGGATTTTTAGTGGATCGCGTCTATGCCGGTGCCCTTCGATCCAAAGCCAAGCAACTCGCAATGTTTCCATCGTCAAAGCGTGTCCTTTTAAAGCAAGACGGAAGCCCTTATCAGCAGGGTGAATTGTTGATTCAGACCGATCTCGCAAGGACCTATCAGGCAATCGGCGAACACGGTGCTAAATCGTTTTATCATGGTGAGTTCGCGACAAAGACGGCAAAGTGGATGAAAGAAAACGGCGGAATCATGACCGAGAAGGACTTTGCCAACTACCAATCGATTGTGCGGAAACCAATTTTCACGACCTTTCGAGACCACACGATCGTTGGCTTTCCACCGCCTAGTTCCGGCGGAGTTCATGTCGCACAGATCTTGAATATTTTGGAGTGCTTTCATCCGTTAAAAGAATACGATCAGCAAACGAGAACACATTTGATCGCCGAAGCGATGAAGTTAGCATTCGCGGATCGAGCGTATTGGCTGGGCGATTCCGATTTTGCAGATGTTCCAAAGGGGTTGGTCGACAAAGCCTATGCAAAATCACTTGCAAAGAAAATTGATTTAAGCAAATCAACATTAGTCAAAAGCTACGGTTCACCCCCAAACTCTAAAGACAGTCTCTTCAGCCGCAAGCACACAACTCATATTGCGGCGGCTGACGCCGAGGGCAACTGGGTTGCGATGACGCAAACCGTAAACACAACATTTGGATCCAAAGTCATCATTCCAGGCACAGGCGTTGTGATGAATAACGAAATGGACGATTTTGCGGTAGCGCCCGGAATCCCAAATGCCTTCGGATTGTTGGGAGCAGACGCAAATTCTGTCCAGCCTGGGAAGCGTCCGCTATCCAGTATGTCTCCGACGATTGTTTTAAAAGACGGCAAGCCAGTGATGACAGTTGGCGCGGCAGGTGGGCCGAAAATCATTACGCAAAGCTTGCTTGCTATATTGAGATTCATCGAGCTCGATATGCCGATCGATCAAGCTCTTGCAAAACCGCGGTTTCATCATCAATGGTCACCCGACAGAATTTTGATCGAAAATACCATGAAACAAGCGACGATCGATTCACTTCAATCAAAAGGGCATACGATACTAAAGTCCGGATCCGTTGGTGTCTCGCAAGCTATTGCCATTGATTCCGAGGGCATATTTCATGGCGTGCATGATCCACGCGTACCAGGCAAAGCAGCTGGCTATTAAACAAACAATTTAATTGATGGAAAACGATCGACGAAAGATGAGCATTCGAAATGCAAACGATAACGACAGCCAAGACGTCATCAAACTAATTGATTCGGTTCTGAATGAATGGAACGACGCGGTTTGCCTCGAGGGATCCGAAGCAGATTTGCTTGCGATCGAAGAAAAATATTTTCGGTCGGGGGGCGTTTTTGCTGTGATGGAAGTGGACGGAAACGTTGTGGGAACCCATGCGGTTCTGCCCGTCGATATCAATGCGGGTCTGTGCACTTTTAAACGACTTTACCTCCATGAAAAACTGCGAGGCACCTCTGCTGGCCGAGACCTGATGCAATGGAACATTGATTGGGCGAAAGAAAAGGGGTTTTCGAAAATTGAATTCTGGTCAGACACCCGCTTTCAAAGGGCGCATAGATTTTTTGAGAAATTTGGTTTTGAGAAAGGTAAGCAAACCCGCGAAATGAATGACTCGCATGAAACTTATTGGGAATATTACTTTTCCAAGTCCATTTAAAGCCCTCAGATCGTTTATCGCCCACGCACCATTTCCAATGCCCATATCAGCACAACATATCAAATCAGCGATTCAGCACCTGAGAAAATCTGACCCTGTGATGAAACAGATAATCAAAGACGTTGGTCCCTTCACTCACAAGCTGAGTCGCAACAAATTCGACATGCTGGTCAATTCGATTTTGTCACAACAAATTTCAGTCGCAGCCGCCAATACCATCCGAGACCGCTTGCGAAAATTGGCGAACGAGCAAGTCTTCACTGCCGAAACTCTCGTCGAATTCACAGTCGACCAACTTCGCGAAGCCGGCGTTTCCCGTCAGAAAGCCTCGTACATTTTGGACCTTTCCGGCAAAGCATGTGAAGGCATTATCAATTTCCGCGGCTTTGCAAAAAAAGAAAACGAAGGGATCATCGCCGAGCTCACTTTGGTAAAGGGAATCGGCCGCTGGACCGCACAAATGTTCTTGATGTTCGCGATGGGACGACTGGACGTGTTTCCAGTCGACGACCTGGGCATCCAGAATGCGATGAAGAAGAATTACAACCTGCCTGACGAAGTTACCAAATCCGAGCTACATAAAATTGCGACCATCTGGCAACCCTATGAAACAGTTGCCAGTTGGTATTGTTGGCAAAGTTTAGACGTTTAGGAGTGATACGCCGAACAATCGTTTAGCGATTTTGCTATTATCGTCTGCATAACAATGGATGCTTGAAAAAATGAGCCGCTAATTCACGAGCTTCAAAAGCTCATAGTACCTTAAGCGTTTGCATCGTATCCCGATTTTCAAGTGGAAGAAAAATTGCTGCTTGCTAATAATCACCAGTTCAGATTGACTGGGTCCACCAACAATCGTCCAAAAAAGCAACCACTCGACCATCAAGCCGCTGATGTGGACTTGAGCGGTGTTGAGTGTTTTAGACAGTGAAGTGTACAAATGAAAGAAACCGCCTACCTGATTCAAGCCGCGTTGATCAGTGCTTGGTGGGTGGGCCTTGCGTCTAGCTCAACTTTCTTCACCGCGTTTCAATTCGATGGAATTTCGCCCAATTCATTTTGGGCGTTTTTTGCTCCGGATATGACTCTGATCGGGGGCCTGTCCGTTGTTCGCGCTTACTGCAAGAGCACAACGGTCGAGCTGATCATCCTTGGAGCGTTTGCCTACGCATCACTGTATTGTTGCAACGCGACTGCGATCACTGCCAGTGGCTACTTACCTACCGGACTGATGGTACTGGGTCTTTTCTACAACGTTTTTCTTTGCTTCAACGAATCGTTGTTTCGAAACTCATCAACCAATTTGCTCTGGAATGTGTCAAAAACACTGGTGCAAATCATCTGCATCTGGGTTCTTGCACTCGTTGTCGTTCCTTACGTCATCCTTGATGCATTTGGTAATGTATTGATGCCAAAACTTGGAATACAAACTGTTGTTGGTTCGACATTATTCGTCTGTTTCAGCTCACTTGGGCTGACCAGTTCGTTTTTCATGGTTCGAGATGGAAATGGCACGCCACTTCCATTGGATCAAACAAACAACCTGGTGATATCGGGTCCCTATGGTTACGTTCGTAATCCCATGGCAATTGCGGGGATCGGCCAAGGTATCGCCATCTCAATTGTTTTTCATTCAATGCCAATCTTGGTTTATTCCCTGCTCGGTGCAATCGTTTGGCATTGGGTTGTTAGGCCAATTGAAGAACGGGACATGATCAAACGCTTCGGTGATCCCTATTTAAGGTACAGAGAACGTGTCTCATGTTGGACACCCAGATTCCACAGACAGGCTGCATAGCCTGTTTTCATGGCGACTTTCAATTGAGACCGAGTGCTAGACAACTGAAAGGTGAGAACGCCTTGCTGGAAAAACCGAAACGCCAGAAGACCTTCTCTTCGTATTGTGATCGACGGTGATCAAGTTGGCGTGAAGTTCTTAACGGAATCATTTGCCCGTCGACCAAAACAGCAACGGGTTGGCCTCGAACAGAAATGCTGTCGAGGCAATAACATCGCCAGCCACATCAGACCTCTCTATCGATACATTTCTTTTGCACGTTGAATCAACTCTAAAAGTTCTTTGCGAGCTTCATCTTTTTCGTCGCTCAGTGCTCCCGTTGCATATTCTTTCAAGCCTTCGAAATTCAATGAACCGCGATGCTTCGAGTTTCGCAAAAGCAATCCCAACCCCGCAACCGATGATGCAAATTGCAAATCCTTGGAAGCTCGGTTAAACGATGTCGAATTGTTCTCCACAGGAAATTCACGCTTTTCACTTTCGTCGGATTCCGGCTGCTTAAAGCGAATGCGTAGTGTCGCAATCTCATTTGAACCCGCATCCTTTGTCAAAGAATACTTCTTTTCCTCAATCACCTGATACTTCAAATCAATGGTGTTGGCATCCGCCACCGTTGAAAAAGTCAAATCTGAATCAGCAGGGACAATTTCGTATAACGCCGTGACACGGTCTCCCGCATCCATTTCGCCGGCGTCTTTTTGATCGTTGTCAAAGTCCTGGGCCTCAAGCATTCGGTTTTCATAGCCGATCAAGCGATACGACTGCACCGTTCGCGGATTAAAAAGCAATTGCAATTTGACGTCTTTGGCCATCGTCACTAACCCGCCAGATATCTTTTCTACAAAAACCCGTTTTGCCTCTTCAAAGGAATCAATGTAGAAGACTTTTCCATTTCCATTTTGCGCCATCTTTTGAACTTTTTGGTCCTTAAAATTATCGGTACCAAATCCACAGACTGTCAAAAAGACCTTAGAATTCTCCGTCTTGTTTTTAATAAACTCAACCAGTTCATCGTCGTCAGAAATTCCAAAATTGAAATCGCCGTCGGTGCCCATCACAATGCGATTTGTTCCACCCTTTAGGAAATACTGCTCGGCCAGGCGGTACGATTCTTCTAATCCGCCGCTGCCGTTGGTGCTTCCTCCCGCAGTCAATGAATTGATCACTTGCTTGATCTCAGCTTTTTTCGAACCATCGGTTGGCTGCAATGGATTCTTTATCGTATCTGAATAAGTCACAATCGAAACATAATCGTCTTCACGAAGTTGGTCGACAAGTGAACTCAATCCTTTCTGAAGCAATGGAAGCTTCTTTTCATTCCGCATCGATCCGGAAACGTCGATCAGAAAGACTAAATTGCTCGCCGGTCGTTCTGCATTTGCAATTTCACGTGCCTTCATTCCAACTCGCAACAGCTTATTTCCCGGTGTCCAGGGGCATGAGGCAATTTCCATCGTCACAGAAAACGGATCATTTCGTTTCGGTTTTGGATACGCATAGCTAAAGTAGTTAAGCATTTCCTCGATTCGAACCTCAGCCGGATTGGGCCGTACATTGTTTCGCAACTTCTGACGTAAATTTGTGTACGAGGCAGTGTCGGTATCAATCGAAAAGGTCGAAAGTGCATTGGTGCCCAATGGCTGAACAAAATCATTTTCATGAACTGGAACGATTTTTTTATACCATTTCAGTTCTTCACTCGGCATATCAGATTTGTCAGTCTGCTGACCCGATTTTTGTTCTTGTTCTTTCTCAATCGCTTCTTTCAGATCCTTTTCCCCATCTACGACAGGCTTCCCGCCAAAAGAAGCCGATGAAGATTCTTTTCCCTTTGGGTCTGACTCAATGAATCTCGGCGAAACTTTCGATTCCATCGCCGGCTCAATCGCTCGCTCCGATTTCAAATCCTCAGTCTTCTTCGAAGCTGATTTTTCATATCCCGCTCCACTTTCTCCAGGTTTTGCAGCTGACGACTCAGGTTTGATTGAAAAACTCTCGGTCTTCTTTTTCATTTTTCGTTCAATCAATCCGTCAGCTTCCGACGCTTTTCCCCTCGGCTTCAATTGCGAAAGCTTCATATCACGTGGCTGGCCAGAATTTCTTTCGGCAGCCCCTTGAACCGAGCCATCATTGCCAAATTTTTCTTCGCCAGATTTCACACCCATATCATTTGCCGGATTTCCATTCTTCCCGGAATAGGAATCGGCTTGGGGCTGCTGGGTTGAATTCGCAATTCGACCGCCGATGGGCTTTTCAGAATCACTTGGATCGGACGCTTTATTCACCGAACGATTCGTCGCGGATTTGCTTTTGGGAGCCATATTCCCTGAACCGCTTCCACCACCATTTTCAACTTGCTTCCGAGCACGTCTGTTTTGTGCTGTTTGGTTATCCTCAGATCCACTTTCCTTCATGCCATTGGACGGACTTACTCCAAATTGCCCCTTCTTTTTTAAATCCATGCCACCCAATCGCTCGCGACCATTGGCTGATCCTCGCTGAAATTTCTGCTGCTCAAGAACTTTATTGGGCAAGACATCAATCTCTTTGTCAGCGATTCCACCACCACCAAAACCACCACCAAAACCACCACCAAAACCGCCTCCAATACCGCGTGATCCAATACCGGACGATTCCGCTTCGCTCATTCCACCTCCTGGACTAGCTCCAGATTCACTTTCCAAAGGTAAACTTAAGCCATCGGCCGGCTGTGCAGCCTTTTTTGAACCAGAACTTCGATTAGCAGGTGCACCACTAAAGTCTTGGGAACCCGGATTTCCCAGCGACATGGGAACAATATTTTTCTTCGATGAATTTGGGATCTTAGAATTTGGGATCTTAGAATTTGGCGAATCGAAATCCGGCACATTGGAAGTTTGAGCAGGTGAACTTTGAGCCGATTGGACGATTCCATCATGCGAAATCGTACCACTTCGCTTTGTTCGAATGCCCAAAGAGTTACTGACGTCCGCATCTTTGTCATAGAAGCGTTCTGCTTCATCAAGCTCGCCAGATCCGCGACTCCCGGCACCAGACTGATTGCCCTGCTCTTGGAGGTTCAATAAGTCAGAATCACTCAATTCTTCAACTCGTGACTCTTGTCCGCTGTCCGCCTGACGATCACTCGCATTACCCAAAACCATTGCAACATTATCATGTTCGCCGGTTTTCGATTCCCAGGGGCGCCAAATTGCAAACGTGCAAACCACCGTCAGGCAAAGCGTAATCGCCAACGCCTGTGTGCGAAACGAATATGCGGGACGCCGCAAAAAATTCGATTTCAATGACTTACTAACCTTATTGCCATTCGAATCCACCTCAGAAGTTAATGCTTTTGAAATTGCGTCATCGGATTTTTCGTTGGGCAAGTCAGCCGATTCTCCCAATTCAGCCGACTCTCCCAATTCAGCCAAGACGACGTTATGAAGTGAACCCGGTGCGAGCGGCAAGTCATCGTCAACCGACTCGCGAATCATCGCCGCCAACTGCAACGTTGCCTCGTAATCTGCACGCTTGCCCTTATCTTCTTTCAAAAGAGACTCGAGACGTACCTTTGTTTTTGGATCGCTAATTTCGCCGAGCGCATACGCAGTCAAATTGACATCTTCGTCATCAAAGTGCTGGCCATTATTTTCGACGTTCACTTTTTTACTCACTTTGTAAAAAACATTTGCGTAAGACTATTCGAACGGAACAACATTCGCATCCAATTTCGAAATCTATATCCATCCGATCGCCCATTTCAAAAATACGCTGCCCTAATCAACAGCCCATTTCCATGGTTACCCTAAGACGACCAAAATGATTTTGTTAGTTTGCAGTACTCGTGGCGGGTAATATTTTGGGGCCGGAATCCAGCCAACGGCTGATCGCGGGATGAACTTTCAACTTTTGAATCGCACGATGGACCTGAACCCGTACCGTTGATTCATTCTTTTCAATAACCGATGCAATCTCAGCGTAATGCAATCCATGTGACCATAAATCAATGACTTCACGCTGGCTTTCAGGCAACTGGCCAATTAACTTTTGGACAAGCGAAATAAAATCCTGTTTTTCAGCCGTTTGACTGGGGTCGATTTCTCGACCCTCAATAGCTTTTTCGCGTTCTTCACCTGTCGATTCCATGCGTTTCTTTTTTCGCATCTGATCAAGCACCTTGTTTCGACAAACCAAATACAACCACGGGGCAATTCGCGCACCAATTTTTTCGTAATCTTGTTGACACAATTTCAAAAAAGCATGCTGCACAATGTCTTGTGCACCATCTTCATCTCCCCCAAGAAGGCGCGTGGCGTACCTCAGCAATTTGCGTTCATATTGCTCAAGTGCGTCCATCACCCATTGGCGATGATCAACTTTATTGGAATCTGTCGTCATATCGGAATTGCATGCGATTCGGACTGTCTTATGAGGTAACGCGAGTGGCTGTTTGGCGTTACAAAGAATTTACAACAAATCACCGGATTTAGCGCGACCGGCGCAATTGAAGCCGTTTTTAGTCGTGTGCCTGCGAGAACAGAATGCGTTGGCCGACTTGAAATCAATGCAAAACATGAGATCAATGCAAAACAGGCGTTTCTAAAGATCGTAGTGACTAGCGTCGCTGCTGTGAATCGACCCAATAGCGGTCACGGACGGGCTGTGCCGAAGGAGATGCAAACTCACGTGGGCGAATACCTTCGACGTTAGCGCCGATTTGGTTATCCGGAAATGGGTCGTGTATTGTGGCGCGATTGGCTTGATCGTACATCGATCCTGGCGGTTGCCATGGATATCGCCATCGCCACGCAGGACACCCAACACTCGTGGCGCAAAGGACGATCATCCCGACTGTGATAGCAATTTGTCTCACTTATTCCACTCCTGTTTTTGCGAACTTTACGGAAAACAAAGAACCAGTGCAATACTTAGTCACAGACCACAGCCCATTTGGACCGACGATTTACCATGGCAGCCACCAAACAAGCACGAATTCGAGAAACTCGATTCGTAGAGGCCTCAAACCAATTTTCTTAGCCAGGCTTTTGTCTCAAACAAAATGCGAAACTAACCGGCGATGCGGAATTCGATCCAGAACAACTCCCCGTTCCAGACGGCGATTTTCTTAAGTACGATCAGTCCTCTCACAGATACCTTACGTCTGGAATGCGTGACGCTCGAAAGATTAGACGACGTCTTGTCAAAAATGGTATCCCTGCCCAAAAAGGCCCCGGTAATATTCTGGAATTCGGATGCGCTAACGCTAGAGTTCTGAGATGGTTTGCCGATTGGGCCGAACATGGTGAAGCATGGGGTGTAGATATCGATTCAGATCTGGTCCTCTGGTGCCACCAAAATTTAAGCCCCCCCTTCCACTTTACAGTCTCAACGACGCAACCGAGTCTATTCTTTGAGGACCGTTTTTTCTCCTTAGTGTTCGCGACATCAATCTTCACTCACATTGATGATTTATATCTGTCGCGGATTTGCGAACTTCGGCGCATCACCAAGCCCGGAGGATTTGTTTTCATCACGATTCATGACGAGAACACCCACAATTTACAGGCGGAAAAAAATTCAGATTCTTTCCAAACGCGAACGTCGCATCCAGCGTATCAGAACTTCCGTGAAGAGAAGGCGGACTTTTGTTCATGCAACCGGGATCTAACGTCTTTGGTTTCATTCAATCGCCAATATATCATCGAACATTTGTCCCGACTTTTCGATGTCGTTGACATTTTCGACCAAGTCATGGCGGCTCAATCCGGCATGTTACTTCGAAAGAAAATATAGCTCTCGATTGAATCGTCGATTGAAGTCGCGAGCAAATCAGCGAATCGGCAGGCGATGCATGTAAGAAGCGATTCTTTCTGCGATTCTTTCTGCGATTGACCTGCAAGCTACGCTGGAACTTCAGGATACTGGCACCGCCAAACGCCCCATTGGCCATTATTTTCGTCTACCCCCAATTCAATAGCTTTTGGCATTTCCAATCCAAGTTCGGCCAATCGTTTCAGCAACTGCTCGCCAATGTATTTGGCGAGCAGTTCAACGGTCGTATTACTCATTGGGAGAACCTTACAATCGCCCGTTGGAAAAACCCAACGCCGATCCTCAAACGTGACCTCAATTTCTTTGCTGTGCTGCACCACTTTGATCTGCGGGTGCGAATCGGGAAGCAACATAAAATGATCCAAATCGTGGCAGATCATTTTCAGTGAATCACGCACTGCAATAAAATCATAAACGTACTGATTTTCATCTAGACCAGCATCAATCCGGCAACGGACACCATAGTTGTGGCCATGCAAACGTTCGCAGATATCTTGATTGAACGTAATAAAGTGCGCTGCACTAAACGTAAATTCTTCTTTTTGAATTTCTACGTAATACGATTCGTCTTGCATATCGATACTGGCTCGATTTGAGGAAAATTAAAATCAAAGCGTGTCAACGCTACGAGTTGCTCTCGCCGCCTGGAGACCTTGTTGAATGACTGCGGACGAAAGCATATCCGTTCTGATCAACAAGAACAGTCCAGCTGCAATTAGGTCAGCGGTAGTCCCCGGATTACGCCGATTCCCGTCGCTTCTAAGCCAGAAGTCCAGGTCGGCAAGGCCGGCGTTGTATTGCTGGCGATCTGTTTCAAACCACGCCAGGATTCGCTTCGCGATCCGTGACGACTGAACCGACACATCTCGCCCACATTTACGGGCAATCAATGTATCGGGGATTTCTGCCATTGTTTTCACATGTGTGAAAACGATGGCATTGGCAAGCGACTCTCCGGACTCGAGGATTTGCAGTAAGGTCGGCGCGACCAGTTGCCGAACCTCAGCAAACCCATTGCAAAACTGCAATGCAATCGAATCCCGATCTCGCGCCAATTCCATTGCCGCCAACAAATCCGCTGACACATCCGGCAAAGCACTTTCATCCGGCAAAATGGACTGAACGTCCATGGCTTCGACTTCACCCAAACCACCCGCGTCCGCCAACGCGATCGCCGCGAACACTTTTTGACAGTCGGTGCGATCCAATTGTGAAAGCACATTTTCTATTTCAAATGAGTGACGATTGGAATCCCCAGTGAAAGCGACTTTCGCAAGTGGCGCAAAAAGCAAAACCATTCCCAGGTTGGTGTTGGTTCCAACATACCTTTTCGTCGCTGCGATCGATTCATAAACCAACTGCCCAACGCTTAACGAATGCGAGGATTCAAACACGTTTCCAATCGCAATGGCGCTGACCATAAAGTCGTAAAAAGTGGTGTTCGAAAAATCCGCCCCACGATGAACGTTTCCCGGCTTTGGCGCTGACGCTTCCAAAAGCGAAGCGAGGGAAATAGCTTGGCCGATTGAGAGCGGAGCATCGGCAACTTCATCATTGCAATGCTGACCCAAATCCCGCTTCATTTCGTTGATCGGCAGATTACTCATCGAGAAATTCACCAACCAGCTTAATGACTTCGTCGCGACCTTCTTCCATTACGTAATGGCCAACATTTTCAAGACGATGAACGGTCGCATTGGGAAGTCGCTTTTCCATCTCAGTCAGGATCGCTGGTGTAAAGACCCAGTCCTTCATGCCCCAGATCATCTTCACCGGCAATTCATTGACATTTTCCAGGCCGCCCTCAATCGCTTTTAAAGCGCCGTATGTCGGGTGCGATTCTTTGGTTGGAATATCCCTTACGAATTGATGAACGGCGACACGATTAGCCCAGCTGTCATAGGGCGCAAGCAAACCTTCAATGGCGATATCACTGAGTGAATCTTTGTTCACAACTGCGGTGGTGATTGCTTTTTTACAAAACATGTTCATCCCCCGGATCAAGAATTCCCCAAGGATGGGTAGCCTGGCAATCCGTAAACCCAATGGAATTTCCGTTGGGGTAAATGCACCGGTATTTAGAATCACAACTTTTTTGAATCGATGCGACAGATGCATTAGAGTCGCCAAACCAATCGGCCCCCCCCAATCATGAACCACTAGAGTGGTGTCCTCCAATTTTAGATGTGTCACCAGACGCTTCAAGTTTTCAATATGCTGCGTTAGTCGATACTTGTATTTTTGTGGCTTATCGCTCAATCCACATCCGATATGATCAACGGCGACCATGCGATGCGAATCACGAAAAGCGGAAACCAGGTGTCGATAATAGAATGACCATGTCGGGTTTCCGTGCACCATTAATAACGGGCTGCCTGTTCCCTCATCGATGTAATGCTGTTTCAAACCGCCCTGATCAAAAAACTTCGATTCAAACGGATATTCTTTTTGCCAATTCTTATTCATGTTCAAGAGAAGTCGGTGGTTCGATCATTTCAAATAGAACATGTCGCTCACCATCGAGTCAGAAACGATCGGATTTGGGGCGAGCA
>CAJQQR010000290.1 GCA_905480545.1 uncultured Pirellulaceae bacterium
CCTTAACAAGCGTCTAGATAAAAGGTGGTGCAATTTTTCTGATAAATCGGAATGATTGGGTGAACTCTCGTCGATCAAACTTCAAGGCGAGACCGTTCGATCTATAGGAGGAGAGGTCGTCGCGAACGAAGTGCAGCAGAATACAGCGGCCTTTTATCACCACCCACCTGAATCAGGCAAGCCTTCACCCCAACTTGCCCCTCCATAGGTACCAATATTTATGAGCTTTTTTCGAACCTCCATCCTGCTTTCGACGATTGCCTGCCTAACCGTCATCGTGCATGCGGATGACAACGAGTCAATCCGAGTTGCGGCAAAGCCCAACAATAATGCTAAATCAAAAGTCCCTCATCCACTCGATCCTGCGATTGAGATTGCCTACCAAGGCTTGGACCGGATGAAAGAAATCGAAGATTACACCGCTCAATTGATTCGTCGCGAACGAACCAACGGTAAACTATCTCCTTTCGAATACAGCACCGTCAAAATCCGAAATGCTCGTCCAGCAGAAAAGATCCCCTTCAGCATTTATATGGGATTCACCAAGCCTCGCAGCATCAATGGTCGCGAAGCAATTTGGATCGAGGGGAAGAATAGCGACAAAATTGTGGCACATGAAGCCGGAATGATTTTAGGCAAAATCACCGTGTTCCTGAATCCCAACGGGCCAATCGCAATGCGTGGCAATCGCTATCCGATGTACGAGGCTGGCTTTCAGGTCCTTGTCAATCGATTAATCGAAAAAGCCGAGCGTGAACGGCAGTATCAGGAATGCGAAGTAAACATTGTTGAAGACAAAATGGTCAACAAACGACCTTGCAAAATGATCGAAGTCATGCATCCGCAGGAACGCGAGTATTTCGATTTCCATATCGCTCGCATCTACATCGACAATGAAATGCAACTTCCCATTCGATATGAAGCCTATGATTGGGCAGAAGATGGTGGCGAGCCGGTTCTGTTAGAGCAGTACCTTTACACCAAAATTAAGCTAAATGTTGGCCTGACCGACGAGGACTTCAACCCGCGTTCAGAGAAGTACAACTTCTGCTTTGCTACGCCTCCGAAAACAGATCCGGATCCAGAAAGAGTTGCCAAAAAAGAGTAGGCACAGGTCGTTAAATCAGGCTTTGGACGATCGAATTACGATTCGAAAATTACGAAACAAGCCTAACGAAAAACCAACAAAAAACCTCGACTGAAAATTCGGTCGAGGTTTTTTTATATCGCTCGGTGAGCTGTGTTAAAGATTGATTCCGAAAAAACGTTCGGAAACCAACAGGTTTTCTTCAAACAATCGCACGCCTACTCATCAAGATCCGCCTTTTGTGAGAACGTCATGTAATGAAAACCAGTTTCGTCGTTTGTCATCACACCAGCAGCCGGTACAAAATACTTTTCCAAGTCGTCGAAATCAGGTAGCTCATTATCGATAAATGCTTTTTGCATTGCACCAAAAAATGGATTGTCTTCAGATCGCTCACTAATCGCGTTCTTGGTATCATCATTTGTAACCGCATCAAATAACATTCGGAAAGTCTCAGCCGGTCGTTGAAACGTAATCAAAGCTGGTTTTTTTCCATCTAGTTGACGGTTAATTTCTCGAAGCAATTTTTTGTAATCCGGGTCGTCCGCCAAGATTGAATCTGGATTTTTCTCGTTTTTAATTGCGTCACGCATGAAGTCGACGGCGTCACTGAACACGAGATAGTCTCCCACAATTCCAATACACGGGATTGGTCGGCGAACTCCAAATTGTGCCCGACGCGGTCTTTCTTCGGCGTTGGGCCGACCATTCTCCTCATTCCGAGCTCGACGGGCTGCACGACGCTCTTCCATTTCCTCTTGTGTTGGAGGCCCCGGTAGTACGAAATACTCGACACCTTTGTATTTTTCAGGAGTAAAGATCGCACGGTCGGCCAGTTCTTCGATTCCGTCTCGCAAGTCTGCAAAAACATCTTCGAATGCGTTCGCGTCTTTTAGCTTGGCAGCAATTACGACTGCCTGTCCGTTCAAGGCACCGCTATCGACGGTCATCTGTCCGAAACTGATCCGTCCCTCCAATGACTCGAGAATATCTTCCTTTAAATCAACACCAAATCGCTCGGTAAAATTTTCTTGCAATGCTTCGTTTAACGCCTCTTCGCCATTGAATAGATCGTAGATTTTCTCGACCTCGTTATAGGACGTAATCGAATTCAAATTGGTTGTGAAGTAATTGGCGACATTCGCTGAAAAAATTGGCTCTGGAGTTAAATCAGCAGGCTCGATGGCCAGCATTTTGATGATCCCTGCTCGTGGATTGGCAAGTCCAACATGCACATGCAAAATCGAATCGAACTCGTCATGGGTGGTGGTCAAACTGGCACCGATCCCAAGCAAACCGTCAACGCCCAACCCGCGTAGAATACCGACCAATGCCGTGCCAACGACGCCTGAGCCTGATTGTGTCGCCTTGATCAACTCGTAAGGATCAACAAACAATCGTGCTTGAGGAGGATAGTCCTCGTCGCCGTCACACTGTTTCATCACGTTTAGAAACTTTCGGTTTTTATTGAAAGTTCTCTTTTCAAGCTTTTCAGCCAGCTCTTCAGCGAATTCGGTGCTTAGCTCTTCTCCGTCTTCCAGCATCCATCGCGCCAGCACCAACTTCACCATTTCCAGATCATTACTCACGCAAACTGAATCATTTTTTTGAAAGTAATGAACCTGTCGATCGTCATCACCACCGTCGACCGATCGGATCGTGATTTCCCCAACATCCAAAGTTTCAACCTTTGCCCCATCGTCAACAGCAGAACCTTCACCCAAATCGAGCAGTTTGTTCGCAGTTTCCTCATTTCCTTTGTAGTCAGCGAACGCCACGATTTTGAGAGGTTCATCCTTTTCAGCCACCAGTGCTAAACAGATTTCTCCATTCAAAAGGGTTTGAAGCTCCTGGAGGGAAACCCCCAAGCCCTCTTCAACGGATGCATAAGCCTCTTCGGCCGATCCGTAAAGACTTTCGACGACCGGCGCGACGTTTTCGTCTTTTAACATTTTCATGAACGAAGTTTCCGAAAAACCCGCCACAAAATCCTTCACGTTGTCAATCTTCGCAAAGACGACGGTCTTTTCGGGCAACAGCTTTTCCGCGTCCGGATGGTCCGCACGTAATGGACTGGCGAACAAAGCAACGATGGCACTAAAAATGCACACAACTGCAGAACGCAAGTGAGGGGTATGTGAAAGATCTCTAGAATGTGACACGTAGTACTCCGAGCGAGGATATCGTATTTAGCAAGTTGAATTAAACTGAGAATCTGCAAATCCGTCCAGCAAACCCTTTGAAATGGGAAAGGCTTAACTGTTTTGCGGGATATACTAGCTTCTACCGTTGGAAGCTCAAAAAGTTTCGATCAATTCGGGATTTTACGGAGTTTCAGATAAAGCAAGCAAAACAAAGCCTTCTAGACTTTGTTCAATACACTTTACGATAACTAAAGAAGTGTCTCTAACCCAGTTCAAAAACGCCTTTGAGGAAAAGCTGATGAAGCGATTCTTATTGACCACTTTTGCCGTTTTTTGTGTCAGCTTTATGTTTAACGGACAGGCGTCAGCCCAAGGCGGTGCAGGACCAGGACAGGGCGGTCCGCAAGGCGGTGTAGAAATAGCTCGACCGGACACGGCTTCGGATATTGTTGACTCACGAGGCGCAACAGGTGCTGGCGAAAACAACAACACACTAGGAGGTGGCGGCCCCGCTGCAAATGACTTGAATTTTATTCAATCGTTACTTGGGGGAAACGCAGGCAACAACAACAACGTGAACCAAAATCAGGCGATCCGCGGGCGAGGTGTCCGAGCTCCGTTCCGACTCGGTTTTAAATTCGAATCGCTTTCTAAAGCGGATGGCTTGAAAAACCTCAATGCAAGACTTGTACGACTCCCAAGATTCTCAGGACAGAACGTAACGGCCATCTTAAAAGACAAGCAATTAATTTTGATTGGTGAAGTGGAATCAGAGGAAACAAAAAATTTGGCTGCAAGAGTTTCTAGATTTGAGCCCGGGGTTGATAATGTGACCAATCTATTGACAGTTGCTCGTGAAACGCCATCGAAGACAGCTCGGTAAAGTCATCCGAGGTGTTTACGGCGCATCGGCAAACTTTTCTGAACCCATTAGAAAGTCGGCACGCTAGACCGAAACGTTTTGAAAATAAACGAGAAGCAACTCAAATTGCTTCTCGTTTTTTCTAAAAGACCGCTCATTCCGACCGGCTTTCCATCCCCTCATTTCGAATAGAGGGCGACATCACATCCATTCCTCTCAAACGCTGTCGTTACCGTGATTGCGAAGTCTCTCTGCGATGGGTGATTTTTGGCTCCGGCAATTTGTGTTGTTTCACTGGAACGCTACCAAACAACCTTTCCTTAGATGCGTCTGGAATGGCAATGCTTTGCACCGTTAGCTGCTCAGACCCACTTGGCAAAGACTCTTTACGGTCGACTCTGTATTTGATTGCAGCTTTTGCCTGAATCGATTCGATGAGTTCTTCGGCCTCTTGTTCCATGGCTGATTTTTCGCCAGGCAAAACCGCAGCGATCGCTTCACCACGAATATTTTTTCCACTCGCATCTTTGAACGCAGCGACAATCGTGACATTCAATTGCTTACCGGCAATGTGATCCCAAGGAAGCCAAACGGTATACGACGGTCCCGCCGACGAAATCGACATATGGTTTGGCAATTCTTCTCGAGCTGTGATAAACCGCTTTTCCGGTTTATCGTTACGCTTGTCTTTTTCATCGACGAATCCGTAGACGACAAGCTCGCCATCAACGGCGATCGGGTTCTTATCGCGGTCGTAGAAATAAATCCTTCCTCCAAATCCACGGGTAGGGGTTTGATTCGCAACCGTGTAGGTCGCGTCTTTCCAAATCGCAACAATGGAATCAGGACGCCCCGCTGCAACCTTTGGTTCTGAACCAACAATCTTTCCCATGGGCGTGGAATTTGTCGCATTGATTACGGTTTTTGTTGCCGAATTGGTTGCACTGCTCATCGATTTTGTGATCGCCTGACAACCGATTGAACAAGTGATTAATACTAGCCCGAAAAAACAAACTTTCATTCTCATCTAATCGCCTTGGTTGTTTCGCCGCTTGTTGAATTTAGCGGTTCTGGATTTGATAGCGGAAAAAAATCCGCCACGAACTGATTCTTCGATGGCGGATTCAACCTATGATGCTCGAAGCCAATGACTACTTAAAATTGAAAGGGAAGAAATTCTTTTTCTTCTTCGGTTTCGCCGGTGCTTGATTTGCCGGTGCTTGAGTTGCCGATGTTTGGACAACGTTACTTTGCTCACCAGTTAATGGTTTTTGATAGTCAGTGCTAAATCGATTTTCGTTTGGCATCGGAGGCGGATTCGTTCTTGATGATCGAGCAGAATCGCTATTGAGCGGAGCCAATGAACCTAACTCTGCACGAGGCTTATTACCTCTTTCGTTTTTGCTGCTCGCTTCATAGTGGTAGCCAGTCGGCGTGCGGTCTGGATAAACCGTTTCAGTCTCGCATGCCAGAGTCTCGTCTTCGTATATCGGGCCATGCATTTCTGCAACGTCTGATGCAATCCAATTCAGCCTGTCAGACTCAGTCTGCAGCAACATCTTGCGATCTTCTTCCGAATCGATCACTACCGGGCGAAGGATCACAAACAACTCGGAGCGAGTTTGCACACTTGAATCAAAGCTAAACAGTCGCCCAATGGCAGGAATGCCAGAGAGAAATGGTATGCCTCGATTTGATTCTGATTTGTTGGTTTGAATCAAACCACCAAGGACAATCGTTTGGCCAGACCGTGCTACGACATCAGTTTGCAAGTTCTGAGTGTTAATAATTGGCTGAAATACAACCCCGCCAGCAGCTGTCGTCTGAATCGCAACACCTTCGCCGTCAGCAACGCTTGAGTTGCTAACATCAACCCGCATCCAGATCTCACCATCAGGACGCACACGAGGGGTAACCGCGAGCAATACACCGAGGTTGAGGAAGTCGGTTGCAAACGTCGTTGACCCACCAGCAGTTTGGTCGTTGTCGACACCCGTGACATAGGGCAGATCCTGACCAACTTGAACTGAAGCCTGGATGTTCTCCATAGTCGTAATTTGCGGACGACTGAGGATATCGACCTTTGACTTGTCGTCGAGTGCCCTCAGAAGAACGTTGATCGACTCGTTACCTGCGGAAACGACCAAACCACCGTAACCCGTATCTGAATTGGATCGACCGACATTCAGATTCGAAATCACCTGGCCCGCCAAGTTCTCTCGTGTCGCTAAACCTGTGGTGCCCGCCGCGATCGTATTCCCCAAACCTGATTGGTTAAAGGGATAACCGATTGTATTTTCAGCAAGGCCGCCAATACCGCGATCAAACAACATTGAATCTTGAACACCCCACTCAATTCCGAACTCGAACGTGTCGGATAATTCAACCTGTGCGATGACAGCCTGAATGACAACTTGCTTTTTGAAGTCAATGTCAGCAATGATGTCCTCGAGCAGATGAATGTACTCGACGCTACCGGTGATGATGAGCGAGTTCGTCTCCGTTTCGGCTACGACCGAAAGTTGACGCTTAACCGTTTCGAGTGATCCGTCTCCTCCACCTGCAATTCTTGGATCCGCTCCCAAAATTTCGTTTCGAGCGGAAATCCAATCTGCAAGAGCAGACTGCACCGTTTCTGCTGTAACATTCTGTAAACGAATCACACGATGGGTGTAGTCTGATGGAATGTTTTCATCCAGACGAGTGATTAACGCTTCAACAATATTCAGATCGCCATCAGACCCCGCAGCTAACAATGTATTGGTCTGGGCATTGGAAGCCAGGCGTAGACTGACAATCGTTGATTTGAATCCGCCGGTTTCCAGCGGAATAATACTCGTTCCGCCGCCGCCTGCTCCTCCACCACCGCCACCTTGCGTGGTTTCGAAGAAACTTTGGATCGTCTCCTGAACCTGAACGGCACTGGAATTTTTGAGCGTAAATACCTTGATTCGAGACTCCACGTCAGGGAGTTGATCCAATTGACCAATCAGCATCTTGATCAGTTGCATACTTCCTTTAGGTGCCTTGATAACCAATGAGTTGCTATTCGAATCAGCCGTGATCCGGGTATCGAATAAGATATTGGATCGAACCAACTCACCATCTTTATCGATCGCTTGAAGTGCTAACATCGCGGAACGGATCTGACTGAACTGACCTTGTTGTTGTTGCTGCCCGAATCCCCCCTGATTTCCGTTGGTTCCGGTCGTGCTTTGGCCGGCACCCTGAAGTTGTCCAGTCAAAATATCTTGAAGAATAGGCGCCAATTCTTCAGCGATCGAATTCTTCAGTCGAATCACTTTGAGATCATCTGCCTCTCCATCCGTCGATGAGACGTCCAACTCCTCGATAAACTTGGTGATTTCCTCCATATCGCCCGGTTTGGCATGAACGAACAGGGTGTTGCTTCGGTAGTCGCTCGTCAATCGCAACTTCACGGCCAGTCCAGTGCCCCCATACTCTGACTGTCCGATCGCATTCTGACCACCGGCGTTTGCTCCCACACCACCTTGTGTTGTTTGTCCTTGATAAAAGGATCGCAAACGATTTTCCGCATCAACTGCGGACATATGCTTGATTCGAAAGACTTTGAATTCGGTTGCACCGTCAACAGGTACATCTAACTTACTTGCAATTTCTTTGGCTTGCTTAACGCCTTCTGCTGGTCCCACCAAAAGCAGAGCATTCGGTTTGACCAACGCGGTGATTGCAGTGTCGCCAAGGCTTGGCTCGTAGAACGCCGTGTAAACTTCATCGATGATCAATTGAACGGCAGCGTTATCGACATGCTTCAACATAAACATTTCGATTTGCGGCTGGTAGTCTTCCGAGGTCTTCTCGATCTGATCAATCAAGGCACGAACACGAGCAACGTCTTTCGGATCACCCTTCAATATGATGATATCAGTTCCGGGAATGGTAATGATCTCGACCCGACCGATTGGGCCCAACGTATCGTCTTGAGCATTACCGGCAGCTGCTCCTTGGTCTTGATCCTGATAAATTGCGTAGACTCCATTCTTCGGAGCCCGTTTTCCAATAATCGCCGATGATGTTGACTTTGGCTGTGACTCTTGTTGCAAAGAGGCAAACTTGTACATGGACACCGTTGATTGAACTTGATCGATCGCTGCTTCGCTCGATTTGATCAACTCAACCCGCTCTATTCCATGCTCCTGATCCAAAACCGAAAGCAATTTCATAATGCCATCTAGCTGCCGTCCAGAAGATTGAACCTGAACAGCATTGTTTCGTCGATCAATCTGGATCAGTGACGAATTATTTTTGTAGCTGGGCAATTGAACCTGCGAGAATGCACCATCGGCCGATGTTTTGGTTCGAACCTCGGCTCCCCAGGCTTGAATGACAGCGGCTTCCAATGCTCGCCACCCAATATTTTTAAGCTGGTGCTGTTTAGTCCCCGGAGTGGCGACCTCCTTGTTTTCCTGCGGGGCTTTGAGGAATCCTTTTTGTTTTAGATAAGTTGCAACCTCTTCGTAGTCTTGCGAGGTTGCAAAGATCATTAGCTTTCCGACAATCTCATCCGCCGCAACAATAATACGATCTTTGTCGACATAAAGTTGACTCAACTCGTTTGCAGCACTTCGGATGATGTCTGTGGAAACGTTGAAAGAGCGGATCGATTTGATTTGTTGATTTGCGTTAACATTCGTTGTGCTAGACGTCTCAAACCCTTTAATCACCTGTTCTACGAGTCGATGATTCTCGACGGTACAGTTTACCAAAAGCCGATTGCTGGTCTGGTCGGTTACGACCTCGACAAGGTTTCCCAATTTGGATTTCAATTGCTTCGAAACATCGGCAGCGTTCCCTTGGGTCAATGCGTAGGACTTGAAGGTATTTCGACCAGGGTTGACGGAATTGGCTGGTCGGATGTTTGCGACCGCGTTCGTGGCAGATGTAGCATTTTGTGCTTTACTTTTGGGCGAGAAGTCGCTCGGTGAGAAAGCGTTGGTCGCGGCTTTCGGAGCGTTCTGTGTGGCGGGAGTTGGTGTCAACCCAAACTGATTTAGATTTGCTGGGGCATCTGTTTTGCCGACAGGCTTAAAACCCGGGTTGCCTTGGAACGCCTGATTGAACTGGGTCGAATTAAATTTCGAAGAATTGTCCTGGCCGTGAACCTGAAATTCTGATCCCGTGCTTCCTAACATCGCTCCAACAGACATGCTGCCTAACAGCAAATGCCTAGAGACCCGCGACAATAATTTCTGGAGTGATGACTTGCTCATTATTATTCCCTGATCAGACCATTGATCAATTTGCGAAAAAATATTCTTTGCAGCAAACACCGATGTTTGGGCAAAACTACTTTCTACGTTCCATCAATTACAAACCGATTAATGGAAACACATCTACGCATTGGAATCATCGGGTCTTTGATCACAATCACTGAAACGAAACAAATTGGAAAAACCCGCGTCTTTGTACCCAAAACATACAATTGGACGCTTTCTGGCAAGCTGTGCCGATTATCCGAATTATCCGGTCGCAGGAGAGTGAGAAAATAACACGTGCAGTTGAATCAACCGGTAAAAAAGCAAAGGCCAAGAAAATAAAAAAGCAGGCAATTTCGCCTGCTTTTGAAAAACTTTCGCTAATTGGCAGAGTTTACCAAACCCTCATCATTTAAGGCCTTATCTGGACGAACCGTTCGCTTTCGCTACTTCTTCTGGATCTGCCTTTTCGACATCGGATTCTTCACCATTTGACTCAGAAACGTCGGTATCAGCTGATCCAGAAGTTGGCTGATCCTCAGCGGAATTCCCTACCGCCTCAGACGGCGTTTTCGGCTCGACAAACGCAATTTCGTCACCTTGCGGATCACCTAAAACGTCACCTGCTGCATAGGCAAAACGCTTTCCGTCCATTTCGATCACTGCATGACGGCTATTGATGTCGATAATTTTGGCCTTTTTATCGCCAACTTTGAATTCTTCGCCAATCTGGAGTTTGTAATCCTTGCCCAACGTGCGGACTTCGATACCGCAGAATCGCTCACCTCGAATATTCGAGTTAACAGCGTAAATGACCGTAAATTTGGTGTGATCAAATTTTGGTGGGTCCACCTTGGGAGGATCTTTCTTTTCCTCTTCCTTTTCCATGATGACAACCACAACCGACATTTCATCCGACTTCGGATAATAATTCTTGTCCGTAACGCGACTTTTAAATTCGTATTCACCAAGCTCAGAGATGTCCAATTTAAATCGACCACCAGACGCCTCGATTTGTTCGCTTTTAACTTTGCCATCGGTGCTGACCAGCGAAAACTCCATATCATCTTCGTCTTCGTCATCGGCAGTTAGTTTGAAGCTGATACTTTCGCCTTCCTCAAATTCCAATTGTTTTTTTCGCGAGCCAAAATCAGGTGCATTGTTTGGAAATCCAAACAAGTTTCGCCGGAGAATCACCGAGTAGTAATCCTCCAATTCACTGAGGTGTTTTTCGCTTTCCTTCGAATCGTAAAACAATTTGACGTTCGGGACCGCTTCAGGCGTTCGCTCATCATCTGCATCAACAAGACTGAGAACTTGAATTTGAAGCTTCGCCGTAAATCGTTTTCGATCGAAGGTTAGCTTGCCGCTCTCTCCTTTTTCACGCAGCAGATTCAGGTCCATTCGTTCAATTCGATGAATGTAATTTTTCTCGTAGAATTTATAGAGCAGATCGACGATCTGCTTATAGCTGCCCACGCAATCAAGGGTGAAGTTTAGCTGGTTGTATAGCACTTCTCGCTTGCCAACTTCGCTTTTGATCGGGATGGTCGCTTTCGGCGTTACCTTAGGTCGCCCGCCAAACTTGATGTCATTTTCGACCAATCCCTGCAACCAATCGCGATACTCATTTTGAGCAGCCGTCTGATCGGCCGCCAAACTCCGTTGTTTCAAGTCATTTTTGACTTGGGTGAGGATCATCGCGTAGTTCGCATCCTCCTGCATTTTCTCTAATTTACTGGTGACAGCACGCAAGTTCGCCCGTCGTTTCGTCATTTCGCCCATGAAATACGTGAAACCGAAATAAAGAATGACTACCGGCACAATTCCAACAATGGCATAAACTAAAAACTTTTCGCGGTCCGTTAATTTGTTCATTTGGCCACCTCCTCTCCCTTAGATTCAACCCCTTCGGCCTCGTCGCCTTTTGACTTAGAATCATCCGCCTCGTCACCTTTCGATTCAGAATCATCCGCCTCGTCGCCTTTCGATTTAGAATCATCGGCCTCGTCGCCTTTCGATTTAGAATCATCCGCCTCGTCACCTTTCGATTCAGAATCATCCGCCTCGTCACCTTTCGATTCAGAACCATCGGCCTCGTCACCTTTCGATTCAGAATCATCAGCTCTCTTTAAAGTTCTCTTTTCAGCAAACGTTCTTAATACTTCGTCTTTTATTTCAGGGTTGCGGACGGTGGGAGCTCGGAAGACGATTCCTTTAAATTTATGGTCGTAATACTTCTGATCAGTTTCTTTTTCAGATAGCAGAACGGTTTCTACGACATTGATTTGATGTCCTGATTTTAGGTCCCGAACACCGTTAATGATTGCGGTCGGAGTTTCAATGCCAC
>CAJQQR010000291.1 GCA_905480545.1 uncultured Pirellulaceae bacterium
CTCCTTAAGCATTCTCGTTTGCACCACTCTTTCTGCCCCGTCTCTTGAGCCATGCGAACCGCATCTATTAGCTCTGTCGACCGAAACGGTTTTTGGATGACGGTTACGGCACCTTCGTTCCACGCTGTGACGGTCATCTCAACGCTGGCTTTCCCGCTTAAGAAGATGATTGGAGCATTCGAGCCGATCTTTTTCAGTTCTTTGTGAACCTCTAGGCCATTCATATCTGGCATCAAGTAGTCGCAAATAATGCAATCCCGAATATCGTTTCGGTAGGCTTTCAAGAAGGATTTGCCGGAGGTAAACCCTCTCGCGTCCATCTCTTGAGAATTTAGTAGATCGCATATCGATTTCAACAGCGCTAAATCGTCATCGACCACGTACGTGGTCGGTGGTCTCTGGTCCTCGTTGTATTTTGATAGGGGAGACCCCATGCACCCTCGTCTCTCTAGGTATTTAGCTGCTGTCCTGACTTTAAGAATTAGAGCTCATCAAAAAATTGCTTGCAACAACAAACTTAATTCAAATTAAAAAATGTCTGGTGAGTTTTCCGTTTTTTTAGTAGAAACCGTCACGTTTTATTCCCAAGAGGTCAAATGTCATATTCGGATTCTTCAGTTTATAGAATTCAACATTCATTCAATGATTGGGTGAGTGATTGGGGACGCGCGGTTGTTGAAACAGTTTCGTCTATCGGATCGTTTGCGCTTTTTATCTTTCGTACGGTATCTTGGCTATTCACTCGCTTGCCGAAACGCGAAACATTGCTTCCGAATTTTTACCAGGTTGGTGTGCAGAGTTTGCCGGTTATTGCTTTGACCGGAACGTTTATTGGAATGGTGTTGGCTGTTCAGAGCTTCGCGCAGTTCCAGCAGCTTGGTCTTGAGTCGCAAATGGGTGCGGTGATCACCATGACGTTAGTGCGTGAACTGGGCCCGGTTCTTGCAGCTGTGATGTTGGCTGGTCGAGTTGGTAGTGCAATGGCAGCTGAACTGGGGACGATGCGGGTAACCGAACAAATTGATGCGCTCTCCAGCATGGGGTCCAACCCAATTCATTATTTGGTGGTCCCGAGGTTTTTGGCATGCCTTTTGATGATTCCATGCTTGACGATCATGGCTGATTTTATGGGTGTTGCGGGCGGGCATTTTTTTAGCGTCACTGTTTATGAGGTTGACTCACATCACTACTGGTCAAATGCACGTGACTTTGTGGGCGTATTTGACATCATGTCTGGAATTGTAAAAAGTGTTTTTTTCGGTGCCGCGATTGCTATGGTCAGCTGTTTTCAAGGTTTCCATTGTGCTCCGGGGGCGGAAGGTGTCGGGCAAGCGGCTACCAAGTCATTTGTTTACTCATTCATATTGATTTTGATCATGGATCTCTTAATCGGGATTGCCGTCGAGGCAATTTACATGTCGATTTGGCCAGACGGCCCGAGGTTATTTTGAGCGTTTTAGAAATGGTGCCTCCCCAAGCAGAGTATCTCGATGATGACGATGATGACTTTGACGAGAATCTTGTTGAGGTCCAGGATGTCAGTATTGAATTTGGAACACAGCACGTGTTGCGCAATATTTCGCTTTCGATTCCGCGTGGGCAGACGGTGGTGTTGATTGGCGAAAGTGGCTGCGGCAAATCGGTTTTAATGAAGGCTATTATTGGACTGATACGCCCAACTTACGGAAGTGTGTTTTTCGACAAGCAGGATATCAGTCAACTTACGGAAAAAGAAATCAGTCGAGAACGAAAACGATTTGGGTTCGTATTTCAAAACGCTGCATTGTTCGACAGCATGACGGTCGGGCAAAACGTTGCGTTCCCGCTTAAGCAGCACGCAAAATACAGTCCAGCACAGATAGAGGAGCTTGTAATTTCGCGATTGGCTGAAGTCGGTCTTCCTAAAAGCGTTGTTGTCAAAAAGCCAGCTGAGCTTTCTGGCGGAATGCGAAAACGCGTTGGGCTCGCACGAGCATTGATGCTCAATCCTGAGCTTGTTGTTTACGATGAACCGACGACCGGGCTGGATCCGATTATGAGCGATGTCATTAACGAGTTGATTCTGCGAACACGTAGGGCCTATCCGGTAACCAGTATTGTCGTCACGCATGATATGCACACAGCAAAGAAAGTTGCTGATCGTGTTGTGATGGTCTATCCGATTTCGAGACTGGAAGAGGATGAGCCGCAGATCCTTTACGATGGGCCGCCAGAGGGTCTGGATGAATGCCGGGATCGTCGCGTTCGCCAGTTCGTAAACGGTGAGGCGGGTGAGCGACTGATGGAGATGCACATAGAGGAGTCAGGTTCCTAGAATCAATAATTCTGGAATAGTGAATAATGGAAAATAAAGCATTGCTTTGGTGGTTGGGTGTTACGGTGTTGGCAACAATGCTGATGGCCGCGACCCTGATTTTATATTTCGGCCGCGGATTTCAGCCGTCCTACGTATTAAACATCATTTGTGACAGAGCACCCAACATCACCCCAGAAACACCGGTGAAGCGAAACGGTGTTTTGATTGGCCGAGTCGACGATGTTACTACGCTGGACGACGGTGGGGTGAAATTGGTTTTAAAAATTAATAAGGGCGTCCGGCTCTTTTCCAATGAGGTGGCGAGCATTGGAATGACCTCAATTCTTGGTGAGAGCGTCATCGAATTCGTTCCCGGTCGTGGAAACGGCAACGGAGTTTTATTAAAAAACGGCCAGCAGCTTTCGAGTGATAGCGTTGAGGTCATGATTGGCCCTTCGGATATTTTAAAAGAAGTCCCTATGATGCTACAGCGTTTTGACGATTTGACAGCCGTCCTTAAAAAAGCCGCAACATCGGTTGAGACGACGTCTGATCAGATCGGCGCCTTTGTGCAGGATGTAAAAGGCGGCTTGGGTGAAGATGGCCAAAAAAAGGTAGGGGGAATTCCTGACGAAAATGGACAAGATGGCTGGACAAGCTGAAAAAGCTTTAGATACGTACAGTGCGATCGGAACCAAAATTCTCGGAATTACCGAAGATAAAGAATTGGAGGCGAGTATGAAAAAAATCCTCGAAGACCTCCCAAGTCTTTTGGACAGGACGAATGAAATGATGATAAGGCTGAACAAGCCTGGCGGGGCCATTGCTGAATTCGAGAAAGTGGGGGTCAAAGCGAATGAGACACTCAGTGAAATTAGTATATTAACCAAGAGCCTGCGGGACGAAGAATTCCTCCAGTCCCTCAAGGATAGTTTGGATGGAGTCGGTCAATTCTTGACCAACATCAAGGATAGCAAGGGAACGCTTGGTTTATTGCTCAATGATCCGAGTGTCTATAATCGCCTGGACAATAGTTTGCGCAAAGTTGAATCCATCACGTTTCAACTTGAACCGATTTTGAATGATGTTCGTGTGTTTACTTCTAAAATCGCGACGGATCCCAGGCAATTGGGCGTGAAGGGTGCGTTGGATCGGACGCCCAGCGGTACGGGAACGAAAGGCGCGTTTCTCAGGCGGCAAGGGTATGCCCCAAATGATTACTTTGGTCGGGACGTTTACGAAGACTAGTTGGCATGAATTCGAGTCATGGCTTTGCTGGGAACGTGGGTTGGGACACAGCTTGACATCCCAATTTCCCTTCTTCTTCTTCTTCTTCTTCTTCTTCTTCGGCGCCAAGTTGGACGAACGAATGAGGGAAGCACTCTTGGCAATTGCAGGAAGCCGTAGAAAGCTAACCCGCGTTTATTGAGCCACCCGTTGGTAGCGTTTTATAGCTGATTGAGTCGCGAGGCGCGGCTCAGGGAATCGAGAGGCAGGACGAGCATTATCGGGGAACGGTGTATCCACGATGAGCGTTTTGGCGAATCTGATTCGCTCGGCCCATGACTTCGTTTTCGTTGGTTGGGGCAAGGGGTTGCATATCCAGGTTGACGGCTCGCTCGTCGCGAATTTCCATGGGGATTAAGAGTTCTGATACGAAATCCAGTGGCGGAATTTGATACCAAGGTGCGTTGATGTTCTCCTGAACCTCAACCGTTTGGAAGCGATCTTTTTCCAATCGAATAGTCCGGGTTCCGTAGTAAGTGAATGGAATCGAAACGGGAGTGTTGCCAACTTGGACATCATCAATGTAGACCATCGCTCCCGGAGGATTGCTTCTGACCGTCAGTCGGCGACGCAGGCATCCTGTGCTAAAGAATACGGTGAGACATACCAAGGTAATAATTGCTTTTTTCATGCCGACGCCGGACTTTATCCTCAAGAAATGTGGCAATGACAAAATTGCGCGGCGAGTATAGGATCGTAATCATTTATTATCCAGAGCATTTCATTGGCAAAATGAGCAATTTTGGGGCAGGACAGCAGCCGAGTTTGCCATTAGAATAGAACTTTCCCGTTGCCCAAGAAGAATTTATGGAAGATTGGTTGAAGCATATCGAGGTCGCTACAATTTCCCATGTTGGGATGCGCCGATCCACCAACCAAGATTCCTACGAAGTTGCTTTGGCAGGCGATTTTGACAAGTGGAAAAAGCGTGGACATTTTTTTCTGGTTGCCGACGGTATGGGGGCTCATGCGGCAGGTGAGCTTGCCAGCAAGTTAGCAGCTGATGGTATTACCCACCTTTATTCCAAGTATCAGGATATTTCCCCCCCCGAAGCCCTCAAGCGGGCAGTAAATGAAACGAATGCCGAAATCAATCGCCGTGGTCAGGCGAACGAGGAATTCAACAACATGGGGACGACTTGCAGCACATTAGCATTGCTGCCCTATGGTGCGGTCATCGCGCACGTGGGCGATAGTCGAGTTTACCGAATTCGAAACAGCAAACTCGAACAGCTTACCTTTGACCATTCTCTCGTGTGGGAAATGAAGGCGGCCGGAACCATTCCGGGTGGAGCAGAAGGCGAAGCCTTGATTCCGAAAAATGTGATCACCCGATCGCTGGGCCCCTATCCCGACGTTAACGTTGACTTGGAAGGTCCGTTTCCGATTCTTCCGGGAGATAAGTTTCTGCTGTGCAGTGACGGTTTGACAGGCGAGGTCGAGGATGACGAAATCGCGTCTCTGGTTTCATATCTCACCCCAGATCGAGCGGCTCGTGTTCTGGTGGATCTGGCGAATCTTCGAGGTGGTCCTGATAACATCACAATTCTGATCGCCCATGCTGTTGGTGATAAATTGGCCACGACCGGCGAGTATGACAAGCCGTTGACGGTGGGAGGGGTTAATAGTTCGCGAAATCCTGGAGTTGTCGCCTATTCTTGTTTGGGTGCAACGTTGTTGGGTGGGATCATTTGCTCTCTGATGGGCAGTTGGTGGATCGCGATTCCATTGCTTATCGTCGCGGCGGTCTTGATCGGTTTTGTCGCGATGAAGTTAACCGGTGCTGGAAGCGGTGAAAAAGTTGTTGGCGATAAAGCAAAGTTTGGGCGCGGGCCTTATACTCGGACCGATGCGGTCTCAGGCTCAAAATTGATGGTGCGACTGGAATCCATTGGTGAGCAATTGCGGGCGGCGGCTCGTGAGGGAGAATTGCCTGTGGATTTGGCAGGATTTGACAAAAGTTTTTCAAAAGCGAAGCAGGCTGCTGCCGCTGGTGATGATTCGAATGCTGTCAATCATTTCTGCGCTGGGCTTAGTAATTACATGGATCAGCTTCGCGGTTGAGCGTTGGTTCTGCCCTCGATGGATACCGGCCCGGTTTTTTCATTGCGAATCGATCTTTTTAAAATAGCGAACTTTGCTAGACTCTTGCCGAAAGTTGCTTTCTTCGATGCAATCTCTTTGCGGCCCTTATGTCAACGATTACACGATACGTTTTATTCGATTTTATTCGAGTGTTCGTCGTTACCTTGTTTATTCTGACGCCGATTCTGCTTTTCAGTTTGCTCGGATTCGAGTTGCGGCATCAGGGGATCGGTCCGTCATCGATGCTGAAGATCATGCCGTACATCCTTCCCAGCGCCATGTATATCTGCATTCCGGCCGCAACGCTGTTTGCTAGCGTAACGGTATTCGGTCGATTGTCGCGTGAAAACGAATTGACTGCGATTAAGGCCATGGGGATTTCGCCGATGGCGATCATCTGGCCGACGCTGTTTTTGTCGGTGCTTCTCAGCATCGCCACATTATGGTTGAACGATCTTTCCGTCTCCTGGGGGCGTGCTGGTGTGTATCGAGTTGTGTTGTCTTCGATTGAAAAGACCGTGTTTGGCATGATCAAGTCTCGAGGGCAATTCGACAACGGTCGCGTTACCATCATCGCCGATGTTGACGGCAACCAGCTAATCCGTCCCCATTTTGTTGTCAATGGTGGTGAGAACAAACCGATTGTGACTTTGGTTGCCGAATCCGCTTTTTTTAAATGTGATCCGGTTGAAGAGAAGTTGACGCTGAAACTAACGAATGGAAGTTGGGATCGAGACGGGAAGATTCAGTTGCGATTCGAAGACGAGCTCAATTGGGATCTTTCGCTTTCAGACATGACGAAGAAAGAACGCGAACGGGACAAGCCGTCTAGTTTGCCGCTCGCCGTAATTTCTGATGAATTGCGAAAGCAATTGAAGGAGAATGAGCTTCGAAAAGAAGAATTGGCAGTCAGGGCGATGTTGCAGCTTAATGCGGGCGCAATGCATTCGATAAAGACAGCGAATTGGAATCAAGAGATGGACGCGCTAAAGCAGAGGGAAAAGCGGTCGCATCGATTGCGAACGGAGCCTTATCGCCGATGGGCAAATGGTTTCAGCTGTTTTGGTTTCGCGATCTTGGGGATTCCCCTTGCCATCTGGATGAAAAATTCAGATATGTGGACCAGCTTTGGCATGTGTTTTCTTCCCACATTGGCGGTTTACGTTCCGTTGGTTTTGTTCGGTGTTGACCGAGCGAAGAGCGGTGCATTTCATCCTAGCATCGTATGGGTTGGCAATATTGTGGTTGTCCTGTTTGGGATTTTGCTGTTCCGTCGTGCGCTACGTCACTAGATCGTGCGCTACGTCACTAGATCGTGCGCTACGTCACTAGATCGTGATATGACATGGGAGCGGTGTAGGCAGCCTGGGCCATGCCCAGTTTTGGCGAAGGGTTTTGGCGAAGGGTTTTGGCGAAGGGTTTTGGCGAAGGGTTTTGGCGAAGCTTCGCTTAGACCTGTTCCAGTAGCCGTCATCCGTTTTTCCACATCCGCTGACGTTTAGGAAGATCGTCGCTGGCGGGAGGTTGGGTTGGTGGCTTTAAATGATAGCACTTCTTCAAGCGTGTTTCCGTATTCGTATTCGTCGCTATTTAGATTCATCCTTCGCCTCATTGGAGGTCAGGGCATTTCTTGTGGTAAGAAAAACGACTAATTAGAAATTCATATTGAAGTCTTTCTGCGGCACGTGTTACATTCATCGCTCGCTTGAAAAAGGACTTTGGTAACAAAGGAATGGACTGGGTGAAAAACTCGGCGGAGCCGTTTTACCGACCATGGATGGTCACTTTTATTCGGAAGGCATCGGAATGAAAATCGCCTTGAAATTCGCTTGGCGAATTCGCGAAAAGCTTCTGACTTCTTCATTCTTTCTGTTTATCGTTGTTGTCGTACTATCCTACGGCAGTTTCCACGGAGCGGGTTTGTTTCGTGGACTGACAAAAAGTATTCGAGCTCGTGCTAGCGAATTGCCATTGGCCGCGACCTTGAGCGAGAAAGTATCTCAACTGCGTATTACTTTCTTTCGATTTTCTCTCTACAGCCAAATCAAAAATACATCGGCCAGCGGTGGCATCATCTCGGGGCACGTGGGGCCGACGGTGGTTGGATTTGTCGAGGATGAGATCTCACTGCGCAATCAGTTTCTGTTTGATCTAGAGCAGGTCAGTTCATCTCTGGGTGCGTACAAGCATCAGTTGGTGGAAAACGTATCGGATGGGCGAATGCTTTCGGACGCTCGGCGTGAGCAGTCGACGGTAAAGGAAATTGAAGTCATTCTTGCGAAAGTCGCGAGGGATTTCGAAAGTTCGAATTGGATCTTTGATGATTCGAATCGAATTTCTCTTGATCGAGAGCTTCTTCAATTGCAGGAACAGGTCACTTTGTTGCCAGGGTTTCTCAGCCAACGCATGGACGGCTTCCACGAACAAGCCCGCGCGGAGTATAAGACCTGGATGTTCGTGAGCGGGATGATGACGTTCTTTGCGATGGTCAGCCTGATTCTTTTAGCCACCGGGATTTATTTTTGGTTGATGAAACCTATGCGGGAATTGATCCGCGGTTCACGTAAAGTTGCTGATGGTGATTTTGACCATCGGATTCGCGTGAATACAAACGACGAAGTTGCCGATCTTGCTGCAGCGATGAACCTGATGACTGAAAACTTTCAGACGATCCGCGATGACTTGGATGAGCAGGTCCGAAAACGCACGAAAGAAGCGGTTCGAAGTGACAGGCTGGCTGGAATAGGATTTCTTGCGGCGGGTGTTGCGCATGAAATTAATAATCCATTGGCTTCGATCGCCTTGTCTGCCGAGAGTGTCGAAAAACGATTCGACCAGGCCTTTGAAATGGACGACGATGAATCGGATCCTGACGTTGAGTTTATTCATAAGTACTTACAACGAATTCAACAGGAATCGTTTCGTTGCAAAGGAATCACTGAACGCTTGCTGGATTTTTCCCGCATTGGCGATTCGGAGCGCAAGGCATCTGATCTGACGAAAATTGTTCAGGGCGTTATCGACATGGTGAAAAACCTTGGGCGTTATCGAGAAAAGCACATATGGTTCAAGGGTAACACGCGGATCTTGGCGAGCGTGAATGGGCAGGAAGTCAAACAGGTTATTATGAATTTGTTGACCAATGCGCTGGACTGTGTAGAAAAAAACGGCAATGTTTGGCTGGAAATCAAACGGGAACTTGGCGTTGCAATCATTCGGGTAAAAGACGATGGTTGCGGAATGCCACCCAGCGTACTCGAGCATGTTTTTGAACCGTTTTTCACACGACGAAAGCACGGGGAAGGGACCGGTCTCGGGCTCTCAATCTCTCACCAGATTATTGCAGATCATGGTGGAAGTATTCACGCCCAGAGTGCGGGGCGAGGTAAGGGGTCTACCTTTGAGGTCACTTTACCAGTCGATGCTCGTTCAAAGAGTGACGATTCAACGCAGTCGCAAAGTCGCCAGGGTGAGATAAATCAGAACGCGAAATTGAAAGACAACGGAACAGAAATCACTTCGCAGAAGAGTAATGATCAAAAAAAAGAAAAACCAAACAAAGTCGCTGCCTAACAACGGCTTGCGAATTTTATTTGCTGATGACGAGCCGACGTTGCAAGAAATCATGCATGTCGAACTGACGGAGATGGGACATCAGGCAACCGTTTGCCCTGATGGAATCACCGCCTGCGCTGCATTGGATATGAATTCGTATGATTGCATGTTGGTCGACCTTGATATGCCGGGTATGAACGGGATTGACGTGATCAAATATGCAAAGGATCTCAACCCAGCGATCGAAGCGATTGTCCTGACTGGAAAGTCGTCGCTGGAAACCGCGGTTGCGGCACTGCGGCAGGGTGTCTTCGATTACATTACCAAGCCCTGCAAACTGATTGAATTAACCGCGATTTTTGATCGCGTTCGAGAAAAGATCAGTTTGAACAATCAGTTGAAAGCGATGACTCGGCGGCTGAGTGCCGTCGAAGGCGAACCGGAAATGGTGGGTAACGCCGATGGAATTGAAAATGTTCGTAAGTTGATAAGAAAAGTGGCAGTAACAAACTCTACGGTTTTGATTCGCGGCGAAACGGGTACCGGGAAAGAACTTGCGGCTCGGGCGGTTCATAACCAAAGCCCACGCGCCGAGCAGCCTTTTGTTGCCGTCAATTGTGGAGCGTTGCCTGAAAATTTGATTGAAAGCGAGTTGTTTGGGCATCGCAAAGGCGCTTTTACTGGTGCCGATGAAAGCCGCCAAGGGTTGTTTGAAGTTGCATCCGGCGGAACTTTGTTCCTTGATGAAGTCGGCGAGCTGCCGAAGTCGATGCAGGCCAAGTTGCTGCGGGTTTTGGAATCAGGTGAAGTTCGCCGAGTTGGCGATAATGAGCCTTTTAAAGTTGATGTGAGAATTGTTTGCGCGACCCATCGTAATCTTGGTGAGATGGTCGATGAAGGTGATTTTCGCGAAGATCTGATGTACCGCATCAACGCTTTTCAAATCGAATTGCCCGCCCTTTCGTCCCGAAAGAATGACATCCCCGAATTGGCAATGCATCTCCTGAAGCGATTTATGCCGGAAGCTTATGCGGCTGGAAAGCCGGAAGAATGTTTCACTCAAGAGGCGATGGATGAATTGCAATCGCACACTTGGCCAGGAAACGTTCGAGAGCTTGCCAATGTGATCGAGCATGCATCAATTTTGGCAGAAGGACTTCCGATCGAACTGGAAACTTTGCCATCGCAATTTGCGTCGCGTGGACGAAGTTCCAAAAAGCTTTCGTTTGGTCCGATGACGCTCAAGGCGATCGAGTCGCAGGCGATTGAAGAATCACTTGAACGCCACAACGGCGATAAGCAAGCTGCTGCCGATGAACTGGGCGTAAGTATTAAGACGATCTACAACCGGCTCAATGCACCGCAGCTTTCGGTGAAACGCGCGGCGTAAAAGTCATTTATTTACCTTGTTTTAAAATTGGATGAATTGGGCGTGGCATAGGCTTCCAGCCTGTGATGGATTTTTCCGTTTTTTTCCTGCCCACAGGCTAGAAGTCTATGCCACTTTGGGGATGCTGTCTCCGAGTTTGAGCCCATTCTTTTTTCGTAGAAAGGCCGACGACCAACGAAAGTCCCCTGGTTTGGATGCTAATCCCGCAACAATTGGATTCTGTTCGATGTAGTGAATGATCCGCATCAATTCATTTTCGTTCCTAACGTAATGATCAAACGTTTCCCATTGCCAAAATTGGCCAGGAACGCCAAGTACTTTGTTGCAGCATGAACCGGTGTAGCTTTGAATGCTATGCGAAATCGCTTCGCGAGCGGTGCGAGGTCGTTCTTTCATTCGCTCTTTGAAAGTTAGTTGTTCCGACCATTTTTCGTCTGGTAAAAATACCCAGTGATGATGGCTTGGCATAACGACAAACGCGAACAGTTGATATCGTTGATCGGCAAAGTGTAAGAACGCTTTTTGAACGATCGCTGCGAGCCGATCGTCGCGTAAGTGCTGGACAGAAGGCTCTCCATCAAGGATCGAATCAACCAGCTTGAAGACCAATTTGTGCTGAACGGATTCCCATTCGGATTCGCAATGTTTCTCAGGACGTTTTCGACTTGCTGATTCATCGCGATAAGCCCTGATTTGCTTGAGCCCTTTGGCATTGATACTGCCATGTAAGCATGCGGTGATAAAGTACGGCTTATCGGCAATGTCGATGTGAGGCAAATTTCTCCGACGAAAAATCGCGTCCTCATTCATAGCGATTCCTTCAACTAAATAGCTAAAATTAAATGGGGGCAAACGCGTCCATTTTATCGCGAGTCGGCATCTATGTGGATTGAGCTGTGGTTTTGAATTGACTGCGTAAGTCGTGGCATAGGCTTCCAGCCTGTGATGGGATTTTTCCGGTTTTTCACTACCCACAGGCTAGAAGCCTATGCCACTTTGAGCCGTCGCGAAATGCAACCAACCTGCTGACCGGGCGGTGGTGTTGCCATTTCTTTGCCGGAGATTTCAGTGCCTGCGACTAACCGTTCTTTTTGGGTGCATAGCTCGGCGCAATCGATCGGCATTCCGCCAGTCCGATCGGTGACAAGCAAGCACTCACTTATACATGCAACCATAGGCCAAAGTGACTTGCCTTGGACGCCGGGTCGGTCGCTGCCAGCCCTTGCCGCTCATTCCGCCACAGAAGCGCCTTGGTCACGAACTCATTGTCGCCAACTCATTGTCGCCAACTTAGTGTCACGAGTTCATCGCCGCGATTTAGAGCGTTATGCTTAACGCACGCGGCATTTAAAGCGAATCACGCCACCTTTTCCCGGTGCCAATGGGTCGACGATTTCCCAGCGAAGCAACAATGAATTTTTCTCGTTTACCGTCGTGAGAAAGTTATGCTTGGTGTCGCATTCAGATGATCCTTTGACCAATTCCAGGCGTGGCGTCAGGTTGTCGATGATCGTGACATTGCCAACGGTTTTGGTTCCGACGTTATCAAATCGAATGGTGAACTCAACTTCTTCACCCGGCTTTGCATCGCTCTTGCTCGCCAATTTGACGATGCGAACTTTTGAAGAACCGGGTTGTGGTTTGTAGGTCTTTAACTCTTGAGCGTTTTGGATTCGTTGAGCAACGTTGGTTTGTTTATTTTCGACAACTACTTGAACGGCGGTGTAATGATCCCATTCTTGAGCGGCCTGGAGACCGATATCCATCCGTATGCTCTCGGTGTTTTTCATGTGTCCCAGTTTGACGATTTGAAAATCCTCGTAGAGCTTGAGGTTTGAAACGTACGTTCGTGGTGAGACAAAATTGTCGGCGCCCAAGCCTTTGACTCGATCGCGAAACGTGCTTGCTGCCATCGAGCGGATCGCTCCGAGGGGCTGCAGTTGTTGTGTCGATTTTCCAACAACGTCAACGAATTCACGTTTGTTTGTTGACTGTTCATTGGCCACACCCATGTACGACTCGTTTTGATGTGAAACGATCAGGCCGTA
This sequence comes from uncultured Pirellulaceae bacterium, assembly GCA_905480545.1. Classification (GTDB taxonomy): domain Bacteria; phylum Planctomycetota; class Planctomycetia; order Pirellulales; family Pirellulaceae; genus JABAAE01. The sequence continues at coordinate 12,662 of CAJQQR010000291.1, forward strand.
GACTTTCAGAATGGCGGCGAACCGTGGCGAATAGATTGGTACACGATTGCTCTCCGTAACTTTCCGTTTCCCGTCGAGCGTGTCGAAGTGAACGATCGTGTCTTCCAAATCGACACCTCTGACGGTGAAGTCAGCACCAATTTCAGCTTTGATGTTTTTGTCACCACCATCGAAAACGTATTCGTCTTCCGGCCATGGCCGACCGTCAGGTGACCAGCGACATCCGTCACCAACGGGTGGATTTGATAAAGTTGCGTAGTCCGTAACGAGCGGCGAACCGAACACGCTGATGTCATTTGCATCAGGCGTCCGTGAGCCCAGCCTTAGAATGGCCATGGGGCGACCAATACCACGGGCGGCGACAAGCGGATCTTCGCCAGCACCAACTTGCAACGTGCGCTGTTCGTTTTTGATTTCGTTGACGGCTAACGCCAGTTGTGGATCTTCGAGGTAGACGACCTTGGTAACCAATTTGCCATTGATTGCATTTTCCAGGTCCGATTGAGTCAAGCGAATGGGAACTGCATAGTCAACATATTTATCCGCAGTGGGATGCAAGCGGTCGATGACTTCTACTGACGGATAAAGCTCGGTCCCTTCAAAGCCTTTGATGTTCGTTATCTTAAAACGATAGACATCACCTATCCGCAACCCTACTTTTTTCGAGCCTTTCACACTCTTGGAGAATTTCAAACCAGAGAAATATGCTATGCGTGTGGTCGCTGGAACCTGGATTTCCGTTGGTTGGACGTAACCAAAAACAGGTCGGCGCAACGCCATCGTCGCACGACCAGCCGCGCCGGGTGCCATATCGGCTCTCGGTTGTATTCGGTCTTGAGAGAATGCTTCGATCGCAAAGGTAGCGAAGAAGCATGCGATAAAAATTGCGTTAAAAAGCGGCTTGTGAAGTACTTTTCTTAACATCACGATTCTTTTTGAAACTTGTTAGGTCACTTTTACAACCAAGGCTGAACTGCAGATTCTAATATTGATAAAGAATCAGAGGTTGAGACTTGTCCTGAATTTAGCTTTTGGAATCTTGCGGATAAGCTAAGTGTGTTACCGAAAATTCGATTGGTAGTAGGTAAAAATAAAGCCGCGTGAGGTGACTCAACGCGGCTTTCGATTTTTCAGTACGATGCTGAATTGACTAGCCGCCAATTTGGCAGTTGATGCAATCTTCATCTCCACCGGCTCGTGTGCCGTACTGCATGTTCGCAGGTGGCTGCTGATTCGAATGCCTTGGACGAACCGTTTTTTCACGGATCAAGATTCTGTCAGCCGGTCGCGGATAGCTCAGGCCTGGATCTTGTTTAACGTGAATGTTAACTCGCTTCGTTGGCTGGGGTATCTGCATTCTGGTGTGATTGTGCATCGTTTGCTTCTGCAATCCCGCAGGTATTCCCAATGGAATGTGTGGCGGTCCAGGCAATCCAATAGGCGTTGCAGTCATTGGCATTCCATAAGACGGAGCTGTTACACCGGAAACGTAGTTTGGAGACATGCCCTGACGGAAGGGTACCGGTGAGCCGGCAGATTGTCCTGGCATCATAGGACCTTGTCCTGACATCATTGGACCTGGCATCGAGGCGCCATATGGATCAAAGTACCCCGCTTGTTTAACATCGCCACTGGCAGCACTTTCCAAGTCTTTGTTACCCATTCGAACGATTGCCAAGATTGATCCACGACGGTCTGCTTCGACAATCGGATCAACACCTGGATCGAGGCGTGTGCTCACAAGAGTATCGATCCCTGCGATCGCAAGCTCTTGGAACTCTGGATCTGGAATGTAGATGACTTTCGTCACGAAGTTACCCGTTTTGACTTGGGTAAAGTCTTCGTTGGTCAGCTGGATCGGAATTGCTGAGTGAGCAATAAAAGCTGACGTTCGTGGTGTGATTGGGCCTATTTCAAGGCTCGGATAATAAGTTTTGTCCTCAAATCCTTCGATATTTGAGACTCTCAGGCGATAGACACCGCCCTGCACAAAGCTTTGCTTAAAAGGAACCACATACGGCGAGCTATCGTAAGCACCCGGTTGATTCACGTCCCATTTAATTTCACATGATTCAGGATCAGTAAACCAAACCTGAACGGTTGGAGCTGGCATTGGAGCCATTCCGGGCGGGCTCATTGGTGGAATAACACCAGGACCAGGACCGCCTACCCCCGGACCAGGCTGCATTAGCATCTGTGCCGGAGGCAAATTGTTTTCAATTGGAAGGCCGTTACGAGCTGCGGGCATACTGCACCCAGCGGCTACCACGGCCAATGTAAGGAACAGAGTTCCCAACGACAAACGAATAGACATAGTTTCCCCCCTACGCAATAAATTTGTGTCGTTTGTATGGCTGTATTGCTAATCAGTAAATTGACAACACATTTTTTTTCGCAGTAAAACCACGTCAACTGATTGCCATTGGCATCGACTGAAACTTGGTCCACGACTAAGATCGCAGCCCTTGTTCGTCAATTCAGTTGAATGAGAATTGTCTGCGAGCCAACTCCCGCGCAAACGTCACGCAAGAAAATTAGCTCTGTGGTTATGTTCGGCGCGATAGAACAAGAATCTTTGGAAAAATCCGTATAACCGGATCACGAACATGAAATTAAAACTGATCACATCTCGGCTTCCGCTTTTGATGGCAACGCTAGCGTTCGCTGCTTATGGTTTTTTTCGCCACGATGTTTCACAGGTTTTCTTCCAAGAAGCAGCCGCTCAACAGGTTAAATCGCATGCCGGCAAGGAATCAGGAAAGCAAGCTTCAAGAAAAGCATCGGTTCAAAAATATGATGAATCACCGAGCGACCCGAGTGGTGAATCTGAATCTGGAGACGTTGAAAAAAACAGTTTGGGGAGAGGCGAAGGATTGTCGCCGGAAAATTCCTCGGTCAATCTCCGGGCGGAGGAGAACAGTGTTAGCGGTCTGGCGTTGGTGAAGAGATCGCATGCTTTGATTCGCGATCAGAGCTTTAAGGCATCGATAAAGCAGCGGGCATTTATCTTTAAAAAGGAAGTCGTCTCCACCGGAAGCTATTTGCAGGCTGACGGTGGTAAAGGCGGCGTTCGTATCGAATTGGATATTCGAACGGAGCATTTGGATCTTAAGGTACGATTGTTCAACGACGGTGTTTATTTCTTTCGCGAAACGGTAGACAATGCTGCAGTGGCGGCCGATGCAGTCAATACAGAGACCGGCAAGGTTAAGTCGCTTAGTCGGATCGAAAGTGTCAATCTTCGAAGGATGAATGACCAACTGTCAAAGGATCCACACTGGCCGGGGCGTTGGATCGCATTTGGCGGACTGTATTTGTTTATGCAACAAACCCAAAAGTGTTTTAATTTTTCAACGCCAAATGAGACGACGATTGGCGACACAAAAGTGCTTTTTACGCGCGGCACTTGGAAGCCAGAAAAACTTGCGTTGGTGCTGCCTGAACAAAAAGAATCGATCCTGAATTCTTCGACGATCAACTTGAATCGCATTCCTCCGCAAATTCCCACTGAAGTTGAATTGTATTTTTTCGCAGATGGCAAGTTAAAAGACATGCCAAGAAGAATCGTTTTTTATCGACCCGATAGTGATATGGCAAATGAAGGAAAACAAATTCCGATTTTGGTTACTGACTATGTCGATTTGCAATTTATCGACACGCCGGAGGCTCGCGAGTTTCAGTTTAGCGCCGAAAAGAATGAGGTCTTTGACATCACAAATGAATTTCTTTTGGAGGTTCGCAAGTGATTACAAGCGTTTACGCGATTAAATCGAAATTCTATTTGTTTTGCTTCAAATGACCGATCGGTGATTTGCCGTCCAGCGTGTTAGCAAGGGATGAATCCAGCCCGTTGGACTTTTGGTCTGTGGGCTTAATGTTTAGTGCGATTTTTGGGCACAAATTCAATACGCTGTTAAGCTGCTGACCATCCAGTTTAATTTAACCATACGAGTTCATGTCGCGATCATGAGAGCTGTAGTTCAACGAGTCTCCTCAGCATCCGTTCAGGTGGCTGGTAAAACCGTCGGATCGATTGACGTCGGTTTAATGGTTTTGTTGGGGATAGAGGGATCTGATACGAAAAAGGATGCTGACTATTTGGTTGAAAAAGCAGTAGGGCTGCGAGTTTTTGAAGATCCCGATGGCAAAATGAATCTCTCGGTGAACGATGTTGGCGGAAGTGTGCTGGTGGTCAGCCAGTTTACTTTGCTCGGCGATGTTCGCAAAGGAAAACGTCCAAGCTTTAATACTGCTGCCAAACCAGATCTGGGAAATGAGCTTTACGAGTATTTTGTAAACAAGACTCGTGAGAGAACCCTTAAAACGGAAACCGGAGAATTTCGCGCTTCAATGTCGGTCTCGTTGGTCAATGAAGGGCCTGTCACGATTCTTTTGGACAGTAAAAAAAAGTTTTGATTGGTTCACCGCGGCAGTAAAATGAACTCGTATAATCGCTTTTGATGGGGCCGTCTTAATTCAGCTGGACGGCATTTTCCGACGTACCTTATGGTCGCAAACTGTCGAGATGTTTTTTGTGGCTACAATACTCGGGACGGCACAAATGCTAACGGAAATAATAATTGAGAATTACCAAATGGCCTTCTTTAAATCGAAAAAACTCTTTTGCATTTTCATCTCATTGCTTGCCAACATTGGATTGGCAGGCGACGGTGTGTCCAATGATGCCAAGCCAAATTTCGTTTTTATCATTGCTGACGATTGCACTTTTGATGATATCGGATGTTACGGTGGTCAAGCGAAAACGCCACACATTGATCAGCTTGCAAAGGAAGGGATGCTTTTTAAACGCTGTTTTCAGACCGCACCAATGTGTTCGCCGACGCGTCATAATATCTATACGGGACTTTATCCAGTAAAGAGCGGCGCGTATCCCAATCATGCATTTGCAAAACCTGGTACTCAGAGTGTTTGTCATTTTCTCGGAGACCGTGGTTATCGAGTGGCGTTAAGTGGCAAGACTCATATCGCCCCCAAAACGGTGTTTCCATTTGAGTATTCAGCCTCTGGAAAGAATCCCAATTTTGCAGCAATTGAAAAGCTATTTGACGAATGTAAAGAATCAAAGGATCCGTTCTGCTTATTCGTTTGTTCGAATGAGCCTCACAGCCCTTGGAACAAGGGTGATTCTTCGGCGTATCCTCCAAATGAAATCAAATTACCAAAGTCTTTTGTCGACACGCCGGAAACTCGAAACGCGTTTTCGAAATACCTCGCCGAAGTTACTTTTTATGATCAACAGGTAGGGCGGGTTTTATCGTTGCTCGACAAAAAAGGGTTGGAGAAAAACACGGTTGTGATGGTCACAACTGAGCAGGGCAACTCCTTCCCCTTTGCGAAATGGACTCTATATGACGCGGGACTGCAAACCGCTCTCATTGCAAGATGGCCAGGTAAGATCCGAGCGAATTCGGCTTCCGATGCGATGGTCGAGTACGTTGACATACTGCCTACCATGCTGGAAATTGCCGGTTTGAAACAGGAACCAAGTCTGGACGGTAAAAGTTTTTTGCGGGTTCTTCAAGGCAAAGCAGATTCACACAAATCGGTTGTGTACGGTCTGATGACAACAAAAGGAACGATCAATAGTCCCAAGTATTACGGCAGTCGGTCGATTCGAGATGACCAATACAAGCTGATTTGGAATTTCACTCCGGAAATAACCTTAACCAATGCTTGCACGAATTCCGGTAGTTTTCAATCATGGGTTCGCAAAGCAAGCACAGGCGATGCGGATGCTGCTGCAAAAGTAAGCCGGTATCAGAACCGGCCGTTAATCGAGCTCTACGATGTGCGGAATGACCCGAAAGAAGCCAAGAATCTTGCTGGCAGTTCGAAGCATGCTGCCAGAATCGAATCGATGAAAATCAAGCTGCAGCAATGGATGAATGCTCAAGGTGATTTGGGGCAGGAGACCGAGCTAGCAGCCAACGAGCATCAGCAAAGTTGGGCCAGAAAAAAACCTGGCAACGGTAAGGAAAGATAGCTCTAGCCGGCGGGATGCAGTGGTTTTTCGGAATTGCTTAACTGCTCCACTTTCTTCAGATTTGGAAAAAAAATGCGTTTGGGGATTCGGGCGTTGGGTCGCCGATTTCTATCGCCTAGAAGAAATGTTAATTTAGGCGGCTTGGATTTACTTTTCCTTTTATCTCAACTTTTCCGAAAGTTCGGATCAGTTAAATACCGATAACTTTTATGTCGGGCGTTTTATCTTCGCCTAAGTTATCGCGCCTAATCGAATGCTTAAATCGCAATCATCGTAGGCAACAAAAAAGGATCCCCCAATGATTCGCAAACAACAATTTGCTTTCGTTGCAATGCTTTTCAGTGTTGCATTTGCAGCAACTGACATTGCTGCTCAAGTTCGACGCGCCGGATTTGTTCCGCGGCATGCTCAACAAGGTTATTCGCAACCTGCACGGCGAACCGTTCAGCCCGCCAATCGGCCCATTGTCGTTTCGCGTGTTGCCGAAATGCCGGCAGTCACACGAGAGGTGTCTCGCCCAATGCAGTCGGCGCCAGGCGGTGGTGTTTATGCTCGAACTCAGGGCATGGAATATATTGGAGAAGGCGAAGTCATCGAAGAGTACTACGAGGATGGCCACGGATACATGCCGGGTGAGATTTTGGATGGAGGCTGCGGTGATTGCGGTCAATGTGATGTATGTCAAATCCACTGTCCGCCTTATCAGTTAATCTCTTTCGCTGACATGGAATACTCGCTTGGTATTCAAGGATTTTCGGGGGTGCCAAATCAAATCAACACGGGGAGTTTCGGTTTCAGTCAAGGCATCAATTGGGGCTTTCCCGTGCCGGTTCTGCCATTTCTAAACTTGTCAGGGCAGGCTGGTATTCGATTTGTTCAAGCTGAAAACTTTGGGTTGCTGGGTGGTACTCCTGCGATTTCCGGCCGCAACCAAACATTTTGGACGGCGGGGATTTCTCGTCGCGTCGACTACGGCTTGCAATTCGGAATTGTCGTAGATGGATTAAGTGAAGACTGGTACTACCAAGCGGACTTCACGCAGCTTCGCGGTGAACTGGGCTTCGTTGGTGGATACGGTAATCAGCTGGGTTTCCGATTTACCGCAAACATGAAAGATGATACGGCAGCTGTTCGAACGGGACTTGCAGCCGTTGGTGGTCCTCTTGTACCAGGGTCAACCAGCTTTGATTCAAATGATACATACCGGTTTTATTATCGGCACAGTTGGGATCAAGCTCGTGGTGGCCATGCCGAGTTTTTCGGTGGCTTTGCGGAAAACAGTGCGGGAGTATTCGGAGCTGAATTCCTGATTCCAATCGCCGAACGCTGGGCTTTGACATCGAATTTTGCCTACCTGGCGCCGACCGATGGTACCGACGTTTCTGATACGTTGGATGAAACTTGGAACATCGGAATGGGGCTGACGTGGTACCCTAAGGGCCTGACCAAGTGGAGCAAGTTGTATCACCGTCCGTTAATGAATGTTGCTGACAATGGCACATTTGTGTTCAAGCGACAACCATAAGAAGTATCGAATAGACAAGATGAAAACCAACTTTGGGCAGAACGGATCAGTGCGAATCTGATTCTGCCCAAAGTTTTTTCGGTTTTGGGAAGCTAGAATTTAAGTGCCCGTGGAACGATTGAATCCTTAATGCCCTTTCGATTCTGCAAACGATCAAAGAGAATAAAGCAGTGGTGGATCCGAGCGGTTTGCGGAGTGATCCACGGGGCAATCTAACGTCTTCTTTTTGCAATCGTCGAAGTGAAAATCGTATATCTTACCGCTGGAGCTGCTGGCATGTTTTGCGGCAGTTGCATGCACGACAACACTCTTGCAAGAGCGATTGCGAAGCAGGGTGTGGACATCGAGCTGGTTCCGACGTACACGCCGATCCGCACAGATGAGAATGACTTTTCGGTCGATCAGGTTTTCTTCGGTGGCATCAACGTTTACTTGCAGCAAAAAATGCCCTTCTTGAGGTTTCTGCCAAAGCTGTTCGATCGCTTTCTTGATAATCCCGTACTGATTCGGCGGGTCACGAAAAACGCATCAAAAGTTGCTCCGGCTGAGCTGGGAAGACTTGCCGTGTCGATGCTGAAAGGCGAAAAGGGAAATCAGCGTAAAGAGGTCAATCGCTTGTGCAACTGGCTCACGCAGAAATCAAACCCCGATGTGATAATCTTTAGCAATATTTTGATCGGCGGCTGTATCCCAGCCATTCAGCGGAAACTCGGTGCAAAAACCATCGTCACTTTGCAAGGCGATGACATTTTTCTGGATAGTCTGCCAGAAAAGTACAAGCAGCAATGTCTGGTCGAGATCAATCGACTGGTTCCGTTTGTTGACGCGTTTATTACACACAGCAAGTTCTACGCGCGGTTGATGTCAGAGTATTTGGGTGTCCCGCAAGATAAAATTATGGTGACGCCTTTGGGGATCGATATCGATGATTTCGAAGTCGCAGACGAATTGAAGTCCGATTCTGCTGCGGATTCGGATGGCGAAAGGACAATCGGATATCTCGCGCGACTTGCTCCTGAAAAGGGGCTTAACCTGATTGTCGATGCGTTTATCAAATTGCGTGCCCAAAACGATTGCGGCAATGTGAAGTTAAAGATCGCCGGTTATCTGGGCCCGACCAACGAGTTGTTTGCTGCGGAACAGTTCAGGAAATTGAATGACGCGGGTTTGAGTTCTGAATATGAATATGTGGGAGCGATTGATCGACGCGATAAAGTTGCTTTTTTAAGAAGTATTGATTTGTTGTCGGTTCCCACGGTTTATCAGGAGCCCAAAGGACTTTTTGTATTGGAGGCGATGGCATCAGGCGTCGCGGTTGTGCAACCCGATCACGGCGCATTCCCCGAAGTGATTGAGCAAACCGAAGGCGGTCTGCTGTTTGAAGCTCACAACCTAGATGACCTCGTTGATAAGTTAAAGGCCTTGCTCTTCGATGATGCGCGCCGTGATACGTTGGCAAATCACGGCTGTCACTTTGTGCGGAAGTATCGGAATTCTGAATCGATGGCTAAGCAGATTTTAGAATTGGCCCAGTCGCTAACCGAGGATTCGATGAAAGAAACGACCTGACGTCGTCCGTCTAGCAACGGTCGGCTGTTGGTCGTTGTGTCAGCTACAATAGACAGATTCGACTCTCTCAATATCCATTTTTACCGATTTTATTCTGAAGTTTTATGCAATGAATGTACTGATTACCAACGACGATGGGATTGATGCGCCGGGGATTCAGGCGTTGGAAAAACTTGCTTCGGAATACGGAACACCGATTACATTTGCACCGACTCAACAGCTTTCCGGCTGTGGTCATCAGGTTACAGTCGATCGGGCCATTTCCGTTAATGAAGTTTCAAGCAATCGATTTGCTGTTTCGGGGACGCCGGCGGATTGTGTACGGGTGGCGATTGCATCATTTGATTTTAATTTTGAAATGGTGCTTTCAGGAATTAATGCAGGTGGGAATCTGGGGGTTGATGTTTTTATGTCGGGGACTGCTGCTGCCGCGAGAGAAGCGTCCTATTTCGGTATTCCAAGTTATTCTTTGTCTCAATATCACAAAAAAGGATTTGCATCAAATTGGGCGAATTCTATCAAATTGGCTCGACGCGGAATTGAGTATGTAGCGAACAAGCAAGTTGGAGAGGAGGGGTTTTGGAATATTAACCTGCCGTCGCTTGACACCGAGGTGACCGAAGCGGCAAATGAAGTTCCGGTTCGGGTTTGTCGCTTGGATCGCAAGCCGCACAAAATTTCATTCGAACGGACTGAAAATAAGTTTACCTATATCGGAAATTATCAGAGTCGACATCGTGAACCGAATTCGGATGTCGAGCTTTGTTTCGGAGGCGCTGTAACGGTCAGCCGAGCTTGAGAAGTTCTCTACTTATCAAACAATTAAAGATAGAAAATCATGTTAAGTCTAAAATCTGATTCCTCGGAGAAGTGGTGGAATCAAGTTGAGAACCATATTGAAGAGATCTTAATTGATCATG
>CAJQQR010000292.1 GCA_905480545.1 uncultured Pirellulaceae bacterium
CCAAAAATGTCCCCATGAAGAATTGCGGCAAAGAAATTGCCTCCAAAAGAGATCAACGAAATTGACGTAAGTCGTTGATATGAAAGGAGTACCCGAGGCGGGACTTGAACCCGCACGACCGTAAGGTCACAGGATTTTAAATCCTGAGCGTCTGCCAATTCCGCCACTCGGGCTTGGTAATGAATGTCGATGGCAAGTGACAATAATATCGTTTTTTAGCCAGTTTTGTCCAGTGTGGTTAGCGATACCTTGGGAACCCCTTCTGTCGTGTTCAAACACGATGAAAAAACAGCTCTTCAGGAAATGCCAATGTCTTAACTTTGCAGCACTCCGTCCTGTCTATTTTTTCCAGTGTCAGGCGAATCGATCCGTTGTTTTGAACGGCCGGCGGGGACGCTTGCCCCTCTTGTTCAAAGTTATGGAGGCCGAAAAGTTGATTAAGAGCGAACAGGAATCAACGACCAACCGACAGCGAAAGTGAAATTCGAATACGGTCAAACGCAAACGCCAGCTGAAGCAGCAAGTGAATCAATGGTTCGAATAGGTAGACTGTGTTTCGCAGGCACTTAGAATCGTCAATCCGCCAAAGCCGCGATTAGCGTGAGCCAAGGCCATTTCACTGAATGGGCAGGGTGACAAATTCGTTTTCAGACTCCCCATTCGCTGATAGGATTTGCAACGGCGACTTCCGCCAATAAAGGGCAAGCCGCGAATGGACGAGTTCGTTGAAGTCATATTTCCATTTGTACAAAATCAAGGCCTAGATCATACTCTAGGATGGCCTTCAAAAATGCTGCGAGTTGTTAAAAGGACTGTTGCAAATGACTGGGTTCACGGTGCCCAAGACAGTTTCATACCTATATCGAGCGAAAACCAGAGCCGCGCACTCATGGAAGTTCGCGTCTATGATTGTTCGAACTTTGCAATGATCGCAACCTCCGGAGCCCCTAAAAACCGGAGGATTTGGCGGAACGGCAATGGACGTGGTGGTGTGCTTGGCGGTGGCGAAGAGACAGGCATTTTCTGCCTGGCTGTATTCTTAGTCCAACTCTGCATCTCGCACGAATCCATTTTCAATAACCGCCTCCGAAATGTTCATCTTCGCTCCCACTTCATGCACAAAATCACGCTCCCTTTTTGTGACTCGACCATCGCACACCGCGAGCAAACATAGATCGCGAACGACTTGCGTTTTCCTTGATTGAGGTACAATTTCGTTGGCATAATCGATACGTTCCTCGAGAAGTTCAGCGAGTTTGTCAAAATTCAACTCTTCCGTATAAGCCCCCGCTCCAAAAAGTGAATCAAACGCTGCAACTTCTTCGTCTTTAACACCGCCAGAACAGCGAATCAATCCGAGCCCGGCAGCGAAAAGCACTCGCCGCATCGCCTCGGCAATCTCCGATTTTTCATCAAGGTAATTGGGAGACATCATCCCCATCAGCTGATGGCAGTTTGCCTCCAAGTGTTCACGCGACACACCTCCCTTGACCATCAAAGTTGATTGAAAAAAGCTCTGCAACGCTTTTACTCGCAGCGGCGTAAATGGATGCGTCATAAACCAGTCCTGGCTTGCCGTCTCTGATTTGCCTTGGGGTTTTTCAATTTCCATCTCATCCGCTTGAGCGGCGAAATCTTCGATATTGATCTCAATCAAGTCAGTTGTCAGCCCGGATGCCAGTTTGAACAAAGCCCGAGCCGATGCGTTTGCATCACCCGTGCAAATTGCTCCAGCGCGATCCGCTGATATCTCCGCAAACCGAGACCAGGAAAAAAGCTGCAACGCCAATCTTGCATGAACTTTTCTATCACTATTCACCAGGTATCCAATCGGAATATCGTGATGAGCAAACAGATGATGGCCCAACTCATGCCCCATGACGAACGTCAACTCGGCTTCATCGAATTTCTCAAGAATCGAACTGGAAAACATCAACAGCAAGGTCCCACCCTCGGGCTTGATGCATGCCGCGTTAAACTGCGGTGAATTATAAACATAGGCCTCCACGGGGATTTCCATTCCCAGCCGTTCACGACACGTATCGAGCATTTGATGAAGCTTCGGCGACATAGAATGCGTCAACCGAAGCGACGTCGCCAACAGTTGCCGCCGAATGCTTCGTTCCGGAAGTTCGTCGATCCGTGCACGAACGGCTTGCACCTCCCGTTCAAGCAAAAGCATTTGAAAGAGTTTATCGTCACCTTCACAGCGGAATTCAGGAGCGTTCATTTGTTATCCAATCGATACGATTTGTGGAGATTAAAACGTTGTATACCAAGTCACTCACACATGATAATTTTTCAAAAAATCGCTTCACTCTAAACGGCAGTCGCAATTTACTTTTCAAAAAAAATGCCGACGGAACAAAATGTTCGAATCGGCTAAAATCCAAATCAATCTTTGGATCACGGAACAAACCCGAATGCGGCTAATCCAGCTTTTTCAATTCAACTTTTCTGAATTCACACGGATGGCTTTCACTTTGTAGCGAGATGTAACCTTCGCTCAAAATTAGCTTCCCGTCGCTGATGAGTTTTTTTGCGTTCGCGTCACTCGGATCGAGCTGCGGCTTGTCATATTCCAAAACAATTTTCCCATCGATCATATGCTTAATGGTTTCTCCACCTCGCACTTCAATTTCGACGGTAACCCATTGCTCACCATGATAAGTTTTCGAAGTACTGCTGGTGCAATGACGCGTGACCAATTTGTCGTTCATCACAACATTCGTGCCGGGTGTACATAGATTTGCGGTCGTTCGCATGCCGGTTCCCAATCCGCCCAACAACTGCATTTCAATGGACACAGGGAAGTCCTGGTCTTTCGTCATCGTTTTCGGGTCTTGGCAATGAAGCATGATTCCGCTGTTTCGACGGGCCCAACCAGGGCCGCCAGGGCATTGCTTTCCAACGAATCGATACTCGCAACGAATGACGTAGTTCGAGAACTTTTCCTTGTAAAAAATGTGACCAAACGTTTCATTAAATTGGTCGTAACCCTCGAATCCAACCTGCATCAGACCGTCCTTGACCCGAAACGTATTTTTATAGTTTTCGCCAAGTTCATGAAATCGAATTTTCGGCGTCCAACCATCAAGGTTCTTTCCGTTGAAAAGCTGAATCCATTCACCGTTTTTATTCTCTTTTTTTAAGGCTTGATCTTGGCCAATCGCTGGCAACGAAAAACCAAATGATATCAAGCAAAAGGCTACAAGGCGGAAGTTGCGGGTCATACGGGAGTCCTTGAATGTGTATTTTCTATCGAGTCAAGATTCAATTGAATCATTGTCCCAAGTTTATGCTGCGTGCCAGCATTTAATGTAATCCATCCATGCGAGGTTAGAAAGCAACATGAAATCGACGTGCAGTTCACCGACTGGCATTATCCCATAGCCGCATCTGACTGGGCTTTAGAGAAAACACCGTATCTCTCTCCGTTTGATACGCAGCCGCATGGAGTCACTTAGGCATCAGAGGCCAAACGTTATCGTCAACTTGTTAGTCGATTCGTAAAGACCGAACTGCCACTAGCCGCCCGCATTGAAGGGTCAAAGTCCAGATGAAGATAGACCTATGCTTATCACCCCCTTCATCGCCGGTCGCTACTTTGCCATTGGCGTCCGGGGCATTGCTAGTTCCAATCACCGTTTCCCGCAACTTCACGGCCGCTGGCGGTCGACAGATTAAAGAAAAGATCCTGTTTGATGTCGTCGGGTATCCCAACGACTGCGCCGTCGGCAAACGACATCATTGTGATACCGGGATGGTTACTGCTAAATCCAGGATCGAAAACAAAATCTTGATCGTCGTCGAGGTTGTCGTACCAGTTGGGTGGATTCTGTGCCGATGCAAGTGTCAACCAGAAATGATAGGGCGATGTTGTGACAGCTCCCGTCCAACTGGAGAACATGATCCGTGAGTTCCTTTCACCCAACAAAAATGTGTTAGATAGCCCGTCTCGAACCTCTGGATTTCTGGTGTGACTATTATGATAAAAAATTCCACGCTTATTTTTGGCGACCGCCGTTTTATAAAGAGTAAATCAGGGGGGAAATTCTTTGTCGACCTCTGGTGCGCTTAAGACTGCAACGTAATTCGTTGCCCCAGCAGAAATCTCCCATTCATCATCTGATGTCGATCCAGGCCATTGATTATCCCCACCCCAATTTGAGAACAGGAACTTTTTTGCAGCCTTTGCATCATCGCTTGGACAATAGAAATCGGGGAACGAATAATTCCGCGCTTTGGCATTAGATTCCGCAGAGATTGAATCATTGAATGTAATCTCGTCGTGGAAATTATCCTTTTCCAAATACGGGAGAGTCAGTGAAAACCATCCCCAACCTGGCGGTCTCAATTCTGCAAAAAGATCTTGGTTGCGATCTGAAAACGAAACGAAGCCGGAGGGATAACTCTTTAATGTATCGTGGTAACTGTGAAGCGCTAAACCGATTTGCTTCAAGCTGTTACTGCAGGCGGTTCGACGCCCGGCTTCCCGCGCCGCCTGAACGGCGGGCAAGAGCAGACCAATTAAAATCCCTATGATTGCAATCGATACGAGTAGTTCAATCAGAGTAAAAGCTCTTCTTTTCATTTGCTGCTCCTTAGGCTGAAAGCAGCTTAGCAAATGACCCCGCTATTGTAAAAACAATTGTCGAAATTAAATTGCCGCTAAAGTGACTCGATTCTGGTTGGGGCTTCTGCGAGCGTCGCTGCTCGTCTCGAGTCCGCAATCCAGTCTTCACGCGTATAAGAAATCACAGATGTATCCGTCTCCCTTACTTCCACTCGCTCAATACGAAAGCCAAATTCAGTGAATTCACAAAAGAGCTTGTACGCCAAGTTTTCAACCGTGGTTGGTACATCGAATTTGTTGAACCGCAACGCATCACCAGTCTCCTCTACATATCTCTGCAAGTAAGGGAATAGGGGATCGTTAACGTCAATCATCAGTCCGTGATCGTAATGCTCTTTGAGGTGCGGTTCGATTTTAGCGTCGAAATCACCGAACAATGTAGACAGTGCGCCGTCGCGTTCGACTTCAAAATGGACGACAATTCCATATCGATGGCCATGCAGGTTTCGACATTTATCCGAAAGCTGAGCATTTCGGTGTGCCGCATAAAACTTGTACTCTTTTTTTATAATCATGACGCGTTCACTTTCGAATCGTTGCGGTAAGCCCACGGTTCACTGGTGAATTTGGGCAATCGTGTTCTGAACTGAATTCATCTTCCGTTGTTGATCAACGACATGACCTCAGCACGGCTTGCAGTGTCCGTTTTGAAGACCCCACGAAGCGAGCTGGTGATCGTCGAGCTTCCCTTTTTCCGAATTCCTCGAATGGCCATGCAAGAATGTTCCGCCTGAACCACTACGGCCACTCCCTTTGTATCAAGCTCGGACTCTATCACATTGGCAATCTGATTCGTCATCCTCTCTTGAACTTGTGGGCGCCTCGCAATTTCCTCGACCACACGCCCAAACTTGCTAAGTCCCCCAACACGGCTGGTGGGGATATAAGCGACGTGAGCATGGCCGGAAAATGGCAGCAAGTGATGTTCACACATGCTTGTGAATTCAATGTCTCGGATTAAAACCAACTCGCCGCATTCGACCTCGAACGTTTTCTGGAGGTGTCGGGCCGGATCTAAATGCAGCCCGCTGAACATTTCGGCATACATTTTTGCAACACGACGCGGGGTCTCCAACAGACCCTCTCTGTCTGCATCTTCGCCCACTGCGGCAAGAATTCCTCTTACAGCCTCTTCAATTGCTGCGAAATCCACGTCGTGATTCAATTGAGGGTTGTTTTGCAAATTTGGATCTTCAGTTACGGTTGAGTCGGCGGAAGTCTCATGCGTTGTTGCTGATTTACCGGTCTCATTTTTGCAGCGATTCTGACGCTGCTTTGAACTCGCGCGATTTGAGGCCGAATGAGGGGAGCTGTGTGGCTCAAGTTCCAATGACATTTCTTTCCAATGACTAGGGTTTTGAAAGGGATAACCTCGGTTCAGGAACTCCTTCGCAAGATCATGAATCCCGGATTCAAGAAATTCCCAACGCAACGGTTTGCTCCGTGTTTTATAGTATTTTCATGACAAAACATCCCACGTCCATTTTGCCCACTTCGCCAGGGCGAATTATCGAGTTAATTTTGCGACAATAAATCCGTTACAGTTTGGGTAGACACTTTGGAAAAACGTTTTGAACAATTTAATCGATCTAGCTCATTTTTCTCGTTTGATTTCGGTTGCCAGCGGCCACGCGGTGGACCCCGACGACTCTGAAACATTAGTAGGCGCATTTCAAAAGTTTCGGCCGAGCGGGAAATCTTTGGAAAAAGTTTTCGAGCGAGCTCCGTGTGGCGAAGCGATAATGGAGCGTCTGCTAAAAGTTTATGAAACGACTGGTGAGGCGAGGCGTTCAGACGGGATGAGTGACGCCTTTTTTATCGTCAGAAACCCCGCAAAAATCGATCCCAGCGAAGCCCTAACGATCGCGAAGGATTTTTTTGGGCAACTTCATCAGTTAGCTCTTGAAAATAACGTTGCTGAGTTGAATTCGGTTTTAAATCCTTTGCCAACTATCCGAATCATCGAAGGCAAGGCGCCCAAACACCCGAAAGCGGATTTGGAAAAATCGGCGCTGCTCCAAGCGATGCAAAAACAGGCTCCAGCTTTGATAGACAGGTTTCTCGGTAATTTAGAGAGATCCGAACAGCAAAATCCCCAAAAGGAATTTGCCCAGTTCCTGAGTCCAGCACTTTATTTTGTGGCCTGCGATCCGTTCCTTCGCGATTATCTCTTGTGGCCGCTTGTTGCCGAATGTTCGGCTCTTGATGATCCGTTTGAATCCTATTTCTGGCTCTGGAGCAAAGGGGCCAAGTATCGAATTTTCAACAACGATCAGATTGATCTTTACTTCCCTCGTGTGTTCTAAATGGAACGGGACAGCTGGTTTGAATGAGCAAGAAAAATGTGCAACAATCACGGCGTTCTAGCAGGACAAGTAAAAATTCGCCAATGTTATCTGCCTCTCACGGAAAAGGGATGTCGTGTCACCCAGCAACCATCTAGTCGCTTTGAAGCAACCACTTACTTTCATGTTCATCTTTACGGCTTTTACACTAACGAGCGTATTTGCCGACGCTCAAGAGTCTGAAAAAGACGGCGAGGCAGAGAAAGCTGTGGAGGTAAAGGTCAAGGGACAAAGTATCAAAGTCCCCTACCCCGCTGGTCTATTGCCAAAGAAGAAGGTGCTCAAATCTTTCACAGCATTTATTGAAAAATCTGCACCAACCAACACACTCCACGAAGTCTTTGCCACACCTGAGGCAACCGAGAAGAGCTTCTTAGAGAAAGGCATTACTATCAACGCGGACGTCCAGACCGTTAACGCCGTGGGACCTGTAGACCAAGCAACATTCAATCAAGTCAAAGTCATTTTAGGAAAGCAGTTTGGACAAATCCTGAAACAGGCCGCAAAAGAAATCAAAGACCGAACGGGCGCCGATTTGGGAACAAACAGCACCGGTGGAAAATTTGTCGATGAAGACAACCGATTTGCGTTTTTGATATTCTCGAAAATGGACACGCCCGACGGCCAGATTGAACGGGCTTCCGCATCATGTCTTTGCTTTCTCCATAACCGCTTGGTCCTTTGCAATCTGCACAAGAACAAAGAATCGGACGAAGATGTAAAATGGGTAAAGGCCGAAGCAAGAAAATGGATGGAAGCAATTTGCGAAGCTAACAAACCAGTTGGTGATAACTAGAGCTTCTAAACAACGCATTGCGTTCGATTCTACGGCACCGGTTATACGGTTCCGGCTAGATAGCAATGGGGCTGACACACATCGAATTTTGTTTAATTATTTCGCTGGCAACGAGAATGGTTTTAAATTCAGAACCATTGAACGTTAGTCGTAAACCGAACACGTGAGTTAAATGCTCAGACTTGCTGCATACCTTTTTTTGGCCGCTGGTGCTTTATTTGTCATCGCCAGGACCGCGGCCCGATTTTCTGCTCGGTCGGTACGCAGTGACGTAATTGAGCGAATTAGCGAAGAAGCTACTCAGGGCATCCTGATGGACAACAATCCGACATCGGTCGCCACATTTGGCAACGGATGCTTTTGGTGTACCGAGGCAGTCTTTGAATCGATACCCGGCGTCTTAAGCGTGACATCCGGATATTCCGGAGGAGCAATCGCGAACCCCACCTATCGAGAAGTTTGCAACGGAATGACCGGGCACGCAGAGGTCATTCAAGTCAAGTACGATCCATCCCAAATCACTTACACTGATCTGTTACGTGCGTTCTGGCAGTCGCATGACCCGACAACGCCAAACCGCCAGGGCAACGATGTCGGAGATCAGTATCGCTCCGTCGTCTTTTTTCATGACCAACCTCAGAAGAAACTCGCTGAGTTTTTCAAGCAAGAGCTAAATTCGTCCAACGCATTTGGTGCTGCCGTCGTCACGGAAATCGCTCCATTCCAGGAATTCTACGCGGCGGAAACGGGCCATCAGGACTATTTTGTCAAAAATAAGAGCAAAGGCTACTGCCGGATGCTGATTCAACCCAAGCTGGAAAAATTCAAGAAAGTTTTCCGAAAAGATTCCCGCTAGGTATGCGGGTTGCCCTGAAAACCTCAACTCACAGGCTGCTTGTCTGGATGCAAGTAAATGAAACTCTTTCCCAGCTTTCCATTGTAATTTCCCGCAGAAATCATCTTCAACCCATTGGTATCTTTCGACGCATTGATCGCTGATTGGGTCGCGTCAATGATCGACTTCATATCTTTACCGTTCATGATTATTTCCATGACGCTTTCCACACCTTCCGGAAGGCCGGTTTCGACCTGATCACGAAGAAGCGGACAGAATTTCTCGTAGGTGCTTGCAATCGAGAAACTGTAGTCACTGCCTGCCTTGGATCCACTGGCTGCGATTCCTCCAGGGAACGTCATGACGACGCCAGGAATCGGCTTAACAGCTTCTGCAGCGGCCTCCGCTGCGTCGAGCGCGCTATCTTCGTCCTTACCAAAAAACCAGAGGTTTCCGCCCATCAACCCGTTCTGATACCCAAGTCGTCGATCGATCAAAAATTCGCCGCCCAGAATGGGAACCCACCACATCTTACGACCGAAGCGTTCGACGCGTTTTTGAAATCGATTTCCGAAGTACGCAACCTTGCGCCCCATGTGAAAATATTCTTCGCTATCCCCTAATCCAAAACAACGTGCCGTAGGGCAGGTCAGAACATTTTGGCTAATTCTAACCAGAGCCGACTTTTCAAGTTTCTTAACTCGGTCTTTCCAAAACCGCGGAACATGCAATTGAACGATGGCCCCTGGCCGACCGTCCGGAGTTTCGAACTGAGTATCGTTGCTGCCCGGTCCCACATAGCGATCCAAACCGGCTTCACAATCGCACAAGATCGTGCTTGATGCATTTCCCGTGACTGCATTGATCGCATTGTCGAGCCATTTGCGGTCTCGTGCCGTAATCAAAAATTCGGTGTAGACACTTCGAAACGCCTCGGCGTAGGTGTCGTCAATAATCGCTGTCATAGGTTCCCTTTATATAAAGAGATCGATTTTCAACGATTTTGATTTCGTTGCAAGTCTTGTGGGCTTGAATCATCGCAGAAGTAAATTCGCCGACTCAAGAATTGAAAAAAGCCCCGCATTTGCGGGGCTTTTCTTGAATCGAAGGAATACTCAATACTGACTTATCGATAGTTGGTATTTGATCCACCGCTCACATTTCCAACCATGTGGAAGTGATTGTGGTCGATATAGATGACCTCAGCAGCTTCTTCATCGTGAAGCGTGTGCGGTACAGGCCAGCCGACAATAGTCTTCTCTGAGAAGTAAACGGTGCATTTGTAATGTGCATGGTGCAATTGGGCTGGGCCAATCAAAGGAATAAATCGTGGAGGATCCACATAATCCGCAATCTTTTCTTTGATGATCTTGACGTTGTTGATTTGTTTCTCGCGAAGGAATGGTACGCCGCCCTGTTGAGGACGAGCACGTTCAAACGCATACATAACTTCTTCATCACTTGGCGGATCCAAAGCGACGGCTGGACCACCAGCAGAAAGCGGTCCTAGTATCGGAACGCGTGAATATCTTTCATCCACACGAAACTCATCTTCCGCCATCTCTTGAAAGTAAGGCGAAACTGGAATGGGAATGCTTAATAATCCAAGTGACGGACCAGTCACAGGAAAACATCCGGTATTTGCGACGGCCATTAATCCCACTAGCAAACATAAAGAAGCGGGAACAAGTTTTCTCAACATAACGAGATCATCCTTCGAGACGAAAATTTATCTAAAGGATGTTATCGAGATAAAGTTTGCGGAACTTTCAGGTTTTTCCTTTTATTACG
>CAJQQR010000293.1 GCA_905480545.1 uncultured Pirellulaceae bacterium
ATCAGAGTCCAGCTACCCGACATTGGCTCGGCGCGAATCGCTCCGATTGTAAAACGAATCCAATCATCCATGCGAACCGTTCAACAAACCTATCCTGAGGTCAAATGGAATCTGGCGGGACTGAGTGTTTTGGCAGCGACAAGAAGTGAAAAGATGATTCAAGATTTAATTGTCAGTCTATTTTCAGCTTCGTTCATCATCTTTGTCCTGATCCTCGTCGTTTACCGAAATTTGATTTTCGCAATTTCGGCAATTATCGTAAACGCATTTCCGATTCTGGGAGTCGCCGCGCTGATGGCTTGGCTTGAAACTCCGATTCAATACACAAGCATCATGCTCCTGTGTACCTGCCTTGGATTGGCTGTGGACGACACCGTCCACTTCTTGTCGAAAACCGCTCAGTCACTGAACGACAAAGTCGATTTTCCGACAGCCGTCCGGCTGAGTCAAAAAAAGCTATGGCCGATCCTGGCGACAACGACGGCAATGCTCAGTGTTGGTTTCGGGTTAGCCGCCACCAGTGACATTCCAACATTCCAATCATTTGGCGGCTACGCCTGTGTTGCACTACTGCTGGCTCTGATCGGCGACCTGATCCTGTTGCCGTCGCTTTTAATCACATTTAACCGATTGATTTCGCGTTTCCATTGAACGTCGTCTCAAAAGGCTTTTAACGATGAATTTCAGAGTACAATCCGCGGCGTAATTGAGGGATTGATTCACTGGCGACTGCCAAACGCAGATTCCATCGCTCATCTGCCGGCTGGGTATTGCTGCGAAAATCATGACTTGAGGCGGGTTAAAATTGCCGTACTCTTCCGAAACTTAAACTTGAGACCACCGTCCGTTCAAATTGAGACCACCCAAGTCCATCGTAATTCGACTGCAATACGCGGCTACGAATTTTCTTGGCGACATTCAAGACCGGCGAACTTTTGGGTATGCTATTACGTGGACTCACCCTGAAAAGAAAAAAACATGCCAAAAATCACCCTACTGATTCCCTTGATGGTCACTGTTTCGCTATGCCGGATAGTCGATGCCGGAGAGGAAGCACTGTCGAAGAAAACAGACTCAAATCCGGTAGCCAAATTATCTGCTTGGCTTAAACTTCCAGCAGGTGGGCGGCCATCGTTAACCGAGCAACCATTTTCAAAAACAGGACTTTCTAAAACAGATTGCGAAAATGCAACAAAGCTCTTGCTTGAAGATTTCCAAAACCGAATTCAAGAGAATCGTTCGGCAGAGTGGAAAGCAAAATCAATCAAGCTAGAAAAGCTTGAAATGAAATTCGACTATCGAGTCTTTGGTAAAAAGCCGGCTGACGGCCGAAGTCTTTTCATTTCAATGCACGGAGGGGGCGGAGCACCAGCACGCGTCAATGATCAACAATGGAAAAACCAAATCCGATTATACGAACCTGAAGAAGGCGTGTACCTTGCACCTCGTGCACCAACCAACACATGGAATCTTTGGCACCAAGGGCACATCGACGATTTTTTTACGCGGATCATCGAAAATGCGATCGTTTTCGAGGGCGTCAATCCAAACCGGGTATACATCATGGGTTATTCGGCCGGCGGTGATGGAGTTTATCAATTGGCTCCGCGAATGGCTGATCAAATCGCAGCAGCTGCGATGATGGCCGGACACCCCAACGGCGTGTCACCAATCGGCTTACGAAATATTGGATTCGCGCTTTACATGGGCGGTAAAGATGGAGCATACAATCGAAACAAAATAGCCGCTCAATGGAAAGTGAAACTTGCTGAGCTTCAAAAGAATGATCCAACCGGCTACCGACATGTTGTCAAGATTTATCCACAATTTGGCCACTGGATGAATCGCGAAGACAAAATTGCCGTCCCGTGGATGGCGAAATTTACTCGGGATCCGAATCCGACCAAAATCGTGTGGAAACAAACAGGAAAAATCCACAATCGATTTTATTGGCTGAGCGTCGATGAAAAAAACCGCATCGGTGGAAGCGAAGTCATTGCCACTCGCGACGGCCAAAATTTTAAAATCGAATCGGCGTCCAGCATTTCATCGATTAATTTGCGACTCAACGACCAACTTGCAAACCTTGACCAGCCGATCACGATTACCGCCCCCGACGGAACACAATCCAAAGTGGAAGCAAAACGCACGATCGCGACCCTTTATCAATCACTATCAGAGCGGGTTGATCCGTCCGCAATTTACAGCTTTGAGACCGTTGTTGATGTCAAACAGCAATAATTAGCAGGAAAGGTAAAAATGAAGTCCTTCGAAAAACTGGAGATCTTAAGGGCCGCGGTTTGCATTGTCGGTGTTGATGGAAAAATTGACGATCAAGAACTCCAATTGGTCGAAAAACTTGCGAAGGAGATTGGTGTTGGTCGCGCCTCTCGCGAAGCGATGATCGATCGGGCCATTGATGATCCGGACTTCCATAAACAAATGTTTCGAGTGCTCAAAACCGAAACCGACCAAACCATGTTGACCATGTTTCACGCGGCAATGGTAGACGGAGAGCTGGAGGATTCCGAGATCGAAGTCCTCAAACACTTCGCTGCGAAACTTGACGTATCCGACGAAACTTTTGAGAAACTCGTCGGCAAAGCTCAGGCCATGACAAAAGAGATATAGATTTGGTCACGTCAGCAATTCAAGAGCGACTGATTGCCGATTACAGAAAAGCTCCCCCAGAGGAACAGGCGATTCTACAATGGTTGGCGATTGAGGCAGAGCCGCTTTACAAGTCATCTTTGATAAAAAAGGGGACGCAATCTGGAATTCTGGGTACGCCTGATCGCCCAATCGAAGCGGCTGCCCTTGCAAAGCTTACGAAAACCCTTTTGGCCAAAGATCTACTCGCCGAAGCCTATCGCCACGGCCCGCTTACGTGCAATGATGGGGTGGTGGATTTCGTGTACCGCGACGCAAGGAAGAACGAGAGAGCTCTTCAGTACGAGGCGAAACTATGTGACGAACAAGAGTATGGGTACTCGTACTACGGTGAACGAGGTGCTTTCCGACGGCTCCGCAAAGCATTTTATGACGGCGACATCCAGGCATGGAACGAAAATCTGGGAGAGCTGAATCACGTTCCGACGTTTATCGATCCGTTTTGCCGAAATGCGTTTGATGAATTGAAGGTTGAATTCAAAGCTGTTAAATTTCGGCAAATCGTCGACCGATTCACTGCAATCCAAAATCCCGAGATATCGATCGATGATCTGGACTTCATCGAATCGGCTATGCTTGATATCGCTTCAGAACATTCGATGGTATCAGGAGCGTTGTTGGACCTGTACGTAAGCCGAGGCGACATAAAGTCATTAAAAAAATTGGCGGTGCGAGCGAGCCTCATCCAGCTTGAGATTAACGCCTGCGTGGAATTCTTGATCGGCAATTACGAAATCGCGATGGAAGGTTTTGACACAGCCCTCAAAGCCCTTCGCAAACGAACCAGAAAACGAACTGCGATACTCCAAGGCTTTTCGCTCCTCCTCTATGCACTCTTGTTGTTAAGGCAAAACACTTCAGGGGCTCATGCTTCGCTAACTAAGATTTTAAAAAAGCGGCAACATCGCGATGCCACCGAAGACGTGTTCGATCATTTTGGCGAGATGGTCGCGTTGGGAATGGATTGCCAAAACAAACCGACGGCACAGGTCCCGCATTTCTTCCTTAGAGAACGTTCTGAGTGCCAATTGAAACTGCTTGCAAAAGCGTGGATCAATCAATGGTTCTATTCGGACAATGAGTTAAGTTTAGATATTGCTGACGTCGAAAAAGCTGTTCAAAGCTTTCGACAAAAAGAGCAGAATTGGTTTGTCGCTGAGCTGGAAAACTTCATCGGAAAAACCCAATCGGGGGCGGCAGCGAAGGCGATAGCGACTCGTTCAGAGATCGCATTTCAAGCATTGGGGGTTCAATCGCTCGAGAACTTCATTGCGCCCAAACCACTATGGGAAAAAGCTCTTACAGCGATCGAAAACATGTTCGCGTCTGCAGATGAGACGGCAAACGACACCAAAAATTCGCCTGAAACAGAACCCAAGGAACGAATGATTTGGGATGTCTCATTTTCTGAACAGGACGGCTGGATATCGGTTGATCCCATACTCCAAAAGCTAGGCAAGAAGGGATGGACGAAAGGTCGAAAAGTTTCCCTATCCAAGCTTCACGAAAACAAAGAGCGACCGGACTTGAGTTACCTTACGGAACAGGACAAAACGATATGCCGTTCGCTGAATGTCGAAGTTGGCTACAATCCCTGGGGCTATCGAGAAACCACACTGCATTGGAACTATGCAAGCTTGGCTGTCGCCTTGGTTGGGCATCCGCACGTTTACCGAAAAGGCAATCGTACGAACCCCATTGAAATCACTGTAGCGACGCCCAGACTTTGCATTGAAAAAAAGAAACGGGGAGTGAAATTCGTCGTCATTCCAAAAAAGCGTGACGGTGAAGTTCAAATCGAAACCGTCGGAGCTAACCGAATTGCGATCACGCAATTTTCCAACAAGCAAAGCCAACTCGCCGGGTTCGTTGAAATGATGCCCGAGATTCCTTCCACGGAGCAAAAACGCATCGCTTCCATTTCAAAGTCTCTTTCTTCGGTGATCGAAATCCAATCGGACATTGAAAGTGGCGGTGCTTCGGGTGAAGCAGTCGCGTCAATCTCTGATGTTGTCGTGCAGCTAACTCCGTATCAAGAGGGACTTCGAGCCGAGTTATTCACGCAACCTCTCGGCGGACATGGACCGTTTTGCCGACCCGGATTGGGTGCGGCAAGCGTATTCGCCAATGTGGAGGGCAAACCGCTAAGCACTCGTCGCGATATTGACGCGGAAAAAAAGAACTTCTCGCATCTTCTTCTCAATTGCCATCAATTGGATTCCCGAACCGTAGACAACAACCAGACTGAATGGCTTTTCCAAACGCCGTTGGAGGCCCTTGAGTTGATGTCGGAATTGAATCAATTCGCGAAAACCGCCAACGTAACGATTCTCTGGCCCAAAGGAAAGAAATTTGACGTTGCTGGAAAAGCATCGCTGTCACAATTCAAAGTTGCTATCAAACGAGACCGTGATTGGTTTGCGGCAACAGGTGATCTTCAGATTGACGATACGCTGAAGTTCGGCATGATGCAAATCGTCGAAATGATTGAAGAAAGTCCAACGCGATTTTTAAGGTTAACCGATGGGCGTTTTCTTGAATTAACTCAAGAACTTCGCAATCGAGTCGCGGAACTTTCGTCGATGGGAACTTCCACAGGGGCAAAAATCCGCTTCACTCCCGTCCGCGCATTGTTGATGGACGAATTGATCGAAGATGCCAATGTTAAAACCGATAAGCATTGGAAAAACCACATTGAAAAAATCCAAGAATCCTCATCCCTCAAGTCAACACCACCCAACACAATCCAAACGGAGCTGCGAGACTACCAACGTGAAGGCTACGGTTGGCTCAAACGCCTGGCGCATTGGAATACGGGTGCGTGTCTTGCCGATGACATGGGACTGGGGAAAACGATCCAGGCAATGGCGCTTTTGATCGATCGGTCTGACCATGGTCCAGCGCTGGTTGTCGCCCCTGCGTCTGTTGGATTCAACTGGGAAAACGAAATTTACAAATTCGCACCGACGTTGGTGCCGAAAATGTTCAGAGACTCAGACCGAAAAACGTTCTTCAAAGAACTTGGCCCCCGCGATGTGGCAATCGCTAGTTACGGACTCGTTCAATCGGAGATCAAAGAATTTTCGAAGATCGATTGGACGACAGCAATTCTTGACGAGGCGCAAGCGATCAAAAATATGGAGACCAAGCGGTCCCAAGCCGTAATGAAGCTGAAGGCCGATTTCAAGATTGTTTTGACGGGAACACCACTTGAAAACCATATGGGTGAAATGTGGAATCTTTTTCGATTCATTACGCCAGGATTACTTGGATCAAGCAATGAATTCCGAGACCAATTTGTACTCCCTATCGAAAAAGATGGGTGCCGGCAAACCCGCAATCGGCTCAAGCGGTTGATCCGCCCCTTTCTTTTGCGTCGCACCAAGTCCGAAGTTCTTTCCGAATTGCCATCGCGAACCGAGTCGGTTGTAGAAATCAAAATGTCCGATGCTGAGATCGCGTTTTATGATGCTCTTCGAACCAAAGCGATCCAAAAACTCCAGGAAGCCTCACAAGACAATTCCAAAAAAGGTGAAACGCATTTACAGATTTTGGCTGAACTAACGAAGGTTCGACTCGCTTGCTGTCACCCAGCATTGGTTGGCGGAGAAAGTATTCCCAGCTCAAAACTGGAGATGTTTCGAATCAAGATCCGTGAAATCATGGATGGTGCGCACAAGGTTCTGGTATTCAGCCAGTTTGTGAAACATCTATCGATTCTAAAAGCAGAATTAGATTCAATGAACATTTCCTATCAATACCTCGATGGCTCGACACCGACAAAAAAACGAAAATCAATTGTTGAATCATTTCAATCGGGTGAGGGCGATGTGTTCTTGATCAGTCTGAAAGCTGGCGGAACGGGTCTCAACCTGACCGCTGCGGATTACGTCATTCACATGGATCCTTGGTGGAACCCAGCCGTTGAAGACCAAGCGACCGATCGGGCCCACCGCATCGGTCAGCTGCGGCCTGTCAACGTATATCGTTTTATCACTAAAGGAACGATCGAGGAGAAAATTGTTGACTTGCACCAATCCAAACGTGACCTTGCTGATAGTCTGCTATCGGAAAGCAACATTGCGACTAAACTTTCAACCGATGACTTGATCAAGCTATTGCAGGAAAATTGATCTTTCGACTTGATAAAGCGTCACATCTTTCAGCGAAACTTACTGGAAAAACCAGAGCAATCAAACCAATTTGTCAATAAACTGTGACGCCAAACTCAATACCAAAAAGAATCCGCACATATCCGTGACTGTGGTCAAGATCGGACCGGATGCCAAAGCTGGATCCAGTTTCAGCCCCCTCATGATCAACGGCAAAGTGCCGCCAATTGAAACCGCTATGATCGTATTCACGAACATTGCCATCCCGATAACAATCCCCAGCCAGGGATTACCTTTCCACAGAATCGCCGCAAACGCGACCAATAAACCAAGTGCAAAGCCGTTGATCAAACCGACGGTCAGTTCCTTCAGCCAGACACGTAAGACCTCCGATGCTTTGACTAAACCGAGTGATAACTCCCGCATACTAACGGCGACCGCTTGATTACCGCTGCACCCGCTCATGTCGGAAATAATCGGTAGGAAGACTGCCAGTGCGATGACCTGCGTCAAAATATCTTGATACGCAGCAATAACACTTGCCGCGACAATATTCAGCAAGATATTCACGCTCAACCACGCCAATCGACGCCGCGATCTGAGCATTAGTGGCATCGTTCGTAGCTCTTCGCTGATGACACCTTGTGACCGGCGTAGGTCGGTTGAGAATTTCTCCGCCATTGCGGATTCGACATCACTTCGTCTAACGATACCTACCAATTTCTCGCTTGAATCTACGATAGGCAGTCCGACAAACCGATGTTCGGTAAAAATCACGTGCAAGTCGGGTAACGAGGTTTCGGTTGAAACCGAGAGCGGATCCTTGATCATCAACTCTCCGATTTGCGATGAACCGCTGGACAGCAGCAAATCCCGAAGGCGTAATACGCCAATCAATGTTCTGTCTTTTTTTACGACGAACGCATACTGAACATCAAAGTCATTGTACTTTTCGACATTTTCGCGAAGGTGATTGATAACGCCGTTGGCCGTTTCATTCTCTTCAAATGAAAGGTACTCGACGACCATGATCCCACCCGCAAGATCATTATCATAGTCCGAAAGATCACGAACGGCGTCGGCGTCGGCAGCATCCATTATGGCAAGAATCGACTCTTGATCCTCAGCCGAAATCTCCGAAATCAAGTCGGCTTGCTCATCCATGGGGAAATTTTTCAGGACATCAACAGCCACTTCAGGCTCAAGCTCCCCCAAAATTTCCGACGACTGCACTATGGGCAGTGAATGCAAAACCTCAGCCGCTTGCTCGCCCCCCAACGCAACAACAATCGCAGTTTGGATTTCGACTGGAAAACGTGAAACGATCCGAACTCGTTCAACATCTTCGAGCTGATGTAAAAACTGATTCAAACCAACACTATCATTGGCATCTAACAACTCGCGTATCGCGATAATGCAGTCAGTCGCCGTGATGTCGTCTTGCTCATGAATCATGTTGCATTACTTTCGTTTTTCAGATTTTTTTCGATGGCTCGGCACGTTTGATTCAATCGCTTTCGATTCCATTACGTTTAGAGATTTCGAGCTAAAGATTACTGAGACGTACCGGGGTCTTGGGCAATCGCCGTCGGCATCGCGCGGATATAAATATCTTGTTGGGGAAAAGCGATTTCGATGTTCGCTTTTTTGAATTCTTCGTTAATTTCGGAGTAAAGCGATGTTGTGCAGGACAAACGATTTTCAAGATTCGGCAGATAGCATCTCAGAACAAGATTTAACGTGCTGTCGCCGAATTCCTCAAACGTTGCGATCGGTGCAGGATCTGAAAGCACCAACTCATTCTCTTTGGCAACCTTTAACAACACATCCATGGCCAATCGTGTATCCGAACCGTAGGCAACACCAACCCGGATTACGATTCGATTCGTTTGGTCGGTAAGCGTCCAGTTTAAGAGTTGACCGGTAATTAAGTCCTTGTTTGGAATGACAAATTCTTTTCGATCCCAATCGGTTACGGTCGTCGCACGAATCCGAATTCGCGTTACCGTTCCGGTCGTATCACCAAGAGTAATAATGTCGCCAACCCGGATGGGACGCTCGAATAACAAAATGATCCCGGAGATAAAGTTCGCAAATATCTCTTGTAAACCGAACCCCAATCCAATCCCCATCGCCGCAACCAGCCACTGAATCGAATCCCAATTTAATCCAAGCGTCGCGCCCACCAAAATCAAACCGATCGCAACGATCGCGTATCGACTGAGGGTCGAAATCGCATACTTTGCACCCGTATCAATTTTCAGTGCACTCAACAAAGTCAGTTCGAGCAAACCTGGAATGTTAGACGCGGCAACGTAAGAAATGACTGCAATCGCGACACTAATAAACAGCTCAAACCATGAAAGCGAAACCGTTCCTGGCCAAATCGACCCCTTTCCCAGCAACTGCAAGGCAGGAATGACATCGCTCCAGATGGAAATCGCCACCAAAAACCCAATGAAGATCGAAAAAGACAAAAGCAATCTCTCCGACTGCATACTTACCGAGGCCACATCAACGACATCGCACGCTTCCTGCGCCTCGCTTTCTGTAGACGATCCGGCAGAAGCAGCCAGTACGTTGCGCTGAATCAATAACAAACGGCGGCGGCGCATCAACAACCACCGCTTTATCAACGCATTAAGCAAGACAAGACACAGCACCAAAAGGACGGATTGAAAAATCTTTTGAGAGAGAATTTGTGCGGTTTCGTAAAACCCGAACCACGCCAACAACGCAATCACGATCGGCACCAAAACCAACGCTATTCCACCCAAACGGATTAGCCATCTTGAGATCCCCGAGGCTGAAACAAACAGTTGCCTAAACATTCCATTTGGACTAAAAACCAAACGGTAAATGATCAATGGTTGAAAAATCCAGAATAGAATAAAAGCGATTCGCCCCAATGACGTTGACCACAGGGAGTTGGCATCTTGCTTTAAGAAAAACACGCTGACCAACCAGAACGGGCTGCAAACGCAAATGAACCACTGCAACGTTGATCGCGTCAACCTAACCAGATAGCGATTCCAATTGAAATTCATGTCGCCCAGTCCATTTTCGCGGCAAATACGGATCGCAAGGTCAACGCAAAACCAAAGGATTGCAAATGGCAACAAACTGGCCCCCAACGCCATCGAAAAATTTGATGTATTCTTCATCAACGACCAACCGAGCATGCATAGAATCGAGGGCCACACCAAGGCCAAGCAGACCGTCAAAATGACCGCATTGACTGTCGGAGCGAAGTCTGTGAGACCTCTGCGGTTGGCATGCTGATTCACCACGGTCAATCGTCGTTTGATCGCAGGTCGAAACGCAAACAATAGGATAACCGTGAGAAAGAAGAGTATTTTGACAATCAGATCAGCCACAGAAGGAGAGCGGAGCCCATTTAGACAATTGCTCCAATTCTCGATGTTGACCAGCCATTTCATCGCATCGGCGGACGGAGCCAGGTCAGAAACGCTAAGTGGGAACGTACTTTGAATCCAAATCACACGTTGATCAATGAAAGACCTATATTCACGAGTGACATCGATCAACTGCTTTTCACTGTCGCTTAATTCCAGCAGTAATTTTCCGTAGGTGTCGTAATCATTCGAGAGCGCGACAATGTATTCCCGCTTCTTATCAAGTAGACCCCTAAGATCATTTTCCAATGCCTTGTCGTCGACGATCCCAAGTTCAGCGATGATTTGCTTCGAAGCCTCTTCCACGTCCAAAGTGTCACGACGCGAATCTTGATATTCGTATTGGGTAAACGTTACATTTTTTAACAGCTCCGTCCGCTCAGAAGCATTTCTACTTAGTTCTGAGACGCTTGCCAACTTTGACCTTCTGCGTCGCAGGAGCTGGCCACTTGGGTGTCCCAAACCCGCAACTTCGACCTTGGCCTTATCCCTCTCAAAATTACCTTTGGTTGCGTCAAGAGTGGTTTTAACCGCCGATAGATCCGCACGAGTGCTCTCGATATCCTGTGCAAGAGATTGACGGTCGGACGCTAATTTTTCGACCTCTTCAAAAATAGATGCCAATTCAGGCTTGGCGGTTAACTTCGCAATCCCTGCCTCGACAGCAAGCCGTGCCGTCTCTTCTTTTCTTTTCTCATCAACCAACGCTTCCAAACCGCCAGTCAGCTCCTTTGCATTGGCCAACTCCAAATTGATGACATCAATTTCCTGGAGCAAGATTTTACTACTGGAGGAATACGCCAATTGCTCGTTTTCCAACAACTTAATTTTATTGTTCAGCTCCGACTTTACTGCCGCGAGGCTCGTCGCTTGCGCAGCATCAACAGCGGTCGTGATCTTCAATTCCTGAATCGTCTCATCAACAAGCTTGATGGCCGACTGGGATGTCTTAATCTCTGAGGGAATCATGGCCAAACGCCCATCTCGGCGACTGGGTTCATCTGTGATTTTTTTTGACTTGGCTTCCAGTGCCAAAAGGCTCACCTTTGCTTTGGAAAGCTCCCCCTCCAGCTCCTGAACCGTCTTCTGCTCGTGTTCACTTCGCTTAAATTCCTCTTTTTCTGCCGCTAAAAGCTTTGCTTCGTTTGCGGACTGCTGACCTTCCAAATCGGTCGACATCTTTGCAAACCTTTCGGCCTCAAGAGCATACTGCTCGGCGAGCACCACCCCTCCCAACGCTTTATCGAGGAACCCTTTCACCTCTTTTTTTTCGTCTTCGGATAGTACCTTATTGGTTTCGAGCTCGGATATTCTTGCTCGGATCTTTTCCTGCCCGAGTTCGTTCTCAAAATCCTGGGAAAACGACTGAACGCAAAGCGACAACAAAAATGTGGTGAATATCGTGAAGCTTTTCATTGAATTTTTTAATCAGTGAGCAAAAACAAAAACGATTGTTGAAGATGGCGTTGGAAGTCCATTTTTTTTCCGATAGACCACAACATTATTCTCCAGCGATTAGTTCATTTACAAATCCGCGTTATCCGCCGGCAACGGCGTTAAGCCTATCTCTTTTCGATAAGTAAGCAAAGCTCTTCCATTGAAAATCAAAACGACAAGACTCGTCGCGGCGGCCCTCGCTGGCCTGCTCGTTTTCTCGAATGGTCACGCACAGGAGAATGCTCAGCGAATCCAGCTTCCAAAGCCTTGGGCATTTTTGAAACCATTGATTGCTCCTGAAGACAAAATTTTGAACAAGAGTCGCCTCCAAAAAGATCCGACCGTAGTTTTTGCCGATAAACGACGGCACGTGTTCGTGACGGTCAAACTGCCCGGAAAATCAGCAATTGAATATTGCTCGTTTTGAGATTGGAACAAGGCGAACGTTGCTGCCGATCAGAGACTGCGATTATTTCTGTGTCCCACACAGGTCTTTTGTTTTCGGCCGCACAAAAAATGGTGCCTGGTTCAACAAATGAGGGTCAAGGAATCGAAAAAAATCTGGGTCGTCTAATAAACGACTAAAGACACCTTCAATCCAAATTCATGGACAACCGCCAAGCCAATGCTCGATGGTGGAGAAAAACACCCTCGAGAGATTGGCGGTTTGGATTATTGGATCATCTGCGATGCAAGCAAGGTTTACCTGTTTTTAACCAGCTTGAATGGAAAGAGATGGCGAATGTCGACTTCACTGGTAGACTTACCGCAGGGGTTTAATGACGGCAAAGCAGGCGCTTAACGACTGGAAAGCAGGGACTTAATGACTGCAAAGTTGCACTTCAAGTAAACGTCTTTGAGGCAGTCACGCCTATCGTGTGAAAGACCAGCAGAAATCCCTGACGCTAATCGAAGCAAATGGAAAGCGTTACTTCAAGGCATACATTGCGAATTCATTTGGAGGAAACTGAAGCCCATTGGCAGACACGTTTGAAAAACCGTTTGCCAGTGCAATCATTATTCCACCCGCCAACGGTGTCAGCAGGTGGACTGACAACGTAAGCCACGTTGAGCTAATTCGATCTTCACACGATGAAACGATAATGATCGATTCGAAGAATATGAAATTTGTTTTTCAAGAAATGTTGGAAGAGACAAAAAGAAAAACAGGTTTCGGCAACTTTCAATGGAGAACTGGAATGCTCGAACCAAAAACGGAAACGGAAAAGCTATTATCGAAAAAAACGCCAGTGAAATACGCCAGTGAAATACGCTGGGATCAAACAGAGGATCCCTCATCTGCAAACAATTCAATGACGTTCATGCTCCAAACGTTTCCACGACCGGACCAAACGCACCAATGAATAAAGCCAAAACAGGAGCACCGGCAGCCAAACCCATGCCAACCGACTGGGTGACATGAAGGCCGTCAATATCAAGATCCCGGCCGCAACACCGGCTTCGGCAATCGGCTTCGCAACACCCAATATTCTGGAAACTGTCTGGCGACGCGAACGAACTGGCAGCCAACCATATAAGACCTGCAGGACAACATCGTCGAGGCCTCGTCTCAACACCAACGAGCCGCGAGCAAACGTCAGCAACCAAAAAAGCACCGCGACATCGTCGAAAAAAAGTGACGCAATTCCCAGTGCAGCCAAATACACTGGGAGCAGCAAAAGACTAATCACGACCCCTTTTCGTTTCAGAAAAAAACGCGTGACGAGCAATTGAATCGCTAAGGTCAATCCATCCGTGATCGCGTAAAACGAACCAAAATAGGCGGTCAGCTCTTCTTCGCTTTCAGGAAACGCTTCGTGCGCGTAAACTTTCCATTCGAAACTCACGATTCCCAACACCGTAACTTTGCAAACCACCAACATCAGCAGGGCGTTGGCGAATCGGGTCGGAGGCTGATTTGCGTTCTGCTTTTCGCTTGCCGAAGTCAAGAAAGTTGGCGACGCTTGGGCTTTCACTCGATTTGGACCCGACCATAGTTCGGCCCAAAATCCCCAGCGACTGACAGCAAGCCAACCTGCAATGTCAACCAAACAACTAATCGCGAGCAGGTTTGTACTGTGAAGCTGTGTTGCCTCGGCGGTAATGAAGAGTCCGGTTACAATCCCGGCGAGCGGAGCACCTGTATTAGCGAACGCGAATCTCCCCTTGTCCGAATTCCGCTTTGTGCCTTCATTCAACAAGATCGCGATGATAATCGTACCGAGGCAACCCCGGATCTCGGCCAACAAATACAACCCGCAAATGACCAACATTGATTGTGGCCAAATTTGAATGGCGGTTAAAAGCAGAGCGGTACAGACCGATGCCGAGACTTGCGTAATCAGTACGACCAGCGATACCGAATACTGCCGCGTTTGACGTGCCCAAATAGCAGATACGCACCCTACAACCACCGCGCCCAAAATCAACATCAACGGCAATGCATCGGTGCCCAGCCGCGTCAAAACCACGGCATCAGCAACCGAACGGCAAAGAACGAACGACGAAGTCGAAGCAAATGCATAACCGGCTAGACGAAGTGGACTGATCGTTGGTCTGTCACTGGATTCCATCGTTCAATCGTATGAGTGATTCAAATCCAACACAACATTCATTGACCTGATTTCGCCAATCGCAGAATCCACTCCAGTACTCTTAGTCGTTTGATGCAATAAAAAAGAACTCTAACATTTCAGATCGCCATCCAGAAAGGACGAGATCAATGCGTTGAGCAATTCTGTGCATCCTGAATCACATTATTTCCGATTTTTATCGAGCCACTCAAATATCCAATAGATAAAACCCCGTACATCTATTGGTTTAAGCCATGAATCAATCCGTATTATTCAATTAAGCAAACGTTTTGATTTGTACCAGGCTGGAATCATTAGCCGAACCACCTGTTGATAAAACGTCATATCATTCCTTGTGGCGGACTATCAGCCCAGAGCACGAACGAGGGCGGTCACGAATACCTTATGATCCTCGCTCAAGCGTCGTAATAGCAGATCAAAAGCCCGTCATAAGACGGTTGGTTGAAATCTCGATTTGTAGCAGCCATAGCCGAAAGACTTCATTTAACTCAAATGTGAAATCCTGAAGATTGTGACCACCGATGAAAAACGACAACTGTCCATTCCCGGACAGGATTAAACTTCCTTGGGTTTTGATGTCGTCACTATCAAAATTCCGTGACCCAATTCCCCACGACGAATTGCAAATAGATTTTCAAAATAGCTCATCAGGGAAAAAGTTACCCACTCAAAAGATTATCGGTTCGGAGCGTTCGACCAGTTCAGGTCGCATCATCGCAACTCTGAAGAACACAAGCGTTGCAATGGCCTCAACTTCGAACGACAACGACCTCGATTCGATGTTGGGGACGATCCAAAGACTGCGGAACCGGATTGATCGAGTTTTTCACGAACAACCGAACAGCCACCAAAACAACCGACTCAACCTTAAATTCTCGACCTCGTTATTGATTCCGTCTTCCTGGAGCAAAGATCGCTAATCCCGAACGTTGGCCGCTAAAACTCAAAATCCCTTGCTGTCCGCCCCCATTCTCACACACTTTTCACCGTGCTTTTCCTGCAACCATCGCAAGTTACTGTTTTTGGGGGGTGGACCTTCTTTCCGTCGTCGTATTTCCGCATTGGATCAATCGGCGCTTTGGCCCCCCCATGTTAGAATCGGTGCTTCGATTTTTACGACAAAGCACTCCACTGACTGGATTAAAAACGAATGGCAGCTTCAGATCAGACAT
>CAJQQR010000294.1 GCA_905480545.1 uncultured Pirellulaceae bacterium
CGACATTTTTGTCTTTCAACGAAATCAAAGTGCGAACAAACTTAATCTCGCAGTCCGTCCCAAGCTTGATGATCTTCTGCAAAGTTGGCCGATCGAAATAGTCTGTTCGCTGTTCGAAGGGTGTTCCAGACATGTTCACCGTTTGGTCACCGCTGCTGTCCATGATGTCTTTTCCATTGTTGAACAATGCCGTATCGCGATAGTATTTATTCAAATCGGTTCCAGGAATCTGCCGTTCATCGAATTTCATACCCAGCTGGTGGGCCTCATTGAGCCGGCCCTCGCGAAGCAAATTCAACCAGCGAATTGAGTGTTCTCGGCTGGCCGCGTGAATGGTTTGTTTTCGGAAATATTGATACGAAAACTGGAACGCTCCGAACATCAATGCGAATCCGATGCCAAGGGCTGCCATCTTCGTGCCCGTCAATATCCCGCCTGACGTGAGAATGCGAAGAAACGAAATCAGACCGCAGACAATCCCAACAAAGGCGACAAATAGAAATACATTTGAGACGATAACGCCAACCGAAAGCAATCCGGCGATCAGGGCAAAAACTGCAAAGAGGTCGAGAGACTGATACTCTTCCATTCCTTCTTGTTGAAACACTTTCGAAGTATTTTCTACCATTGATTCGCCTGTATTCTTTATTCCCCAGAGAGGACAACCCCCTCCATCAACTTTGTCCGATTTGAGCGTTTGCTGTTATATCAATCTATCTGCCTTGGATGAGCAATGTGTACTTCATCGGCTAATTGTCGGTCAATTCGGATTCCAGATCGGCAAATGCTTGGCGTCGCTGTCGGTACTTGATGATAAATTCACTTGTTGAATCGAATACCCGAGCATTTGAATCGGCGTCGTCTGGATGAACTCGTTCTTTGTATTCCGGCAATATTTCCCAATTGCGGAACTCGGAAAACGGCCCCATCGAGCGGCTTTGTATGAACGCCAACCACATGCGATCCGGACCCAAGCCAATAAAATTCGTCTGAGTGGGTGAACCCTGAAAGCTCCCGCCAAACGCCGCTGGTTCAACGGGTGACAAGTGCATTGTGAACATGCTGAAACATACAAACACCCAAGCGATCCAAACCGACAAAATGCTTTTGCCGACTAACTCGACAATGTTATTAAACTTTACGCGAAATTGCGACAAAAGTTCGGTAGCCATTCGAAACGCGCCAAATGATACAAAAAACAGCAACCAAACTGCAATCATGTCCAGCCAGTACGTATACTGCCCCATTGATTCCTCCAGTAAGTCTGCGAGAGGCTCGAAGAACGAAGTGGCGATCAAACCGGCGAATATCACGTTGATCAACGTTAAAACGTTGTTCCATAGACCTGAGAACCAGCAGCCGGCTCCGACCGCTAAAAAAATCAGAATAAAGGTCAGCACAAACATGTTTGTTTTCTAAAAAAATCGATTGCGTGATAATTTAAGGAAAGTGACTTGAAATTACGGCATTTACAGTGTGATTGATGAAGAATTGATTTGAAAAATCACTTTTGAAGTACCCGCTGCAGTTCTTGGACGGTGGTCGTGCCCTTGGCGACATGAACTACGCCTTCTTCACGAAGTGTTAGATGTCCTTCGGAAACTGCAAGGTTGTGTAAGACCTGCAAATCGGATGATTGTAACATCGCTTTTCGGAAAGCGTCGGTCACATTCAGTAATTCGAAAATGCCCGTTCGTTCGCGGAATCCAACGCCGGAACACTTGGGGCAGACAAAGACCTCAACTGGATTCCCTTTTTCGTCTACGGACATCTCCGGTGGCGGCGGTTGAGTATGGTTATACAACGTTTGGACGCGACCGGGCGGTAGCCCCAATTGTTGCAGTAGTTGTGGAGGTGGAACAAACGGCTGACGGCAAGCATCACAAACCTTTCGAATCGTCCGTTGATAGGTCACGCATTGCAGTGCTTCGGCAAATTTCGAGACGGTCGGTTTCAAAGCCATGACTCGCAAAATGGCTTCAACAGAACTCTTGGCCGGAATTCGCGTTAGCACGAGTTTTTCGTCATTCAACGCGATATCGCAGTAATAATCGAGCATGGCTCCCGAAGGTATGTCCGGAAAAACCAAGACATCGGGTTCACGCAACAGTAGATCGGGAACGACGCTTTGTGCCGTTTGCCCGTTCGATTCGTCGAATGTGACTGGATTGATGTTGACGACTTCTTCTTCAACGCGTGAAACCTCTTCGATCGAATAATAATCCCGCATGAATCGGTCAAAACCATTCAAAACGCCACGATAGAACGTCGTTAATCCATCGCCAGGCAAAGTCGAAACGAGGATCAGACCTTTGGGCTTTCCGAGATGCACTTTCAGCTGGTCAATCATCTTTTGTCGCATCCCTAAATCGGAGAGCGTCTCGGTCGAAGGCTTTTTTCGATTGACGTGAATGACGACACGCTCACCGGTCGTGACACCCTGGCTGACTATGTCGAAGGTCGTTTTCTTATTCAGAAATTCTGCGGCAAATTCACCTTCCTGACGGTTGCGACGCTCCATGTAATTCAAGTTCGCTAACTTCTTCATTGATGCAAGCATGTAGTCGCCGCTTGTGCGATCTTTTTGAGGTAGCTCATGCCACAATCCATCAATTTGCAATCGTACGTTAACAACTTGCGCGGAATAATCTAGCACAATCAAGTCGGCTCGTTTTGAGAGCGAATCAGCAATCAACAGTGCGGTGTCTGGGAACCCAGGTGACGGCAACACCGCATCGAGGTTTGCTTTTTTCGTATCATCATCCGAGCCATCTGCAAAAAATTTGATGGGTGGAAGTTCGATTTGTTGGGGTTGTTCCGACATGGAATCGCCGACTTTTGGTTTTCGTGAAAAGTTGTTTTGGAAAATTACTGATTGACCACGCGTTGTAGTTCCTGCAACGATGTCACACCAGCAACTAATAGATTGATCGCATTCTGCTGCACTGTTTTATGCCCGGTTATTTGGGCTGCGGCGCCAATGTCCTTGAGTGTCGGGGTGTTTACCATTGCCTGACGAACTTTGTCGTTGATTTCCAATAATTCAAAGACGGCGATTCGACCGTAAAAACCGATTCCACCGCAGGTTCGACACGGAGGTGGTGGTGCGATAGGCCGTCCTTTTTCATCGACGAGTGTCTCTGGAGGTGGAGGTTGGTACTGCTGATAGAACATCGTTTGCGGGGTTGGCTCGATGCCAAGCTGCTGCAACAACTGCGGTGGTGGCTGCACGGCCTGCTTGCATTGATCGCACAGTCGCCGGAACAACTTATGAAACAAAACGCAATTCAAACTCTTCGCAAGTTTACTTCGATCGCCATTTAACATCAGGGTTCGCACAACCGCTTCGACACTAGACTTGGCATGGATCTGCGTAATCGCAAATGCCTTTTCTTTTTCAATTTGATCGCACAAATAGTTGACGGTATCGGCATCCACCATTTCAGGAATGACATAGGCATCGGGTAACTTCAACGCAAGGTTTTTTGTTTCGGCAAGCGGTGTTTGCCCCGCCGCCTTGTCGAATTCAACAAACGAAACGTTTTCAATCACTTTGTCCTGGAAGTCCTTGTCGCAGACACCGACGAAATCACGCGTCACACGATCTGCTGCGTCCAGTGCACCCAACCAACTGGAGCTCAAGCCACCGCTTGGCAACGAGCTGATGATCACCATTCCAGAACGATTTAGGTTCGCCTGCAATTGGGCATACATATCGGGCAGCATGCCGAGCTGCATGATATTCATTGCAGACTTTTTCTTGAGCTCCGTCACTTTTAAAACAACACGTTCACCGGTTTGAATTCCAGCGGACGTTAATTCAAACTTCGATTTCGTTTTTCCGGACGCAACTTCAAAGGAGCCCTCTTGTCGGTTTTGGCGATCCATCGGGTTCAGATTGGCCAGTTGCTTATAGGCATACAAAATCGCGTCACCGGTCTGGCGGTCGCGGGGCGGCATGTTAATCCATACACCGTCAACTTCATAGCGAACCGCGACGGCCTGCTGCGTGTAATCCAATTGTACGCGTTCGGCCCGCTTGAACATGATGTCATAAAGCGATTCTTTGACTTGCAGGAAAAACGGATTTTGACGGGCTGCGATCAAGTTGGCTTGTGACCGTTGGGAATTCTCGCCGCCAGCTTTGAATTCTAACTGCAGGCCTTCGTCCTGTTTTAAGACAACCTTCGCCGGTTGTTTAAGCGGATCAGGATGAATCGGAAAGATCATGCGGGTCGCTTTGGGTAAAAGCGGATTACGAGCACGAAGGTAAAGAAAATACGGAAGGATTGAGGCGATCGCATAGATCGGAAATCCAATCCAGAAAATGGGCAGACAAAGTAGGGCGATAAAGCCGCCGAGAAACGAAAATACAACTGCGGGATTCCATGAATCCAACTCCATTTTTGTTGTTTCGCGATTTCGTTGAATATCGGCATTTACCCAATCGGCTGCCTTCACCCAAAAGAAGAAAAACGGAATGCAGCAAAGCAGCTTCCACCAGGAGATATAAAATCCGGGTCCGCGGTCAAACGGATTTCCATCGGGGGACGTGTATTCCGGCCACCCTTGCGCGGATACCACACCAGTATCTAAGAGTGATACAAATGAGACGATGGCGACAAGCGAAAATAGTTGCAAACGAGTTTTCGGCATCAAAGAATTCCAGGTTGCGATACGTTGATACCCTTGAGAGCCATTTTGAGCGCGTCCTTGTTGGGAGCAACTTGGAACGCGGTCGGTCGGTCAATCAATTTGTCATCCACCAATTGTTGAAGGCTCATGGTAAAGTCCTGCATGCCTTCCTCGGCGCCGATGCGAATTGCATCAGGAAGTTTTTCGTCCTTGCCTTCCAGAATCAGTTTGCGAACGGTCGGATTGAAGGTCATGATTTCGCAAGTTGGCACACGTCCGACACCTTCTTGAATCGAGGGCAAAAGCTTCTGAGCAACAACGGCTTTCATGTTGAACGCAATCGCACTTCGAATCGCACCGTGCATTTCTTCCGGAAAGAGGTCCAAAATACGACCAATGGTGGTCGATGAACTGGATGCGTGAATCGTTCCGAAAACAAGGTGGCCGGTTTCGGCGGCATGAATTGCGGTCATAAACGTCTCTTCGTCACGCAGCTCTCCGACCAAAATGATATCTGGATCTTCACGAACCGCATGCTTCATTCCGATGCCAAAGTCGACGACATCCATGCCAACCTCACGTTGGTTGATCAAACACTTTTCTTCGGTAAAAACAAACTCGATCGGGTCCTCAAGTGTCAAAATGTGCTTGCTGTAAATCCTGTTGATGTAATTCAACATCGAGGCAATCGTCGTGCTTTTTCCGGAGCCGGTCACACCGGCGAGGAGAACCATGCCCTGATCGAAGTGGCATAACGTTTCCATGGCCGGCGGCAGAAACAGTCCCTCGAAATTTGGAATAAAGTTGTTGACGCGACGAGCGACCAATCCGATGCGACCGAGCTGCTGCAGCATGTTCACTCGAAAACGCCAATCCACACCATCGACGTCAACGATATAAGCAAAGTCGCAGCCGCCTTCTTCATCGAAAATTCTTCTTGAGCGATCGTTCATCATCGGAAAAAGGAGATTCACCATTTCTTCAGCATCGATCGGGCCACGGTTCATCGGCTTGAGGGATCCGTTGACGCGAATAATCGGCGGGTTTCCAACCTTCATATGAAGGTCACTACCTTCTAATTTTACCAATGCCCGAAAATATTTATCGACCTCACGTGCCTCTCGCTTCTTCAAGAGGCGGTTTTTCATCTTCTCGATATCGGACGGTTCGCTATCGCTTGCCGAAGAAGTGTCTTTTTTTGAATGCGCCATCGTGAGAGGCTCCCCAATGATTTCTTATCTGTGATTCAAGCGATCTGAAAAAAGTTCGGACGCCCGTTCTTTGTTTTTGGACTTTAAAGCCGAACAGGAATACCCTGCTCCGCCATCAGTTTTTTCGTTTCTTCTATTGTATACTCACCGAAGTGAAAAATGCTCGCTGCCAGCGCCGCGTTTGCCTTGCCTTTAACAATTGCGTCCGCCAAATGTTGCGGATTACCGGCACCACCGCTGGCAACAACCGGAATCCCCACCGCTTCCGCGACCGCCTTGGTGATCTCTAAATCGAAACCGTCTTTCGTTCCGTCGCAATCCATACTGGTTAAAACGATTTCACCTGCGCCTAATGCCTCCACTTCTTTCGCCCAACTTACGGCCTCTAGGCCCGTTGGAGTTCGTCCACCGTTGATGTGGACCTCGAAAACGGTTTTGCCATCTTTGATAATACGTTTCGGATCGATGTTGACGACGATGCATTGACTGCCAAATCGCAAGGCAGCCTGCCGCACGAATTCAGGATCTCTACACGCCGCCGAATTGATGGAAACCTTGTCGCAACCTGCTTGCAACAATGCACGAATGTCATCCAATGTCCGAATTCCACCGCCGACCGTAAGCGGCATGAAAACTTTCTCTGCGGTCTTTTTAACCACTTCCAGCATAATCGAGCGATTTTCGTGGCTGGCAGTAATATCGAGGAAAACCAGCTCATCGGCGCCTTGTTCTTCGTAGCCAGCGGCAACTTCGACAGGATCGCCAGCATCCCGCAAATCGACAAAATTAGTTCCCTTCACAACCCGTCCAGATTCAACGTCAAGGCAGGGAATGACACGTGCAGCGAGCATAAGTTAGTGTGAGCTTCTTAAAATCGAATGTTTGAAAGTAATTCCGCCGGTTTTCGCAAAACGACCTATCACAAACAGAGTCGGGTTCCACGAAAGAAAGTTGCCAGTTTAGCGTTTTTCTCGGAATTCGCGAAGGAATGGTCCACGAACCATCCATTTCGCCAAGAATCCAAAGTATCGCTCATTGAAGACCTGCTGGAGCACAAAAAAAGCAAGTCCAAATCCCTTTATCATTGACGCGATGTTGCATCGGGTTCAAAACGAAGAATCCTCAACGAATCGGCGTGCACACCAACACAAATTGGGAAAAATCTGTTCAATCGGGAACAGCCGATCAGGTGATAAAGGTGATTCGAACGCTATTCTGAAACAAATTGCGTCGGTTTGAAGCAACCGAAGGACTCAAGTTGATTCGGTGCGTGCTTTCTCCTGCCTTCTTTTGATTATGGAGATGACGGTTTCAACATTCGCTAATTTCGGTATGACTGTTCATCGAATCGGGTTTGCATTTACGTTCTTCTCGACCCTTTGCCAATATTTCTTTTGGTTTTGCGGAACTGCCAGTTGAGCTTCCTAGAACGTTTTTTATAACGCCATGAATGTTTGCTAATCATTCATTTTCCTCGGATCTGCTGAATTTCTTTCGGCTGAATCAGGCACCGGTTGGCCAGCCAATCGCAATCAATTTCTTCACCTGAGTGAATCTTGCCAATATTTCCAAGGTACCAACGAAATAAGAGTGACGGCTAAAATAAATCTTAGTTTTGAGTTTTGTCTTCGTTTGAGTTCAACTGAAGGCTCAGACCGATTCGGCTTTTCATCGCGAGAAGACTGAGCTTTACTTCAACCATCGGAGAAACAGGTGGGAAAAACCGACACGATACAAGAACCCGTTGAACACTATTCCGGAGTTGGTGTGGCCTTGGGTGTGGCTTTCGGCGTTGCGCTAGGGGCGGCCCTTGATAACTCTGGCACTGGCATAGCAC
>CAJQQR010000295.1 GCA_905480545.1 uncultured Pirellulaceae bacterium
AAAAAGAAAGGCTCGCCAGTTGGTGCTGACGAGCCTTATTGTTTTTGAGCCGGAGTTTTACTCCGGCGTGAGTGGA
This sequence comes from uncultured Pirellulaceae bacterium, assembly GCA_905480545.1. GTDB lineage: Bacteria > Planctomycetota > Planctomycetia > Pirellulales > Pirellulaceae > JABAAE01. Next base: position 77 of record CAJQQR010000295.1, read on the forward strand.
GGCGGGGTGGATCGAACCCTCGTCCCGAGACAGTTCAAATAACGTTCGATTTCCCGGACTGACTGCCGAACTGGCCAAAACCGGCCTCTTTCCCGGTTCGCACGTCCATTTTGCCATCTTGGAAATCAAAATGCCAGTTCGCCGTGGAAGCCAAAGTTTTCAGGAATTGCCCGGAATCTCGCTTTCTTGTCATAACCCGGTTTGAAAACGCGCAGGTTTGGTGCGAAGCGCTTACCGGAAGCAACTGTGTATAAACGGACCGATTGAGCGGTCGCAACACCTGATAACCCAGACGGCGCGAGACATAGAGGCGGCCGAGAGATTGGGCTGGAAACGGGGCGTCAGAGGGCCGAGCGCATGAATACGTCGGGTCGCGCGCGATGTCGGGAGAGAGACTTTTGCGTTCGCTAGCCTGTCGCAAACCCCTGCGATTCCAGGGAATAACACGCCCCATCTCTCCATCGGCGCATGAAAAAACCCCACGGTCGCGTCATTTCGCTACCGTGGGGCTGAAGTGGCGGGAGCCGGATTCGAACCGACGACCTCGAGGTTATGAGCCTCGCGAGCTACCGGGCTGCTCCATCCCGCGTCATTACTTAGAATATAGACAATTCGGCTTCTTGAATCTAGGGGCATAATCCAATTTCCTTCGGAGAAAAATGAACCGCTTTTTGTTTCCGATTAAACCGGTTGCAATAATCTTGCCGACTCGATCTTTTCACAGCGACCAAACTACGTGAACGATCCGATTTCCGACCTATAATACCGGGATGTTCCATTGCGATTAGATCGAAGAAAACGTTCGTGGTTGTAGTTTTCTACGCTCCGGGATAGCTTCCATTCTTCGACACATCATTTTTTTCACGAAATAACTGGACCAAGAAAGCCAAGCAACAGGTCGCGGATGACAAAAAAAAATCAAAAGCGTCCAGACATGCCCGGTTTGCAACCCATTCATCCATCTATCAGGACATCCGGCGCGAAAAACACCAAAAACGGCAAGACGAATAAACCCCAAAACACTCTGCCTTCTTTAACTTCGCCAAACAACGTTTCACCAGACGATTCTGTCGTGGATGTTTCGCCTATCGAGCGGCTGAAAAAAATCAGTTTTCGAAATATTCCATCGGCTTTGGTCAGCCTTGTTTTTCATTTGCTTTTGTTTCTCATCATTGCTTTGATTTACATCCCGACGGCAGGAACTGGTCAGTTCGGTTTTTCTCTGGATATTTCAGACGGACTCGACGAAGAATTCGATCCGCTTATTGAGGTCGCGGAAAACGAAGCGTTTACGCCCGAATTTAATTTAAGCGAGATGAACGCAACGGTTGCCAACGACGATGCCGAATTCCAACCCACGTTATCCGAGATTGAGGCCTCTGCTCCAACTTTGGAAAGCCCAAGCTTCGAGCCCAGTTCTGCATTAAGTGGTCGCGAAGGATCGGGGCGACAGGGAATGCTGGTCCAATTTGGCGGAACACCGGAAACCGAAAATGCAGTCGAGCTTGGGCTAAAATGGCTTGCGAAAAACCAACAAAAAAATGGTAGCTGGAGCTTGCGAGGTCCGTTTCGGTCGCCTCGCGGCGAGGAAAACTCGATTGCGGCGACGGGTCTAGCGTTACTTGCTTTTTTAGGACATGGCGAAACGCACCTTGAAGGCAAGTATAAAAATGTTGTTAAACGCGGAATTGACTCTTTAATCAAAAACCAATCAGGAAATGGACAATTTTCAGAACGCGGTGCAAGCGAATCGCACGGATTATATTCGCATGCGATCTGCTCGATTGCCATATGCGAATTACTGGCCATGACGCAGGACGAATCTTTGATCGGCCCAGCTCGTGACGCCATTGCGTTCGCCGAAAAAGCTCAGGGAACACAAGGTGGATGGAAATATGCGCCCGGCGGCGGCTCGGATTTGTCCGTGACCGGGTGGTACGTCGTACTTTTCCAAAGCGCGAAGTACGCGGGAATCAAATATGACGAACAAGCTCTCAATCGAGCAAATGGCTTTGTCGACTCTGTCATGCTCGCCGACGGCAGCCAATTTCGCTACGAAAAGGACCATGAACCCGAATTGGCGATGACAGCTGTCGGATTTTTATGTCAGCAATACTTTGGTTGGGACCAAGACGATCCGCGTTTGGTCGCCGGCGGAAACTATTTCTTGAAGAACCCCATTCGATGGACTCAGAAAAATGTCTACTACTGGTATTATGCGACCCAGGTCATGCGACACTTGGACGACGAGACGTGGACGAAATGGAATGACAATTTAAAAACGGTTTTACCTGCCAAGCAATTGAAATCAGGTAGCGACGCCGGCAGCTGGGACCCTGAAGGTGATCCATACGGCGGTCAAGGCGGACGCCTGTATGTAACTTGTTTGTGCATCTACAGCTTGGAGGTCTATTACCGCCACCTACCGATTTACCAAATGAGGAAGAAGTGACATTGCCGGACCATGCCATGGTCAAGTCACAGCTTCGTCCCGCCCAAGAACGCAACAAGCCGAGCCCAAAGAGCATCGCCTATTGTCATTTTGCAATTGAAGCGAATGAATTATTGATTCCCCTTTCAAGAGGTTTGTCAATTACTCAATCTCGATCGCAGTAAGTTCATCGGCTCCGCGAAGTTATTGTCGACAACAGACTCGGTTTCCGAGGTTGAACGAAAAGTAATCGTTCGCGGCACTTGAATTCGAATATTGCCCCATCGCAGGACAGGAAATCCGTTAACCCAAGTCCAGCTAGGCTGGCAAACGGTTCGCCAAGTCATGCTTGTGACTGATCGGTACTCAAAATAACGGTAGATAAACTCGTCCAAACCGCGAACGCCGTTCATTGCGTCGACTTCAACGTCATAGGAACCGTCGAGCAAGTCATTGTTGGCATCACCGAATAGGGCATCACGCCCCACCTCACCAAATAAATCGTCGTCGTCCCAGCCCCCAAGAGGAGACTGAACTCTCCTGTTTTGTCGACCTCGTCCGCCGGAGTAACTGGCCGCAACCAAGCCTTACAGGTGCCTTTCCATGACGACACAAAAGATTTGAGAAATCACATTGGAACCTGGACCTCTTGCGGTGCGACAACTCAACGACAACTTCAAAACAACTTGGACTGCAAAGCACATCGAGCGAGGTTACAATAGAGGAGCGGATGCTCAGAATCGTTTGAGCTGTCGGTGAGCGTTCACCGTTCTCCTTGGCAGAAACAACGAGGTGTCACCGCCCTGCCCCTTCATCTGATTCAAGATTCCACACGAGTGAATCCATGCATTATCTTTTCGCCGTTAGTGCGATGCTTACATTGATCTTTCCCGCATCGAGGAGTTACGGGCAACATGAATGGCAAGAACCAAAGCCTTTGATACCGCTAGAAAAACTCAAACAAATCATCGGTCCTGTCGAATCGAAAACTCCTTCCAAACCCTTGAACATCTTGTGGGTCTGGGGCTACGACGAGCATCATCGGCCCGGAACTCATGATTACTTAAAAGTCCGTGATCTTTTTACGGGTCTGTTAAAAAAAGTACCAAAGGTAACCGTTGAACCCGTTTTCGGTTTCCCAACCAAGGCGCAGTTTGCCCGTTCGCAACTGGCGGTATTTTATTTACATCTACCGCAGCTGTCGGCTCAGCAATATGCGAACTTTCAACAGTTCATCCGCAAGGGAGGTGGCGTTGTAGCGCTGCATGAGACGGCGATCATGCGACCAGCTGGAGAGGGAAAAAAACTTGCAAACTGCCTTGGAATGTCATGGGATGAAGGACGCTCCGATTGGGGCGCGATTTTCGAGGACATAACGATCAAAAATGACCATGAGATCTTCAAAGGCTTTCCAAACAAGTTCCGCGTCGTCGATGAATTCTATTGGAACCTGAACAAACGAAAGGACATTGAGGTATTGGGCAGTGTTCGAACCGGGCCATCAAAGGCGAGCCGCGGACCATTACCGCCCTCGAATTTGTCGAAAGAATCCTCGCCGGTATTCTGGACTCTAGAACTTGGTCGGGGACGCGTATTCGGAACAACGCTGGGGCACAACACATTCAGCTATTACGATCCTGAGCTTCGAATCATTTTATTTCGTGCAATCGCTTGGTCGGTCAAAGAAAAGCCGGACCCATTCATGGACCTGGTGAAGGATGGCATTACGACCGCCAACCAACTGGTCGGCACGACAGATAACATGCGAGATTGGAAAGGTAAGTTGCGAAAACCGCCCAATACAAATTAGAAACTTGATGCATAGAAGCACGAACATAAGGTTCCGGCGCAGCCATTGTTTCTGGTCATCAATGCACATGAAGTTTCAATGCACATGAAGCTTCAATGCATTGCATGACGCGATAAAATCAGGTTCGTCCAACTCGTGCAATCACAGGTTTCTTTTGAGCGGGGTATCGTTTGCCTTTCCAAAACTAAACCGCGTTAGAATAAAGCTACAAAAACATTGGTAACAGCATTCCATTATTCCATTGAAACAATCATGAATCGTAAATCGTTATCATTCGCATCTGTCGCAGGGGCGATCATGTTCCTATTCGCCGGAAGCATCAGCAAAAGCATTCATGCGAACGATCCGCCCAATATTCTTTTCATCTTTTCGGACGATCACGCCGTAAATGCGATTTCAGCTTACGGAGGTCCGCTAGCCGACGTCGCTCCGACGCCCAACATCGATCGCATTGCTCGCGAGGGTGCGTTATTTCGAAACTCGTTCTGTGCCAACTCGATTTGCGGTCCATCACGGGCGTGCATTCTCACAGGGAAGCACAGTCACATCAACGGATTCATGCGGAACTCAAGTAAAAAATTCGACCAATCGCAATGGACGTTTCCCAAAACGCTTCAGAGTGCCGGATATCAAACCGCCGTCATTGGTAAATGGCATCTCAATTCGAATCCTATTGCATTCGATCATTGGGAAGTGCTGCCCGGGCAAGGAAGTTATTACAACCCGGAATTCATTCAGATGGATGGCACCCGAAAAAGGTTCGCTGGCTACGCCACCGATTTAACAACCGACAAGGCGGTCAATTGGCTGGAGGGTCGAGACAAGAAGAAGCCCTTCATGTTAATGTGCCAACACAAAGCTCCTCATCGAACGTTTGCCCCGGCATTGCGACATCTCGGATCGCTTGATGGTGTGCAAATCCCCGAGCCCAAGACTTTGTTCGACGATTATTCGGGGCGTTCACGCACACTTGCAGCAAATGAAATGGAAATTGATCGCCACATGACGTGGGCGTACGATCTTAAAATCCGCAAGAGCGAGCGATCTGACATCGACTTGCCCTCTTTCCGAAACTACGGAACGCCTGAATACAATCGAATGAACTCGGAACAAAAGGCAAAATGGGATGCTCACTTTGGCCCGAAAAACCAGGCATTTGTCAAAGCGTTTAAAGCGGGCGAAATAGACGCCAAACAACTTGTCCGGTGGAAGTACCAGCGGTACGTCCGCAATTACCTAGAAACGGTCAAAGCGGTTGACGATAGCGTTGGTCGACTTTTGAAATTCCTAGATGACAACAACTTGGCCGAAAACACCATCGTCATTTATTCGTCGGATCAAGGATTTTATCTTGGGGAGCATGGATGGTTTGATAAGCGATGGATATTTGAAGAGTCGTTCAAAATGCCGTTTGTGATCCGATGGCCGGGCAAAGTCAAACCTGGATCGCGGCCTGAATCACTCATCCAAAACATCGATTATGCGCCAACATTTGTAGAAATGGCCAACCAACAATTGCCGAACGACATCCAGGGCAAGTCGTTGATGCCCATTCTACTTGACAGCTCCAAGAAAGTTCGCGATTCCCTCTACTACGCGTATTATGAACTTGGCGAGCATGCCGTCCCACAACACTTTGGAGTTCGCACCGCAACCCATAAACTATTTTTTCTCCCCAAAACAGACGAATGGCAGATGTTCGACTTGGTCAACGATCCTGACGAATTGACGAACGTTTATGGAAAAATAAATTATTCCGACATTCAAGCGAATCTGCGATCCGAGTACGATCGACTGCGTAAGGAATTCAAGGCGCCGGCCTACGATTACAAATAGGTTTCCGCCGAAATTGAGAAGCTATCGCGAAATGGCAGGAATCGTGGATGCTTGTCTGCTAAAATCAAACATTCACACCGGCAACAAGGGACGATTAAGCAATGAGGTTAAGTATGAGTTGTGTGCATATCGCTGATTCGAAAACGAATCACGAGATTTTGCATAAGGACTTTCAGCCGGAACGAGAAAACCACGCCGAATATCAGCGTCTAATGCTTAGAGCGAGTTTCTCGAGAAGCACTTTTGCCAACTTATTCTCGCCCTCGATTTTTTTAGCTTGGGCCAGTTTGTTTCTATGTCCTGCAACCGGCGTGGGACAAGAGACTGCGCCGCTGGCAATTCCGAAGAGTGTTCAAAACGTTTTTGACTCGCATTGTGTGGATTGCCATAGTGGAGAATCTGCAGAGGCAAGTGTGCGTTTCGACAACTTTACCAAGCTGACCATCGCAGCAAAAACGGAACTGCTTAACCGCGCTCAAGACCAGATTTTCTTCGGCCTGATGCCACCCGAAGATGCAGAGCAACTCAGCGATAAAGAGAGCACGGTTCTGGCAGGGTGGATGCGTCAGGAACTTCGCATTCGGAACGCCTCAAATCTGGATGAAAAATTACGGGAACCGGCGTTTGGCAACTACGTTGACCACAAAAAGCTTTTCGATGGTTCGATAGATGCCAAGGCGTTCACGCCAGCGCGTCGCTGGTTGGTCAGTCCACAGATTTTCCACGAGAGAATCAACGATGTTTTTAAATTGACTGATCGGTATCGTCAAAAGAATTTTTATGGCGTGACCAATCCATTCGTTTTACCCGACCATTCCGGCATTCGAGACTTCGATGTTAACGCTCTCGACGGCGGCCATCTCTTGGTGATGATGAATAATGCCAAATGGATTTCGAAAAAGCAAATCTTTGCGGCTGTGAATTCCGGCAAGGACCGTCGAAAACTGGTGTTTTCAAACCCCAAAGACCGTTGGTATCCGCCTAGCTCACCGCCAGAATTCGTGGCGATCGTCAACAAGGACTCGAGCCCAACAGAACAGGAGATGATTGCCGCGATCCACACACAGTTTGAGTGCGTACTTCGCCGGAAGGCAACGGCCTCCGAATTAAACCGCTATTTGGAATTACTCCGTTCGACGATTGAGTTGGGTGGGAATCAAGATGGTCTACGGTTAATGTTGGTCAGCGTGTTGCTCGAATCAGAGTTCCTCTACCGGTACGAATTTGGTGCCGGAGACGCAGATACATTGGGACGAAAGATGCTTTCATCTGACGAGGCTGCAAACGCTATTGCCTACGCTCTGGGCGATCGAGGCCCTGACGAACGGCTCCAAGAAGCTGCAAAAACTGGGCGGTTGCAAACACATCAAGATTTTCGTCGCGAGGTAGAACGACTACTTTCGGACAAAACAATACTTAGCGGTCCGGTCGATCCCACGCTGAGCGGTAAGAACATGCGAACCCATACGAGCACGCATCCAAAACTGGTGCGTTTCTTCCGCGAGTTCTTTGGTTACCCAAATGCCACGAAAGTATTTAAAGACATCAAGCGAAGTGATGGCTTCTATCAGAACCCGTCACGTGGAACGGCTGGAACCCCTGGTTTTTTAGTCAAAGAAGCAGATCGAATCGTCGATTGGATTCTCCAAAACGATCAAAACGTTTTCGAAAACCTTTTGGCAACCGAAGATTACTTTGTCTATCACGACAAGGATAACGAAACAGGACGCAAGGTCATCGAAGAGTGGAAGGAGACATACGCTCGGCTAAAAGACACCGATTGGAAGAAGAATCCTGAAAAAGTCATCGAGGAAAATCTGGAGTTTATCAAATCGAAAAAAAGCCTTCGCATTTTGGGTGGAAAACAGAAACGTGAATTCCTGCGGTACATGCATTTTTTCAGAGAGTCATTTGGCCGCGGACGCACTCCGTTCACAACTCCCTGTTTTGCGCACGGCTACACGTACAACCATTCGCCATTCTACAACCTGCCGCCGACTCCTGATCCTTTTCGTTACGGCCGACGACTGCAGGAGGATTTCACCGGGCTTGATGACACTGCTTTCTGGGATTATGCCGTCGAACAACCGTTTAAGATCAAAAACCGAAAAGGCCTGCTTACTCATCCAGCTTGGTTAATTGCTCACTCAGGAAACTTTCAAACCGATCCCATCCGCCGTGGTCGTTGGATTCGTGAAAAGCTGTTAGCCGGCCATGTTCCTGATGTGCCCATCACTGTTGATGCTCAGGTTCCTGAGAATCCGCACAAAACTTTTCGCGAGCGAGTTGAGCTGGTAACGACAAAAACGGAGTGCTGGAAATGCCACCAGCACATGAATCCTCTCGGAATGCCGTTTGAATCGTTCGATGACTTTGGACGCTACCGGCTGAACGAACCACTTGAGTCACCTGAAAACCTGGTCGCCAAGACAAAGAAAAAAAATGGAGCCGATACTTTCAGAACTCTTAAAGTGAGCACTGTCGGCAAGTTAAATGGTACTGACGAATTCAATTTGGATGGAGAAGTTAACAATGCGTTTGAACTCATTGATCGCTTGTCAAAATCGCAGAGAGTACGCCAATCGATCATTCGTCACGCATTCCGATTTTTCATGGGACGCAACGAAATGCTTTCTGATTCTCAGACGCTGATTGATGCCGATAAGGCTTATCTGAAAAGCGATGGCAGTTTCAAAGCGGTGGTGGTTTCCCTGTTAACGTCAGATTCTTTTTTGTATCGAAAAGATATGGGGACTGGCATACCGTTGGACACAGCGAAACCCTAAAATCAGCCTTAACCGAACAACGAAAATCGGGCAACCGAACGAAAGAATAGAACATGAATTCGCGACGCAAGTTTCTTCAAACTGGTTTACTGGGTGGCAGTTCACTCGCTTTAATGCCACAGCTCTTGTCGGCTTCGATGGCTGGTTCATCAACTGACAATAAGCCTCCAACGCGATTTATTTTTCTTCATAAAGGAAACGGGCTACTCCCCGAATCGCTGGTTCCTCCGACATTCGATAAAAAACTTGTAGAAGCCGAGAAGAAGAAAGAGGCTTTAAGCGTCGATCTTGACCAGCATGAATTGCCGAAGTGGATGAGCCCACTGTCTGATCACAAAGACAACCTGACGATTCTGCAGGGATTGTCAGGAAAAATGTGTACTACCGGGCATCATACGTGGTGCTCGTCGCTGGGTGTCTACAAGGCGAACGAGCGCCTCAGCTCGATTAAATGGGCAACGGTCGATTTTGAGCTGGCGAAGCTTTTCCCATCCCCCTTCGGCCACATCGAACTCGCCTGTTTTCCAGGTGGAGGTGGCAATTCCAGGGGAAACATTAACGGAATTGAGAAGGGGTTCTCGGCTCGCGGACCGCAACAGCCTAACTATGCATTTGGGTCTCCAAAGGTCGCCATACAAGAGCTTTTCAAATCCGTCGCAACGGATGAATCCGCCAAGGCCAGCTATGAACTTGAGCGTAAGATGTTGGAATTCGTCGCAAAAAATCATGCCAAACTCGCAAATCAACTTCGGGGTGTCGAACAACCCAAAGTTGGTAATTATGCTGGCGCCATGCAAGACATTCGAGATCGAAATGGTCGCGTGGAAGCCATGGGCGAGGTGATCCGCCAAAACATGCCAAAGCTGGACGAAAAGTATCTTGCGGAAAACATTTCAACCGTTGATCGTCAGGCGGGGCACACCGAAATCCTGCTTTCTTCTCTGATATCTGGAATGACCAATGTCGTGACATTTACTCTGGACGAACTCGGTACGCTCTATTCGGGCTTACCTGACATCGAAGGGGAAAACGTCAACCAACATGACGTGGGACACGGCAAGTCCGTTGCCCAATTCAGCGCCGTCCAAGTGCGTGAAAAAATTCGCAGTCAACACATGAACGTCATCGATGACATCGTGACACGCTTGAAAAACGTTCCAGAAGCGGGCGGCACAATGTTTGACAATACGGTGCTGCTTTACTTCCCAGACAACGGTGAAACCCACCATAGCCACGGTACAGAATGGCCGTTTGTGATTCTTGCCGGCGATAACGCACGACTTGATCTCGGTCGTCGTTACATCCGTTTACCAGGATACGGCAAAGAGGGACACAAGACGCTTGGAAACTGGTACACAACGATATTGAATGCCTATGGCAATCCAATCGATCATTTTGGGGCACTCGACGTTGCCTTGACCATCGATCAAAAAGGACCGATGAAAGAGTTTCTGTCATAGAATCTTTCGCCCTGCAGAAATCCGTTCCACTGGAATGCGTTCCACTGGAATGCCATCGATTGATAAACTCGAGCGATTGCCCACCAGCGTGGAAGCCCTTCCCTCCTTCGGTTTCGCCGTAAATCTCGGCCGGATTTTCGCTGCACCAATAGCAATTTACTGCACCTGAAAATCAAGGCCTAAAAAGGACACGACATGTTTGAATTCCAATTTCGATTATGCACTGCATTATCGCTGGGGCTGATGTTGCACGGCAATATCGACGCGCAGGATCGATCAATGAAGATGCCGAAAGAGAATGTCATCGACGTTCCGGCCATCAGCGATGGGCTATGCGTAAGTAACGTCTTTCAATCAAACATGGTTTTGCAACGCGACAAACCGATTTCAATTTGGGGCTGGGCTGCGCCCGGCGAAGAAGTCACCGTCACCTTTGGAAACAACAAACAAACGCGTAAAGCAGCAAGTGATCGATCATGGAAAGTGACGTTACCACCTGCGGCCGCCAGCTCGACGCCACACACCCTAATCATCAAGGGAGCCACCGATTCGCTAACGCTTGACAACATTCTGATCGGCGACGTGTGGGTACTTGGCGGACAAAGCAATATGGAGTTTCCACTCGACCGAATCGAGAACGGACAACTCGAAATCGTCTCAGCCAATTACCCAAACATCCGAATCTTGACCGTTCCTGCGATGAATGGACCGAAACTTAAGCCAGGCTTTCCTCGGCTTCATGAATGGAGCGGATGGTTTGGTCGCCACTACCGTAAAGGGGATTGGGATGAATGCACACCCGAAATCGCTCGGGAACTTTCTGCGATCGGATACGTTTTTGCTCGCCGTGTGCACATGGCATCAAAGTTACCAATCGGCGTGATTGATGCTTCGCGTGGCGGGACCACCGTTGAAACCTGGACTCCAACTTCGGTTCTTCGAAACATTGACTCGCCCCCCGTAAAATCACTCTTGGCTCAGTGGGGTGATAAAGTATCGGCGTGGGACGCTGCTGCCGATCTTGAACTTCGAGTTAAAAACTTTCGCCAAAAGGTAGCAAGGTTCGCAAAAGAGGGTCGGGAAATGCCAGCGGGCGAAACCGAACCCACTGACCTCAAGCCTGGCCCTTCTATGGATCAAAATCGCCCGGGAAATTGCTATGCGAGCATGATCGGACCATTGGCTGGTCTTCAAATCAAGGGTGCAATATTCCACCAGGGTTACAATAATTGTTTCAACGGAACCGAAGGCACTATCATGTACCGTGATGTGTTTCCAAAAATGATTACCGCTTGGCGCACCGCATTCAATGATCCAGAAATGCCGTTCGGCATCCTATCACTATGCACTGAAGGAACCGTCCAATCGCTAGACAACTACTGCGAGATGATGGCCAATCCGGGGCCTTATATCCGCGAAGCCCAGTACCAAACATTCCTAGATTTTTATAACGCTGGCGACAAAAACATTGGGTTTACCAGCACGTATGACCTGAGAAGACGCTGGTATCACCCGCAACTCAAAATCCCCGCCGGGGAGCGTATCGCCAGATGGGCTCTCGCCACTCAGTATGGCCTCGATCGTTCCATTCGTTGGAAACCACCCATTGTTCAGGAAATGAAAGTTGTTGATGATCACATTGAGCTGCGACTGGATGAACCCGCTGGTGCCATTGATGACGGAGGGCCGATTTTGGGTTTCGCGGTCGCGGGTGATGACCGAAAATTCCATCCAGCCCTGTCGGAACATCTTGTAACAGGCAAAGACAATCGGGGGCGAAATCAAACGAACAAAAAAGTCCTCGTACTGAGCAGCCCGATGGTGAAGTCTCCGATCCACTATCGATACGCATGGGCAAGAAGCCCGCTAGGAAACCTTCAAGCGGAACGCATGACCGACATTCCTTTCGCCACGCAACGCAGTGACAATTGGTCAATGGAAAACGTTCCGCTCGGCGTGCATGAAGGCGAAATTACCGGCAAACTTAATCGCCAACAGAAACGAAAATTGATCGAGACACTTCGCAAACAAGATCTTGATCGAATTCTCGCAGAAGCCGATGCTCTAAAAAATGCCAGCAAAGTAAACTAAGACAGCCACCAATCTGTGCTGAGCCCAAACCGCGACGCACTCTTACCTCATTCTTACCGATGCGCATCGGCTAGTTTTAACCGCACGGGTTGGTAAACGGCATGGCTCTCTCGGCGTGCGATTTCGCTCACATGCGCTGGAATGTCGCGCAATATCTATTCGTTCGAGCCCTATCACATGAAATTACGGGGCATTTTGCACGCGAAAGACCCGGTTTATCCAGCAATCGGTAAAAGAAAAAACGTCGTGGCTCCGCAGGGATTTGGCTGGTACGTCGATTGCTAACTTCTTAGATCAATAAATTGATCTGAACTAGCAAAGGAATGATTGAATGAAACGATTGTTGATTCTGGGTGCGGGAACTGCGGGGACAATGATGGCGAATCATCTGCGTCCAAAACTCGCACGTGACCAATGGAACATTTCAATCGTCGACCAGGAGAAAGTCCATTATTATCAGCCCGGGTATCTATTCTTGCCGTTTGATATCTATCAACCGAAGCACATCAAAAAGCCCATTGAGAAATTCATTCCGACGGGTGTTAATCTCATTCAAGAAAAAATCGACAAGATTCTTCCCGAGGAAAACAAAGTCCTTCTAGCCAATAACAATGTGCTCGATTTCGATCTGTTGATCATCGCTACGGGAACCAAGATTGCGCCGCAGGAAATCCAAGGGATGGATGGTCCCGGCTGGCGAAACAACATCTTTGATTTCTATACATTTGATGGTGCTAAAGCATTGCGTGACAAGCTTCGCAAATGGCAAGGCGGGCGACTTGTAGTTCACATTTGCGAAATGCCGATCAAATGCCCTGTCGCCCCACTTGAATTCGCTTTCCTAGCAGAAGATTTTTTTCGGCAGAAAGGGATACGTGATCGCGTTGAGATCACCTTCGTAACACCATTGAGTGGCGCGTTTACCAAACCCAAAGCCACCGAAATACTCAGCCATCTGTTGGTGGAAAAAAAGATTGAGATTGTAAGTGATTTTGCGATCGAGAGAATCGACAATACCAGCAACACGATGATTGACTACGGCGGGAAGGAAGTCCAATTTGATTTGCTTGTCACGGTGCCCACGAACATGGGTGACGAAATGATTGCACGCTCGGGAATGGGCGATGATTTGAATTTCGTACCAACAGATCGGGGGACTTTGCAAACCGAAACTCAGGAAAACATTTTTGCCATCGGAGATGCAACCAATTTGCCAGCCTCAAAAGCCGGATCCGTTGCTCACTTTGAATCGGAAATCTTGACTGAAAACATATTGCGGTTCATCAACAAGCAACCGCTCAAGGCAGAATATGATGGCCATGCAAATTGCTTTGTAGAAACGGGAAACGGGAAAGCCATTTTGATCGATTTCAACTATTCGCATGAGCCCGTTGAAGGTACCTTTCCGTTTCCAGGTGTCGGTCCTCTCCGCCTTTTGAAGGAGAGTCGCATGAACCATTACGGCAAAATGGCATTTCGATGGATTTACTGGAACATGTTATTGAGAGGGCGGCACCTGCCCTTCGTCACACCAAAGATGTCGTTAGCGGGTAAGCATTTCGATGACATGCAAGAACACGAAAACTAACAAAGGAGTCATGATGAAAAAGGAAATTGCGGGAGCCTCGCTTGATGTCAACGAGGAGGGTTATTTAACCGATTTCGCACAATGGAACCGAGAAATCGGGACTGAGCTCGCGAAAGAAGAAGGGATCGAATTGACTGACGACCACTGGCAAGTGTTAACCTTTCTCCAAGAGTCCTTCAATCATTCAGAGCCTCTTTCCATACGCGGAATTGGCAAGCGTGGTCCTGTTTCGATCAAGCAATTCTATGAACTCTTCCCCGAGGGGCCACTAAAAAAAGCCAGTAAGATCGCTGGGATCCCCAAACCATCCAGTTGTATTTAATGCGAATGGCGTCTGAAAAGCACGTCGCTGGTGAAGCACGTCGCTGGTGAAGTGCGATCCGGTCCGAACAGACCACGGTTTCTCAATTTACGATTTGCGTTCCCACAAAACGGATACTCCAAAATGTCGACTAATGAAAAAGCTGCTGTCAAAAAGATGTTGCTGATTTTATCCAAGGCCACTCTAGACAACGTCTACGCCTGCTTCATTCTTGCCAACGGAGCAAGGATGGAAGGAATCGAAGCGGAGATCTTTTTTACTTTTTTTGGATTGGAGGCGATCCAGAAAAAGAAAATGGAACGGCTCCACGTCGCGACAGTTGGAAATCCTGCAATGCATATTCCGACGATGCTGGGAGGGCTTCCCGGGATGGAGGGCTTAGCAACCAGCATGATGAAAAAGGAAATGGAAAAACTGGACATTCCTCAGGTCCCGGAATTCCTTGAAATACTCTCTGCCTCCGGTGCGAAACTATGGGCGTGCAAATTGGCGATGGAGATGTTTCACTTGGAAAAAGGGGACCTGTATGACGACCTGGATGGAATTCTGACCGTTGGCGGGTTCTATGACCGAGCAAAAGGGGACGGGACTCACCTGATGTTTATTTAGCTGATCCATTTTCGCGGCGAAGAATGGATTCCCCACTTCTTGCACCCTCAACATCCCATCACCGCTGCGGGAAGAAGAGAAACTTGCCCGCGACATTGAAACACTTGCATTTCTTCACCCCGCATCATTTGCTGTATACGATCGGCATCAACACAAATTTCCGATGAAAAAACATGCGTACCGCTTTCCGAGTGAACAACAACCGCAACAAATGCTGGCGGCTTGGCCTGAGTTATAATGCCTGAGTCTTTTTTCTCGTTATATTGAGCAGAACGATTTCCTACCCTGACCAACTTGAAATCGACTCGGAAGCCCCCCTGCCCCCTATCGGTTGGATTGTCCATTGAATTCGTAATATGGCCGATCTGTAAATGGTCGCAAATTCCAAACACGCTGTTCACAACCCAACTTTTTAACACAGATCTGATTCCCACATGCGTGAAACAATCCTATTCTGCTTTGCCTTATTTGCTTGCTCGTTCGAATTAATCGCAGCCCCCTGTCAAGAAAAACCACAATCCTGGACGGATGGAACGGCGAAGCAGCGACTAAAAGACATCTTCGAAAAGGGCGAATTTGGTGTTCCGAGGTTTACGGGCAGATGGTGGACCGACAGCTCTGGATTTTCAATCCAGCAACGCAATCCGAAAACGAACAAGCTGGTTTCGGTTCACTTTGATGCTCGGACGGGGAAACGAACAGACGCCAACCCCCCTGAACAAAAGCGAAACGCGTCGCGACTGGTTTCTCCCCACGGTAAACAGAGATTGGAATTTCGAAACCGAGATCTTTTTGTGGTTAACGTCTCAAGTCGCCAAAGTACTCAATTGACAAGTCGCGATCGTGATCGCGACGTTTGGTTTCGCAATCCGAAATGGAGCCCCGATGGAAAACAAATTGCATTTATTGAATCAGATGAAACGGATGTAAGAAAACGATCGATGCTCGTTCCAAGCGATCCCTCTTACCCCGGAGTTCGTGAACAGCGGTTTGCGAGAGTCGGCGAAAAAATCACATCGTTGCGAGTTGGAATCGTCGACTCCCTGGGGAAAAGCCTAAAGTGGCTGCCGATCGAATCTCCCAAGGAGGGATACTATCTTGGGAGTGTTGAATGGGCAGAAAACTCTAGCGAGTTGCTGATTGAACGACTGAGTCGGTTTCGCGACAAACGTGAGTTCTTTCTTGCATCAAAAGATGGCAAATTGAAAAGAATCTTTCAAGAATCGGATCCCGCGTGGGTGGTAGCTAGTCAAGCAAAAAATTCCGGTCTGACCTGGATTCGTGGTGGGCAGGCATTTATTGTAATCAGCGAAAAAGATGGATGGCGTCATGCCTTCTTGTATTCACGCGACGGCAAAGAATTGTCGCTATTGACTCCCGGCAAGTACGATATCATCGACCGTGCGATTGTCGACGAAAGCGGCGGCTGGTTCTATTTTTACGCTTCACCAACCAACGCAACAGAGAAATACCTGTATCGCGTTCCGCTCGACGGGTCCGGCACACTGCAGCGAATGACTCCCAAGGAACAGCCCGGAACGCACAGTTATGACTTCTCTCCGAATTTGAAATGGGCGTTCCACACCTACTCTAATTTCGACACGCCCCCGATCGTTGAGTTAGTTGAATTACCGGATCACCGCGTTGTCAAAATCGTTGAAGCCAACGAGCAACTTCACGAAAAGGCGAAAACGGTCATTTCCCGACCAACGGATTTTCTTCAGCTTGATATTGGCGGTGGCGTTTGCATGGACGCATGGATGATTAAGCCGCGAGATTTTGATGAAACAAAAAAATACCCTGTCTTCATTTACGTTTATGGAGAGCCTCACTCACAAACAGTGCTTAACGAATGGGGAGCCGCCCAAAGCAACTTCCTTCGCGTGATTGCCGACCTTGGTTACGTAGTTGTATCGATTGACAATCGCGGCACTCCTGCGCCAAAAGGAGCCGCGTGGCGGCGTTCTATTTTTAGGAGTCTCGGGCCACTTTCAACAGAAGACCAGGCGGCCGCATTAAAAGAATTGGGACGCATGCGATCTTATGTGGATCTTTCAAGAGTCGGGATTTGGGGCTGGAGTGGCGGTGGATCAAACACGCTCAATGCGTTGTTCCGCAAACCAAACGATTACCATGTTGGTATCGCGGTGGTTCCCAAGCCACAGCCTCATCTCTACAACGCGTGGTTTCAAGAGATTTATATGCGGACGAGAGAAACCAACCGCGATGGATACAAACAGTCCGCTCCGATTCATTTTGCAAACGGACTGAAGGGAAAACTC
>CAJQQR010000296.1 GCA_905480545.1 uncultured Pirellulaceae bacterium
TATATCCCGAAAGCTATTAGGGCAATCCGAAGAAAAGAGAGACGCAAGAAAATCTGAGGTTTCGCTGAATTTCCGGTCCTTCGCGCGATAAACATGGTACCTTTTTTCGCAAATCCAATGAAAAGAGCAATGATTGCAATAAGATCGATCATTTTACGGTGCCATTCTACCGTTAGAATGCCAACCGGAGTTTACCGGGTTAACGATGCTGCTAGAATTACGTTCGACATTTGAGGAGTTTTCACCACCATTTTGACTTCCCGGCTGGTCGCGGATAATTTTACAGCAGGCGAAATTGGTTTTCGCGTCACTTAAAATTAAACAAAGTACGAATAGAGAAAAAAAACGTTTCTGGAGGAACAAAGATGTCACAATACGACCCGAATAATCCATACGGTCAAAATCAGCAACAACCTCAAGGCATGCCCCAGTACATGGGTGCACAAGCAGCGGCACAACAATATGCCCATCCGATGTTTGCTGCCGATGCAACACAGTCTGAGCGCACCGGCTTTATTCAGCGAACCTACCTGCATCTGGGTGGCGCAATCTTGGCGTTTGTTGTCCTTGAGACCCTCTTTCTCAATGTTCTTGTTCCGATGATCGGTGAAGCCACCATTATTGGAATGTTCAGCGGCTGGAACATGCTGATCTTGATGGGTGCATTCATTGGCGTGAGTTTCCTGGCCGGGCATTGGGCACGATCGGACGCAAGCGTCGGGCTGCAATACACTGGATTAAGCTTATACATTCTGGCCGAGGCAGTCATTTTCATGCCAATGCTCTATATCGCAGGCAAATTTTACCCCGGTTCGATTGAAACGGCGGGAATTGCAACTCTCGCGATATTTGGCGGACTTACCGCATTTGTATTCATCAGCAAAGCCGACTTCTCCTTCATGCGAGGATTTCTCGTTGTCGGATCGATGGCCGCATTCGCAGTGATCATCGCCTCAATCTTCATGGGAGGCGGTTTAGGGATTTGGTTCTCAGGAGCGATGATTCTATTGTTCGGCGGTTACATTCTTTATGACACCTCAAACATCATCCACAACTACCGAACCGACCAACACGTTGCAGCATCCCTTGCACTATTTGCTTCGGTCGCAATGCTGTTTTGGTATGTACTTCGATTTGTCATGCAAATGATGGAAGAGTAGACAGAATCGAAAACGCCATTTCGGATCAGATCAACTTCTCAAATCAAAAACGCCGCTCTTTGGAGCGGCGTTTTTTCGTTGAACTGTACCTTTCAAATTGCTTCGATCGAAGATTCGATGGTTTTCTTTTGCTCACAAAGCTGAGCGAGTGTCTCACGCTCTTTTTGGACAACTTCCGCCGGTGCACGATCAACAAAGTTGGCGTTAGATAGTTTCTTCTCTTTGCTGGCAATCAATCCGGTGATTCGCCCCAGCTCCTTTTCCAATCGTGCTTTTTCCGCGTCGAGGTCGATAAAATCCTTGAGGTCAACATAAATCTCAATTCCAGGCAAACTCGCCGTCGCGTTGGGTGATGGGATTGCGCAGTCCATTCCGATCCCAATCAATTCTGATTTCGCGATCGAGGAGAAATACTGTTTCAAAGGCTCAAGATCAGCAGCAATTTCGCGTCCTGTCCGAATGACGAATTCAACTCGTTCCTTTGGCGGAATATTCTGTTGTGATCGGATATTCCTGACCGACGCGAGTACGCTTTGAAAAGTTGCAAATTGTTTTTCGATTTTCGAATCGATAGCCGATTCGCTCGCAACCGGCCATGGTGCAACACAGATGCTCTTTGCTGATTCAAACGGTGAATCAAGCCCACGCGTTGGGGCCATCTCACCAAGCAGTCGCCAAATCTCCTCGGTTACAAACGGCATGGTAGGTGCGAGTAATCGCAACAAGGAATCCAAGGTATGAGCAAGCAAACGTTGGGCAACGGGCCGCTTTGACGCGCTTTGAAAACGGTCCTTCAGCATCTCCACGTAGAAACTGCAGAATTCATTCCACGCAAAATCATACAGCTGACTCGATGCTTCAGCATATTGGTAACCTTCAATCGCCTGTGTGACATTTTGCGTGACAGATGCGAGGCGACTGAGGATCCAGCGATCTTCGGTTTCCAATTCTGAGTCACTGACGGGTGCTGGCTGATAATTCGGCAAATTGGTTAACGCAAAACGTGATGCATTCCACAATTTATTAACAAAATTTCGAGCTTCCTCGAAACGTTCGCTTAAAACGGTTCCCCGAGCAACGGATTTGTCCTCATCGGTTTTAGCCCATTGTGTCGAAAAATTCTTTTTGCATTTCGGGCATTCAACAACGGGTAGGATACGATTCTTTTTTGTCTGTTCGATACTCGCTTCACAATGCGGACACTCAAACTGAACGGGCAAGCGAACATCTTGTGTTTCGGTCGTCAATCTTGCCATCGAGAATCGAAGTGCGTCAGCACCAAATTTTTCGATGACGTCGAGCGGATCAACGCCGTTGCCTTTCGATTTTGACATCCCTTCGCCAAATCCATCCTGAATTTTTGGATGGATATAGACTTCCTTGAAAGGAATCTCATGCATGTTGTTCAGGCCAGCAAGGACCATTCGCGCAACCCACAGCGTGATAATATCGCGACTGGTGATCAACGTGGACGTCGGATAGAAATACGACAAGTCATCGTTCTTTTCCGGCCAGCCAAACGTTGAGTGTGGCCACAGGGCCGAGCTAAACCAAGTATCCAAAACGTCTTCTTCACGAACGAATCCGATGTCCTCAATCAGCTTTTCCAGAGCATCGCCATCTTTTTGAACGCATACATGCACAACCGCAAACGGAATCTCCAATTTTTCACGTTTGACTTCATCTGTTTCATCGGAGAATTCAACTTGAAAAGAAGCCGAAGTGCCGTTTATCAATAACGGACCCTCAAGTTCTGAAACAATTTTTTTTACTTCTGTTTCCGTTTCACATCTGCGAGACCAAACTGGAATTTGGTGCCCCCACCAAAGTTGGCGGCTGACAGGCCAGTCTCGTTTTTCCGACAACCAATCGATATAACCTTTGCGATATCGCTCCGGAAAAATCTGAACCCGATCATCTTGAACCGCGTCAATTGCCGATTGAGAAAGCGTGTCCATTTTGACGAACCATTGGTCTGCGAGAAAAGGTTCGATCGGCGTTTTGCTTCGATCTGAGTGGGGAAGTTCGATTTCACGTTCTTCGACATCCCCTAGCAATCCCAGTTTATCGAGGTCTTCAGTGACTTTCTTTCTCGCCTGCTTCATCGTCAGGCCTTCATACGCTTGTGCCTCGCTATTTAATGTTCCGTCCCGATTTAGAATGTTGATCATCGGAAGGTCACAGCGTTGCCCGACCAAATAGTCGTTCGGGTCATGAGCCGGAGTGATCTTGACGCATCCGCTGCCCATTTCAGGTTTCGCCCAAATGTCAGCGACAAGCGGAATTTCACGATTAACAAGCGGCAACATCAGTTTTCGACCATCGTTGGCCATATCACGAAGCAGCTCAAGTGTGGCGAGAGTTTCTGCGCGTCTTTTTGCAAGACTTTCTATCTGATCGTTGATCGCCGGCACGTCTTTTTCCGAGGCTTTCTTGAGCTTCTCCCGTAGCTCCTTTTCAACCCGACTAAGCGCATTGGCCGGTTCGGGATGAACCGCAACGGCGGTATCACCCAGCATCGTTTCCGGACGGGTCGTTGCAATAGTGATATAGGCTGGCTCACCTGGCTGTGGATCGATCACTGGATATTTGAGATTCCAGAAATTTCCTTTGATCGTTCTTTGAACGACTTCATCATCAGAAACAGCCGTGCGCAATTCGGTGTCCCAATTGACCAGCCGCTTTCCACGATAGATTAAGTCCTGGCGGAAGAGGTCAAAAAAAGTAACACGAACCGCCTTCGAGCAACCCTCATCGAGCGTGAAACGTGTCCGTTTCCAATCGCAACTGCACCCCATCTGCTTGAGCTGGCCAAGGATTCGCGATTCGTATTCGTCTTTCCATTTCCAAATCCGCTCAACCAAAGCAGCGCGTCCGATGTCGTGCCGCGTCTTGCCTTCGTCTTCTTTTAATCGTTTTTCTACGACAGCTTGAGTTGCGATTCCCGCATGATCCGTTCCGGGCATCCAACACGCTTCGAAACCCTGCATCCGCTTCATTCGAATTTGAATGTCTTGAAGCGTGTTGTTAAGGGCATGGCCCAGATGAAGTGCACCGGTGACATTTGGCGGCGGGATAACGATCGAATAAGGCTTCTTTTCAGGATTCGCTTTGGCGTGAAAAAAACGATTGGCTTCCCAAAAATCGTTGATGCGAGGCTGAGCCGATTTAAAATCGAATCGATTCGGAATGGAGTCTGGTGAAAATGTCACAGATTTGGTCTTCGAATGGAGAATATACGTCAGATTAGAGATGAACCTGATTGATACAAGTTCGGTTATTTTGACGGAAGAAGTTAATCCGGGGCAAGATAGGCGAAAAATTGCTGGGAATCTGATGAACAAACGTCCCCCAGAACCACGAAGCACAATCAAACACCGAAACCACGTTTACGATTAGCTCGAGACAGGAAAGCCAGGAACAAAAATCACGATGGAACAATGTTGCCCGATCCTCAATTTTTTCGTGATTTGTCAAAATCCCCGATCAATTAGCAGAGTTCTCGGCCGCGACGGAACGTCTCCCGACCCTATCGAGATACCATTACCCAATTTCTTCTTCCACGACATAAAACGCTTTGTCAGAAATATCCTTTCGGCACCAAGCCCCATCCCAACGAATTTTCCGGACGGCCTGATAAGCCCGAAGTTTTGCCTCGGGAATTGTGTCTCCCAACGCCGTAACACCGAGAACTCGACCGCCATTAGAAACAACATCGCCACTTAATAACTTCGTTCCCGCATGAAAGACTTTGACGTCCTCCAGTGCATTTGCCTCATCGATTCCCGAAATGACTTTTCCGTTTTCATACTTGCCCGGGTAACCTTCGCTTGCCATGACGACACAAACACTTGGTCGAGCGTCCCATTCCAAGCTGTCCAACTCTTCCAACTTCCCGTCTACGGTAGCGTTGATCACGTGCAGCAAATCCGTTTTTAAACGCATCAGTAATGGCTGACATTCCGGATCACCAAAACGAACGTTGTATTCAAGGACTTTTGGGCCTTGAGGTGTCAGCATCAAGCCAGCATAAAGGACACCGCTAAATAGTTGACGCGAGCGTTTCATCGCATGCACCGTCGGTACAAAAACCTTTTCTTCAACCCAATACATCAGATCCTCATCCACCGAAGGGGCAGGGCAGTACGCGCCCATTCCACCCGTATTCGGTCCAAGGTCGTTGTCATTAGCCGCTTTGTGATCCTGCGCCGGCGGAAGTGTGACTATAGTTCGTCCATCGGTAATGGCGAGGATGCTCACTTCGGCACCAGCAAGTTTTTCTTCAATAACGATTTTGTTTCCGGCGTCGCCAAATTCTTTGTCCCGGCCAATCCTTGAGATCGCCTCAACAATCTCGACTCGAGAGTTACAAACGATTGCCCCTTTTCCAGCAGCAAGCCCGTCAGCCTTTACCACGAGCGCAAGGTCCTGCCCGTGGTCTTCTTCCGGATAACGGTTTTTAAGATAGAGCTCGGCGTCTTCGGCGCTTCGAAATGACTGATAGTTCGCGGTCGGAACGTTCGCATGAGTAAGAATGTCTTTGCAAAATACTTTGCTACCCTCCAACTGTGCTGCGGCTTTTGATGGCCCGAAAACTCGGAGTCCCTCTTTTTGAAACACATCTGAAATGCCCAAACAAAGCGGGACCTCTGGGCCAACGACCGTCACACCGACGTTATTTTTTTTCGCGAAATCAGTAAGCCCCTGAAAGTCATCCACAGCGAGGTCGACATTCTGGCATTCCTGTCCCGTCCCCGCATTCCCGGGGGCAACAAAAATGTCGCCGACATCTTTGCTTTGTGCAATCTTCCAAGCCAGAGCGTGTTCGCGTCCGCCGTTACCAATGATTAAAACGTTCATTCTTACTCAATCGGGAAATCTTTACCCAAACAAAATCAAACCAAATCCTGTCACCTGCGACAATTTGTCGCGTTAACGAAAACTAACGGACTTGGACCACCATTTCTCGTTATTTTTGTCATTTTCGCAAGTACCAGCGCGAAGACGCCAAATTCATTTTGACTAGAAAATAGCCGCCCATCGGTTTATAATTTGCAACAAGTGTCGGGTAGCATAAAAGAACAGCGTGCAAAAGCATGACTTGCGAAGAAATAAAGTCGGATCGCGCCAATCCATTTTTTATTCGGATTGAACCATTTTGTTCTTTCTGCTGTAAATTTGCTCGGCTTCCCACCTTTGAACAGAGACCTTTCTTTCCCCCAAAAATCTAAAAAAATGAGAACATTACTTAGGAACCTAGTCTGTTTCAGTCTTTTGATCTTTATTTCGTCATCTTCTGGACTTGCTCAGGAATGGGGAAACCTCAAAGGCAAATTCATTGCCACAGGAGATGCACCGAAAGCTGTCGAGCTCGTTCCGGACAAGGACAAGGCAGCTTGCGAGTTACCCATGTACTCGCGTCAATTGCTAATTGACAAAGATGGTGGGCTTGCGAACGTCGTTGTTTTTCTGAAAAAACCTTCCAAAGCGGTACCTGTTCACCCGTCTTACAAAGAAGCGATGAGCAAGCCCGTTCAATTGGATAACTTGAAATGCCGATTCGAACCACACATTTTAATAATGACGACTTCGCAAAAGCTTCGTGTAAAAAATAGTGACGCAGTCGGACACAACGCCAACATCACATCTTTTAACGACGACAATTCCCACAACCCAAATATCCCGGCAGGGAAGTTTGTGGACTTGGAAATGCCAGAGGTCGAAACCAGACCAATCAACGCAGCTTGCAACAGTCACGCTTGGATGAAGTCGTATATTTTGGTTCGAGATGAACCTTACATGGCGGTCTCCGCAAAAAATGGCGAATTTGAAATTATGAATTTACCTGCTGGAGAACACACATTCCAATTCTGGCAAGAGAATGTTGGTTACGTCAAAAAGGCGTCCGCCGGTGGAAAGACTTTACCAAAGGGTCGTCGCGCCGAAATCAAATTAACAATCAAAGCCGGTGAGACACTGGATCTTGGAAAAATCGAAATTCCAGTCGAATCAATTGTTCCGAAAGACTGAGATGGAATCATCGCTGATCGGAAAATCGGCTGACGAAATTTTCTCAACATTTTAACCGGACACGGTGGAGTTCGGTTATTTCTTCCTGATAGGTCGATGAATGCATTGGAGCCAGACGTTCACTGGTTCCAATCAGGCTCCATACGTTGCTTTGATTTCGAGTGGGTATTTCGTAATTTGACGAAAAGCTCATAATTAAATGAAGACGTCAGGTTGGAATTTAAAATCAGCACAAGTTCGATTCCGCATCACCGATGCGAAAAAATCCGAACGGAGTAAAAGGTCAGCCGACTCGAAATGACTGATGCAATGGATGAAAAATGAAAAAATTGATTTTTGCCGTCTTGGCCTGTCTTCTGCTTGTTGGTTGCTATTATCGAACAACCGCACCTACCTATTCCTACGACCCAAACCAAGTCGAATCGATTCGCGAACAACTGGGGGCGAAGACGTCAGCCAAAGAGTACATCAATGAAGAGGAAGAAGAATCCGAAGACCAGGAATGAACACTCTTAAGCAACGATACATCTGAAATTCCGATTTGTTTTGAATGATGACTTGTGGTTGGGAAGTAAAATTTGCGGTTAGAAGAAGAAAAAGATCATCTGCCATCATGAAAAAACAAATACAAATTGCGAATATTGTTGTCGGTCTATTCATTCTGACAATTTTTTTGGGTTGTGCGGATAAACCATCATTCCAATTCAACGCTGTCTCTAAAAAGGAAGCGGAAAATGGTACTCCTTTTTCTGCGGAACAATCTCAGGACGTCGCCAACATCCTAACCGCGCTGTTCGGAACGCCCGACGATCCAGCAATGCCCAATGTGAACTCGTTCCATTGGTACCTACAGTATGACGAGGGTTACGCAGAAGATTTTGCGACCTTGGTCGATTTTGAAAATCTCAAACGTTCGGCCGGTCCCGTATCCAGTGATGAAAATGGTGATAGTCGCGGACTCTATCGCGAACACTGTGCACATTGCCATGGAATCTCCGGTGGCGGTGATGGGCCAACCGCTCTCACACTGAATCCATACCCGCGCGACTTTCGGCATGGAGTTTACAAATTCAAATCGACCAGCGGAAAAGCCCGACCGACCGATGATGACCTGATGCACATCATCAACGAAGGCATACCGGGAACGTCGATGCCATCTTTCAAAGTCGCGATCAACGATAACGAGAAGAAAGCGTTAGTTGATTACGTAAAATACCTCAGCCTTCGAGGGGAAATAGAAAGGCTACTTTGGACGATGACTTCGGAATTAGAAACAGGTGAACGTCTGCCGCTTGTTTTTGCTGACGGCTACGACAAATTATCCGAAGAAGAGAAAGATAATTTGATGGGTTGGTTCGAAGAGGAAGGTGCAAAAGTTGAAAGTCTTTTCAAAAGCTGGCTCAAGGCAAAAACATCACCGAACGTAAAACAGCCACCTACCGCTCCGGAAAGCTTTGATCCGAAACACCCCGAGCATTCCACATTAATTGCTCAAGGTCGCGAGATTTTCCACGGAAAAGCGGGGGACTGCAAATCGTGCCATGGGTTCACCGGTTATGGGGATGGAGAGCTGAATAACTATGATGTTTGGAATCAATGGGCAAAGGGTAAATCGGACGATTATATTGCCGAGTTCGTGAACGACGGTGCCTTGCCTCCCCGAACGATTGCCCCACGAAATTTTAGAAACGGTGTTTTCCGTGGGGGTCGTGATCCAAACACGTTGTATCGCCGAATCAAGGAAGGCATTCAAGGCGCACAAATGCCAAACGCAGCAACATTAACGGACGACCAAATTTGGAGTTTGGTCGCATACGTTCGAAACATCAAGTCGGAACCGATCACAGGTGGGCAGTCGCACTTGCCGGTCAACGACAAACCGATCAACTAGAAGGCAGACAAATGAATCGGTTTTGGAGCATTCTATTTTTTCTCGTTCCGATCCTTGGGGTCGGAATTTGCCTGATGTCGGCGTTTGGAATTTACCCCCTGGAACACACTTGGCTGCCGGCCGATATATCGGAGTCGGGAAAGGATATCGACTTCGCTTTCAATCTGGTGATGTGGATCATCGGCATCGTCTTTGTCGGGACCGGACTCATCCTCGCGATGTCGATGTGGTCCTATCCGTTTAATGCCGATCGGAAAGCGACTTATTCCCACGGAAATACGAAATTGGAAATCATTTGGTCGGTCATTCCAGGTGTCGTTTTGATCGGCATCTTCATTTTCCAGGCAGTTTACTGGGAAAGGCAAAAGATCAACCAGCCGGTTGTGACGCTTGCTGACGGAACAACCGCATTGCAACAGCCGATTGTCAAAGTAGTGGCAAGGAAGTTCGGTTGGAGGTTTTGGTACGCCGGACTAGACGGGGAACTGGGCACGTCGGACGACTTTGTCTTGGAAAACGAATTGCATTTGCCGACGGATGAACCATTGGTGGTTCAGCTGGAAAGTGAAGACGTTTTGCATAGTTTTTTTCTCCGAAATTTACGAATCAAGCAGGACCTCATCCCTGGCAAGAAACAATTCGCATGGTTCACGATTGTAAGCGAAAAAATCGAACAGGATAAAGTTTACGACATCCTTTGTGCTGAATTGTGTGGTTGGGGACATGCCCGTATGAACGGGCGACTCTATCCAAAAACGAAATCGGATTTCCAAGAGTTCTTAAAGTTGAACGACCTAAAACAAAATGGTTTTGCGATGAACGAGGCGGAAGAAAAATGACGGAATCTGCTGATCATCAAAAACAATCTTTTATCTGGAAATATGTCTTCTCCCGTGATCACAAGGTCATTGGGACACAATTTCTTTTTTCGACGCTCATCTGGTTTGCTTTAGGCGGTGCGTTGGCGATTGCCCTTCGTATTCAGTTAGCCTGGCCATGGACAAGCATGCCCTATTTTGGCAAAGAACTTTTCGCAACCGAAGGCGGACAGATTTCGCCCGATTTTTACAACATGTTATTTACGATGCATGCCTCGATCATGATCTTCTTCGTGATCATTCCGATCTTGGCAGGTGCGTTTGGAAATATTCTCATACCGCTGATGATCGGCGCCGATGACATGGCGTTTCCGACGCTGAACATGCTCAGCTATTGGGTCATGTGGCCGGCCTTTATATTCATGGGTTTAAGCTTCGCTACGCCAACGTTTGGACCAGCGTTTGGCTGGACGGCCAATCCGCCGATGGCTGCAGGGCCCGCACTGACCTATTGGCTGTTAGGTTTAATATGCGTTGGGATCAGTTCGATGATGGGCTCGGTCAATTATTTGACAACCATTATTCAGATGCGTGCCCCGGGTATGACGATGTTTCGCTTGCCAATGACCATCTGGGGAATGTTTGTCACCGCAATTTTACAAGCATTCGCGTTGCCTGTTTTAACGGCCGCGCTTTGCATGCAACTGGCGGATAACGCCTTTGGAACTGGATTCTTTCGTCCCGAGAGTGCAGCGTCATCCGGCGGTGGCGAACCCCTGATGTGGCAACATTTATTCTGGTTCTATTCACACCCGGCCGTCTACATCATGATCTTGCCGGCCATGGGAATGGTTTCAGACATTTTGAGCTGCTTTGCCCGCAAGCCACTCTTTGGTTACAAGCCGATGATCTTTTCGATCTCTGGAATTGCGGGATTAGGGTTCATCGTTTGGGGACACCACATGTTTATTTCGGGCATGAACCCATGGTTAGGTACAACATTCGGCCTCTCGACGATTTTGATCGCGCTCCCCAGTGCCATCAAAGTGTTCAATTGGCTCGGTACACTATGGAACGGTAACCTTCGCCTGACAACGCCCATGTTGTTTGCGATATCGTTCGTTTCCATGTTCATAATCGGCGGATTATCTGGTATTCCGATTGCCTCACCGCTAATTGACATCCCACTCCACGATACCTATTTCATCGTAGCGCATATCCACTACGTTCTCTTTGCTGGAACGGTGATGGGTGTCTTTGCCGGAATCTATTTTTGGTTTCCTAAGATTTTCGGTCGTATGATGAATGAAACGCTCGGCAAGATCCACTTCTTCCTGACGTTTGTTTTCTTGAACGGAACATTTTTTCTCATGCATGTCCTGGGTTGGATGGGCGTTCCCCGACGTTATGCGTCCTTCCAATCGTTGAAACAACAGATTGAGGCAGGCGCCAGCCAACTGGAATTGACTGCGTCAAACGGCGTGAACAAAGTGTTTGTGATGGCAAAAGACTACGAACAGATCATGTGGATCAATGAGTTCATCACCTACTGCGCGATCGGAATGGGCGTTGTCCAAGTATTCTTCGTAATCAACTTTTTCGGTTGCATCTTTTTTGGCAAACGCGCGGGCCGTAATCCGTGGGAATCCAACACCCTTGAATGGACAACTCCCAGTCCTCCGGGTCATGGAAACTTTGATTTTCAACCGGTCGTTCACCGCGGGCCCTATGAGTACAGTCATCCGAATGCAGAAAAAGATTATTTGATGCAAACAGATCCACCATTGGAAGCGACGAACCAAACAGAATCTGGCGGTGAATCGTGAGCACGTTAGACGAACGAATTCGATCACTGGAAGAAAGTGCTCCCCTGCCAAGTGCGAATTTGAAACGCCCGTTTCGCTGGGCAGTGTTGTTGGGTTGCGTTACGTTTCCGTTGATTTGGGCTGGTGGCCTGGTCACCTCGACGGACGCTGGGATGGCGGTACCAGATTGGCCGAACACCTACGGCTATAACATGTTCTCCTATCCTTTCGAATCTTGGTTTTTTGGACCGTGGGATTTGTTTATAGAGCATGGCCATCGCTTGCTCGGTTCAACAGCGGGCTTGGTGGCGATCATGTTGGTGATTTCAACGTTTAGAAATTCCAAAAATGCCTGCCTGCGATGGATGTCCGTCTTTGCCTTGCTTCTGGTGATCTTGCAAGGTCTTTTGGGCGGCGTGAGAGTACTTGCCGCCGATCGTATTCTGGCGATGGTGCACGGCTGTGTTGGTCCGGCGTTTTTCGCATTCTCCGCAGCATTTGCGACCGTGCTGTATCAGAACTCTCGTTCCGTCAGCGCAGTGTCGCAACCAACTCGGCGGACAAAGCTGCAAACATTGACCATCTGTTTAACCGCCGGAAGCTTTCTGCAACTAGTCCTCGGCGCCAATATGCGACATATTGAGGAGTCGGCTTCCTTTCATTGGTTTCGCTTGCTCGTTTTACTACACGTTTTGTTCGCCACGGTCGTTTTGTTGTTGACGGTCGTGATTTTCATCATCAGGCGAGCGAATGGAAAGCAACTTGAATCGATCCGAGGTACCAGCTTCTTGGTCACGTTGTTTGTCATCGCACAGTACGTTCTGGGTGTGGGAACGTGGATCACCAAGTACCATTGGCCATTCGGATCGGATCAATTCGGCGTATTTGCTGGGCTTTTGACACTCGATAAGAGCATAGTGCAAACATCGATTGTAACAGGGCATGTCGCAATGGGATCCCTCATCTTGATGACGTCAACAGTGATGATGATGCAAATGTTTTCCTGGCAAATCACGAACCAACCAAATAAAGATAAGATGATTGAAACACCAACGAACCGGGATATGCAAGTATCGAGTTTGGGAGTTCAAGCATGAGTGAGGCGTCAACAGTGGCAGTTATGAGTCACGAAAACACAATTTCGAAATGGCGTGCTTACGTCGAACTGACCAAACCAAGAATCACAACGATGGTTCTAATCACGGTAGGTGTCGCCGCGTATGTCGCTGCTCCAGAGGGTTCAAATTTAATTCGAATCCTGAATGCCATGATTGGGACATTTCTGATAGCAGCTAGTGGGAGCGCTTTCAATCAATACATCGAACGATACACCGATTCGATGATGAAACGGACCGCCAAACGACCACTGCCCGCAGAAAAACTTAGCGCAAACGAAGTTGCCGTGTTTGGTGCGATAAGCTTTGGCGGTGGATTAAGCTACTTGTTCCTCCAAGTCAGTGTCCTCGCAGCAATTTTAGGTCTAGCGACTTGGGTCCTTTATGTTCTCGTTTATACGCCGATGAAGGTTAGAACATGGACGAACACAATTGTGGGTGCCGTTGCAGGGGCGATGCCGATCTTGATGGGTGCGGCGGGATCGAGTGAAACGATCAATACGCAGTCATGGCTATTCTTTGCAGTCCTTTTCTTTTGGCAATTCCCTCATTTCATGGCGATCGCATGGTTGTATCGGTACGAATACGAGAAGAGTGGCTTGGTCATGCTCACTTCGACAGAGCCAACAGGTGTTGCCGCTGGGCGACTGGCAGTTGGAACGGCGATTGTTATGTATGCCGTTTGCCTGCCACTCGGATTTGCAATGCAAGGAAGTTCTCAAATCATGTTTTTCATTGCGTCCACGATCTTGTGCACGCTGTATTTAATTTCCTCAGTACGTTTTTTGCTGGAACGAAGCGATCTGACCGCGAGAAAATTACTGCGGACGTCGATCATTTTTCTTCCTTTATTCATGATTGCGTTGTGCTGTTTTACCTAGATTTTTTTCTCGTAACCTTGGTAAAAAAGTGTTTAGCTCAACTGAAATTCGTTGCTAAAAACCGAATCACGAAGTTTTGAATCGTAGTCGCCTGGCGACACAGGAACTTTTTCATGACCCACCAACCTGAAGATGAATCTAGCCCGGTCCAGTCGCAGCATGATGCGCAGCCAGGACAACATAATGAGACGGGGCATCTTCAATTACGATATCAGCCCGGTCTGCCGATTTCTAACGGGAAGCTATGTGTTTGGCTGTTTCTTTCTACCGAGATTATGTTTTTCTCGGCGTTGATTGGTGCCTACATTGTCTTACGATTTGGTGCACCATCAGGATCCTGGCCGACGCCAATCGACGTCCATCTTGTTGAATGGATTGGTGCGATGAATACGCTGGTACTCATTTGCTCTAGCTTCACCATCGTTATGTCGATTGAAGCTGCAAAATCCAATAACGGGAAAACAGCTCGCAAATGGCTATTTGCGACATTCATTCTGGGGGCGACGTTCCTGGCTGTAAAAGGCTACGAATACAACTCGAAATTTCACCACGGCATCTACCCGGCCATGCCGCGCAGCAAAATATACGATAAGCCCGATTTACAATACCTGTCGGCATTGCAGCTTTACTGCAAAGACGAATTGAAAAAGATTCAAAACGATTCTGGATCTGCGGGTGATAAAGTAAAGCACATTTCCGACATTCAAGAGAACCTGGTCAATTGGACATCGCGCGTTGTCGGTAAAACAAACGCAACACAGGTCCAGGTTCGGGCGCTTGATCTACTGGCTTATCAAATCAACGCCAACCCTCGCTACAAAGAGTCCGCGTTGGAATACCTGAGAATCGAGGACGCCGAAACAGCTGCTGAATCGAAAAAGCTGGCACCGGAATTGGCTGAGAAAAAAGCTCAACTAAAAAAGACAACCGATCGCTTAACCGATATCTCGAAACGACTTGAAGAATTAGCGGGCGTTGAAACGAAGGACGATAAACAAACGGAAGAAACGACAAAACTCGAATCGGAGAAAACAACTCTCGGTGTGAGTCGAATTCCTGTTGAGAACGAAATCGCCGCGAAAAACTTGCGGCTGAAAGCTATTAAAAGCCGACGTGCCTTCTTTGAAAAAGAAGACCATCAGCTTGGGGAACCTTTAACGGAAACGTTACACTTGGACTTACCGTTCGTTTTACCCAGTGGCAATACTTGGGCGAACTCGTACTTTCTCCTAACCGGATTTCATGCGTTACATGTGTTGATTGGACTGATTGGCTTCTTGTTAATTCTCCCAATGAGCTTAGGGACGGAAAGAGCTGGATTGATTGAAAATTTTGGCCTTTACTGGCACTTTGTCGATTTGGTGTGGATCTTTCTCTTCCCGTTATTGTACTTATTTTGATCGGCGCGACGGATAACCTGGATAAACAAATGAGCGATCATACTCACGTCAATCGAACCAAACTTTTTGCGGTCATATTTGCCATCTTGCTGGGCCTGACCATTCTTTCGTTTGGTGTTGCGAATTCGTCGTTAATGGATCAACCGGTTCGTGGATGGACTGCGATGCTAGTCATTTCTGTCGCTAAAGCCATTTTAGTGATTGTGTTTTTCATGCACCTAAAATGGGAATCCAATTGGAAATTTGTTTTGACGATCCCCGCTGCGGTTATGAGTGCGCTGCTCGTTTTAGTCCTCATCCCGGATATCGGAAATCGAACCAAAAGCTACTCAAACGATCGGCAAAAATTCGCGGCCTACGAGGTTTTGGATGTCGCTTCATCAAGTTCAGCCGATCAGTCCAATGATGCCGAAACCCTCGGTGAAAGCAGTTCTTCGAAGAAAGAAGCGTCACCAAGTGTGGCCGCTGCCCAATCCGCCAAATCGAACGAGAAGATCACCGTCGAAAAGTCGTATGACGATGTACCGGGCGAGTGGGGCCATTTGAAGGGCAGATTCATCGCGTCTGGCGAAATTCCAGTTCGTAAAGAGATCGTACCTGACAAAGATAAAAATGCGTGTGAATTACCGATGTATTCGAGGGATTTAGTGGTTGGCTCGGATCGCGGAATTAAAAACATTGTGGTGTTTTTGACAAAACCATCAACGCCGCTGGCGATCCATCCATTTTACGATTCAAAAATGAGCCAGCCGGTTTCACTCGATAATCAACGATGCCGATTCGAACCTCACATCACCCTAATGACGACAAAGCAAATCCTGAGCGTTAAGAACAGTGACGAGGTAGGGCACAACGCGAACATCACGTCGTTTAACGACCCAAACAGCCACAACGTTGGGATTCCGGCGGGTGCTCATGTCGACGTTCAATTGCCGCTGATCGAAACCCGCCCAATCACGGTGTCATGTACCGCTCACGCATGGATGAAAGGCTACATCATGGTCCGCGATGAACCTTATATGGCGATCACGTCGAAAACGGGTGAGTTCGAGATAAAGTACCTGCCTGCTGGTGAGTGGCAGATTCAGTTTTGGCACGAAAATGCAGGCTATGTGAAATCGGCAGTTGCTGGCGGAAAGACAATCACGGTTGGACGAAAGGGTTTAGTCGACGTAACCATCAAAGACAAGGAAGTGTTCGACTTGGGTCAAATCGAAATTCCCGCTTCAGACCTTCAAGCTAAATAACGAGCAGTGCCCCCACCTCCTGGTTCTTTTGAAACAATTCACATGACACCGAATACTCAATATCGAAAAAGTCAATTGACCGGATCGACATTCGCGATTCTGGTATTCAGCCTTCTACTTATCGTGCTCGGTTGTACAACTGACAAGAAAGACGATTCGAAGTCAGTGCCGACCCAATCAGGGGGCTCAAACCTCAACGAATTCGAGTACTCCGAATTGCATTCGGTTACTGAATTTCAATTGACGGAACGAAACGGAAAACCGTTCGGATCCGAGGATTTGAAGGGCAAGGTTTGGGTCGCAAGCTTCTTCTTCACAACCTGCAAATTCGAATGCAGCGATCAAAACAATGCGATCAGTTCAGAGATCCACGCAAAGCTCTCGACCAACGACTTCACCGTTCTGAGTATTTCGTGCGATCCGGCCAATGATACTCCCAAGGTCCTTGCAGACTATGCCGACAGTTTCGTGATTGCACCCGAAAAGTGGAAGTTCCTGACGGGTGAGATAGAAGCGATTTCAGCGATCGGTACCAAAAGTTTCATGGTCGGCGTCGATCCAAAAACCCACACGAAACGAATTCTAATGGTCGATAAGTGGGGGCGATTCCGCGATGCTTTTGAATGGAATGATGCGGATGAACTGAAACGTTTGGTCAAGACCGCCAAGATGCTGATCGCTGAAGATTCTGAACCTGCACCTGATGAAATTGTAAAGACGCGAGCGGTCCCACACAGTTCGTTTGAGATTGTTGCCAAATTAAAAAGCGATTCGGGTGCGAAAGAAGCGTCGGGCAACTCAGCTGATAACCAAACAAAAAGCTCCGCTGTCGCTGATCCAAACTGGCCCTCTTGGCGGACTGAAGAATGGCTCACTAACTTTAAATTGACCGACTCGAAGAACCAAACGTTTGACTCGAACCAAATGAAGGGAAGAGTCTGGGTTGCCAACTTTTTCTTTTCAAACTGCACTGGGGCATGCCCAAAGCTACTCAATGGAGTAAAAGAACTCCGTCAGCAATTGGGTGACCGAGACTTAACGTTCGTTAGTATTACGAACGATCCGCAGAGTGATACGCCCAAGGTTCTGAACGAGTACGCAAAAAAATACAACGCCGATTCGAATTGGCACTTCCTAACCGGCAATGATCAATTACAAATGCGAGCAATAGGGTCTGAGTTTTTTAATGTTAATGCTGGAACTGGCGAAACTCATTCGGAGAAATTAATCGTCGTCGACAAATGGGGAAAAGTTCGAGGTCAGTTCAAATACGACGATGAAGACGACGTCGTGAAAATGCGTCTATTGCTTGATGATTTGCTTTCGGAAAAGGAGCCAGCCACATCGAAATGAACAACTTAGTTTCCAACTTCAACAGTTTCACATTTTTCGCCGAATTTACTTTGGCGCACATCACCGCGGGATTTAACGTAACGAGCCTCGTTTTGCTTCTTGCTGCTGTGATTGCAATTAAGCAAAAAAAGGAGAACTTGCACAAGAATCTAATTTTCGCTGCATTTGCTGCTTCAGCCGCGTTCTTAGTGTTTTATCTTACGAGGATGGCTTTAGAGGGGGACAAGAAATTCCCAGTGGCCAACTACCCCACGGTCGCTTATTTTTATTACCCTTTACTCATTTCACATATCCTGCTTGCCGTCACCGTACCTGTGCTGGCCATCATTTCGATTTATCATGGACTGAAAGACAACCGGGAGAAACATCGCCGCATTGTAAAATTCACTTTTCCAATTTGGCTATACGTCTCAGTCACCGGCGTAATTGTCTATCTCATGCTGTACTGGATTTTTGTTGCCCCAGCTCAAGAGGTCGTAACATGAAAAGCCTAAATAAATTGATTTTGGTCGCCCTCGCTCTCTTGTGCTTCAATGAAACGGTGGCCGCATGCCCAACGTGTAAACAAGCAATTGCATCGGATTCCAGCAACATTGATCAGGGCTTTGCTCTTAGCATCATGTTCATGATTACGATGCCGTTTCTTATTGCTTGTGGATGGACCTATTTTATCGTCAAATCAGTTTTGCAGCGCAACCGCAGTGCACCGACATCACCACTGCAAATGCCAAATCAACGAAGGCTGAAAAGCTGATCACAAACCCAAACGCCTTTCCATCTCCGGCGGTTGGCACATCACCGTTGAGGAGAATGCAGTTGAATACGACCATTCAAGCGGCTCATTTCTTTTTGGGGATGGTCTTCATGCTGGCTATCTGTCGAGGAGTTGTTGCCGAAGATGAAGCAGACGTAATTGTCTATGGAGCAACTCCATCCGGATTTTGTGCTGCGATTTCAGCGGCGCGCGAAGGTGCGTCTGTGATACTGCTAGAACCCACCGACCATATTGGCGGTTTGAGCACAGGTGGACTCAGTCATTGCGATTCCAACCAGATGGACAGAGAAACAGTGATGGGATTGTTCGACGAATGGCATTTGCGGGTCGTCAAGGACTATACCGACCGACGATTAAAACCGCCCTACAATCCGGCAGTCAAGGACCAATCGATATGGACTTTTGAACCCCATGTTGCCATGCGAGTGACAAAGCAAATGCTCGATGAGGCAGGTGTCAAAGTGTTGACCAAACGCCAGCTGAAAGCGGTTGAAAAGAATGGCGCAACAATCACGTCGCTGGTCACGACAAACGGGATTTTCAATGCCAAAATTTATGTCGATGGCACTTATGAGGGCGACTTGATGGCATCGGCTGGGGTTGATTGGACGATCGGACGTGAGGGACACGCTCAATATGGCGAGTCCATGGCGGGTAAACAGTATCCTAAGAAGAACATCAACATCGACGGCTTTGACGACAATGGCAAATTGCTACCTCTGGTGACCACCAACGATGCAGGGGACGCTACGGCCGGCGATAAGAACGTGATGACCTACAGCTTTCGATTGTGCTTGACCGAAAATCCTGACAACAAGGTCCCGATGCCCAAACCGACAAGTTACGATCCTGCACGATTCGAAGTTGTTCGTCGAGCGATCAAGGCTGGTGCGCGAGTCGGTTTTGATCTCTATCCGTTGCCGGGCAATAAACTCGACGGCAATAATTCGATTGGAGGACAGTTTTCCCTTGGCCTAGTTGGCGGAGGGAACGATTGGCATTTGGCTGATGAAGCAGGGCGGAAAACGATCTGGGAAGCCCACAAGCAGTACACGCTTGAGTTCATTCACTTTCTTTCAACCGACCCGTCCGTCCCCAAAGCCATGCGTGAAAAGTATGGTAAGCTCGGCTTATGCAAGGACGAATTTGCCAGCTACGATCATTTCTCACCGGCGCTTTATGTTCGCGAATCGCGGCGGATGCGCGGCATGTATGTGATCAAACAAAAAGATATCCTTGATTCGCCAAAGAAGAATGATCCGATCGCCATTTCGTCTTTCCCGATCGATTCGCACGATTGTCAGCGAATCGCGTTGAAAGACGGTGGTGTCATCAACGAAGGAACGATCTTTCCGGTCAGACGAAGCAACCCCAAACAGGGCTACGCGTACCACGTCCCTTATCGATCAATCCTTCCAAAACCGAAGCAATGTGAAAACTTGCTGGTCCCCACGGCACTTTCGTGCACGCATGTCGGTATTTCATCGCTGCGAATCGAAGGAACCTGGATGATCATTGGCCAAAGTGCTGGGATCGCTGCCGCACTTGCAGCCAAACGGGAATCTACCGTCCAAGATCTGCCATACCCTAAGCTTCGCGAGCGACTTTTGGCCCAGAGGCAGGTGCTCGAATTGCCGGCCGTATCAGACTTGCCTTTATCGACGGAATCCATCGACCCAAAACGCCTGTCTGGAATCGTGCTGGATGATGAAAAGGCCAAACTCTCGGGTAATTGGTCGCGCTCGCAGAACTTCAAGCCGTACATTGGACGCGGCTACATCTTCAGTGGAAAGCCGGGCGCCACCGCTAAAGGCGATCGTGTTGCCTCGGCAACCTTTCGATTTATCGTACCAAAGCCGGGTGCCTATCAGCTGTTGATGGCCTATTCAGCTCACATGACTCGCGGGAAAAAGGTCCCAATCACGGTGGTCAGTGGCTCGAACGAAAAGAAATTTATTGTTGATCAGACCAAGACCTTTCCTACGGGGCAGCGATTCCAACTCATCGGCGAAATTCATTTAAAGGGTGACGTTGAAACGCTCATTACGATCAGTAATAAAAACACCGACGGCTTCGTTATCATCGACGCTTTCCAGTTATTACCCAAAACGCCTTGAGTAAACCAAAAACGTGATTTCTACCGGTCTGAATTACAGATTCCACGATTATTGATCCTGCAAGGAATCTGGTTCAAGAAGCATCCCATCGTTTTGTAACACTTCTGGACAGGATTTCTGGGCAGAATTCTTGCTATGCCTGTCGTTCACCGCCAGTTGCCAAAGAAACTTGGGTCAATGACAAGCCGTTAATGATGATAGCGAGCAGCAGACCGTCGATTCTGCGAAGCGTTTTAGTCGGCAAATGGAAAATGCACGCTGAGGCAACCAAAATGGGACGAAATGATCAAAAAAATCGACCTCCAACAACCAAAGCAATGGAGGGTTACAGGCCTTCGATATAGCTGCGGTTCAACCCCGACAAAACATAACGCTTCCGAAAAACGAAAGAAGTAGCGACGGTTGTTAGGCAGTAAAATCAAAAATGCAACACTGGGTCACGATTCAGGATCTTATGTTGGAACGAAAAGCGCAAATCAAAATCACTTTTTTTAAAAAACGAACAGTTTCTCTTCCAATTGAAGGGTATGGATTAGAAAGACAGATTGTTTTTTCTCGATTCCCCAATTCTCGATTCCGTTAGTTCTCCAAATCTCCGCAGGTCGTAGCCTTTTCTAAATCAAATTGGGTTCATCCCAATCAACGCTTCTTCGGCTTAGCATTTCTCTTTTTGGGGAATTGCCACCGAGGCATCGGCGTGTATTCGGAATCCATTTCTGCAACCATCTGTTGAACAACTTCCGGATATTTCGCAGCAAGGTTCGCTGTCTCCCCGATGTCGGTTGAAAGATCATAAAGCCGTACAGCGGAGTGGATCGGTTGCTGAACAGCTTTCCAATTCCCTTTTCGCAATGCTCGCGCTCCTTTTCCTTCAAAGAAGACCCAAAACAGATTTTTGTGCTGTTGTTGATCACTTTTACCTGTCAGTTCAGGTAAGAAGGAGATACCATCAACATCGCTGGGAACACTCTTGGATGCACCGGCAATTTCTGCGAAGGTTGGCATAATATCCCAAAACGCACCGATGTGCTTTGACTTACTTGCTGCCTTTATTTTTCCAGGCCAATTGACGATCATCGGGACTCGAATGCCGCCATCGGTTAACGCTCGCTTGATTCCATTTAACGGACCGTTTGAATTTTGAAAATCAGGATTGTTACCACCCTCACGATGCGGTCCATTGTCAGATGTAAAGAAAACGATCGTATTGTCTCGAATCCCAAAATCATCCAGCATTTTCATCAAGCGTCCGACGTCGGTATCCATTTTCGTAATCATTGCCGCGTGCCCTTTTTGCGGTTCGGGCCAATCTTTGGTCGCATAAATACCATAATCAGGAATTTCCATTCCCTTGTTTTTGGCTTGATTGTTAGCGTGCGGGATCGTCAGCGGAAGATAAAGAAAAAATGGCTTCTTGCGATTCGTGTCCACAAACTTCAATGCCCGGTCCATGATTAGATCGTGGCTGTATTCTACTTTTTCCTTTGCAACACCTTGGCCGTATTGTCCCTCGCTCTCAGCGACATTTTTCAACGGTATCCGTTTGTCATTATCAATTAGGAATGTCGGATAATAGTTGTGCGCATGAGTTTGATCGAGATAGCCAAAGAAGTCATCAAAGCCCTGCTTCGCAGGCAGACCAGTTGAACCCACATTTCCGAGTCCCCATTTCCCGAACATACCGGTCGAGTATCCGGCGTTTTTCAAGACCTCGGAAACGGTGACATCCTGTGGTCGCAAGCTCTCTTTTCCGTTCCCACGTATGAAGCAATGCCCCGTGTGATACCCGGTCATCAGTACACAACGGCTCGGAGCACAAACGGTTGATCCGGCATAGAAATCAGAAAACTGCATTCCTGTTTTACTGAGCTGATCAATATTGGGGGTAGCAATCCGTTTCTGTCCATAACAACCGAGGTCACCGTAGCCTAAATCATCCGCCATGATGAAGATAATATTCGGCTGTCCAGAAACCGAGTTTTCCGCAAATGTTACTTCCGAAAAAACAGTGAGGGCCAATCCAGTGACCAGAATAGCAAGCAATCTTCGTTCAACAATTTTAAATCTCTGAATCATTGTTTTTCCAATCTTCGTACTCATTTTTGGAATCAAAATGCAATCCGCTAGATTTACCTGTCAATCGAACCACGTTCGAGTCAAACCTCAACTATAGATTTATTCTTTCGCAGTCAGAAACAAGTCTCTGGATTTACCTTTTGGCAAAGCAAATGTCGCAATTCGTTGCAACCGAATAGAACCATCATTGGATTTCGCGACGCCACGGATTTCAATTCTCCCTTGAAATGCCTTTTTTGTTTTCAATGCAAACTTCAACTTGACCTTTTTCGCAGAGTCACCTTTGGGTTTCGAGATGACCGATTCGCATAGAATGTTGCTTGGCAGATCGAATGCTGTAACACTAATTTCCTTGTCGAAACCATCGAGACGATTTACCGCAACCTCGAATTCGACGGGTTGTTTTTCGGTAACCACTAGGCTCGATTTTGCGACCGACAACTCAAAATCCGGCACCACCGCGTTGATCTGCAAGCGATAATAAAATCGCTTGCCGCCGGCATCTCCTACATCCTTCACACGCACGAAGTAACTTCCGCTTGATGGGATCGCGAAATCAAGCACCGGATCGGGTTCCGTTTTTGACCGATCGTCTTTCTCAGCAAGCTTTTTTCCATTTGCATCAAACACGGTGATTACCGGGTCCAATTCATAACCGTATTGTCTCGATTCAATCTCCAATCGGAGCTTTTTACCTTTGGTGGCCTCAAATTGAAAGAGATCGAACTCCCCGGGTTTTGTTATCGATTCCGTAACATTTAAAACCATTTCGGAAGGTAGAGTTCGGAATCGATTTGTGGTTTCAAACCAGCCAGCGGCTTGCGGAGAGTATGCAATTGTCTTACGGAGGGGCCTTGATTCTGAATTCACTGTTTGCAATTTTTGCGAAATTGAGACGGCTAGAATGCCGGGCTCCAAGTTCCATCCGACCAATCGTGCATTCTCCTGAATTGAATGACTTGGAAAGGGAATTGAGGTGTCAACAAATGGTCCTGTGGTCAAACGCAAAACATAACGGTAATCCGCTGCTCCGGCGAACCGCACCGTACTGTTTGGCGCTGCTGGAAATGCAAATGCTCGAACCAAATAGTTTCCATCACGCGGAATCTTCACCACCAATTGCGGATCAACACCTTTGGAATCATCGTTTTGATTCAACACGAAACCGCGTGAATCACTAATCTGAATCACACCGTCCATAGATGTACCCAAAACCGGGTTCGCGATCATCGATGCGACGAGTGTGTCGCCTTTTTTTAGGATCACGGAGTAACAATCAACATCACCACTTTTGGCAAGTACACCGGTTACCGCCGCCGGCAACTTAATCGACTGAGTTTGATTCAATCTATCGTTCGGCTCCGCCTCTTCAACGACATTCATCCGATCGAGAATAATCGCACGAGGTTCCGATACACCAGAGGGATCGAGCAAACGAACCCAATAAATACCGGGCACCGCTTCAGCCGAGACATCGACTCCGAGAATTCCTTTTTCGCCTACTGTTATGTTTAAACCGGGACGATCGACAATAACTTTGACAGGCCAGTTTGCAAACGTACCCAAAACTTTGACCGTCGATTTTTTTCCAATCTCTACGCAGGCTGGAAAAAAACTTTCCAATTTCGGCTGACCGAAAACGCGATTCAAAGACCACGTATCCGAAAAACAAAACAACAGTATCAGAATAATCCCAAGCTTAAAGTTGTGCATGCCAATCATTACGCCATTAGCTCTTTGATTGGATTGGCATCGCTGACAAGATGGATCGGACGACCGTCTGGAGAACGAAGGAGTTTGCCCGGATCAATTCCCAATTTTTTGTAGATCGTCGATACGAAATTCTCGGGCGATAATACATTTTCAACCGCGGAATAGCCTTGTTTATCGGTCGCTCCAATGACTTGACCGCCACTTGTTCCGCCACCAGCAAACACAACGCTCATTGCATTGGACCAATGATCACGACCGCCGCGAGCGTTAATCGTTGGCGTACGCCCAAATTCACCTAAGACAACAACCATCGTTCGCTCGAGCATTCCGTTAACTTCCAGATCATTGATCAGGGCAGCAATCGATGACTCGAACGATGGTAGACGCTTATCCAAAGCATCGAAAATCCCAACATGATGGTCCCATCCACCTTCATACAAGGTAACGAACGGCACACCAGCTTGCACCAATCGCCGAGCCAGCAATGCTCGCTGACCAAACGGATTTCGTCCAAACGCTGTTCGTGTCGCGCCATCTTCTTTTCCGATATCGAAGGCAGCTTGAGCCTCCTTGCTGGAAATCAATTCGAAACCTTGATCATAAAATTCATCAAAAGCCATTGCCGGATCACCCGCGACTTCATCATTCATCCGCAGCATTTTATCGATCGATGACCGAATATCTTTTCGGACCGAGAAATCACCTCCGTCCAAGCCACTGGGAAGCGCGACGTCTCGCACGCGAAAGCTCTTACGGTTCGGATCATCAGAAACGACGAATGGAGCGTACTTGGCGCCCAGGAAGTTCGGTCCGCCAGAACGCGACATTCGCGGCATCGAAAAATAGGGTGGCAATCCGTTGGGAGCCCCTAATTCTTTGGCGACAACTGAGCCCAAGCTCGGATGGAAACTGACAAACGCACCGCATCCGACCGGAATTCGCGGCGGCGCACCGGTCATCATGTAATGGTTGCCAGCACCATGATTGCCCTGGTTATGCCTTATCGACCGAACGACGGCAAGTTTGTCCGCAATCGCAGCCATCTTTTTCATATGCTTGGAATAGTGAACGCCACTGACCTTTGTTTGAATCGCCTCGAATTGACCGCGGATTTCAACCGGAGCCAAAGGCTTGGGGTCGAAAGTCTCGTAGTGTGTCGGACCGCCATCCAGCCAAATCAAAATGCACGCATCGGCCTCGCGATTCTTTGCCCGCTGTTCATTAGCAATAGCCCGGGCTTCTAACGATCCAAGAAAACCGCCCGCAACCAAGCCGCCCAAACCAAGTTTCAAGCAATCTCGCCGCGTTGTTCCGTCACAATTTTTCAAAATAGCCATCGTGGCTCCTGTAGATTTTCAAAA
Organism: uncultured Pirellulaceae bacterium; assembly: GCA_905480545.1. GTDB lineage: Bacteria > Planctomycetota > Planctomycetia > Pirellulales > Pirellulaceae > JABAAE01. The sequence continues at coordinate 25,743 of CAJQQR010000296.1, forward strand.
TTCATTGAACGTTTCGAATTAATCTTGAATCGAAAACTCTGGTGTGTTGATCATCGCCCACATCAAATCCTCAATTCGTTTTCGTCGACCCTTTTCCGATGGTTTCGCTTTTGCTGCTGGTTGCGACGTTTTACCGACGGCGATTTGTTGATTTGTTTTCCCATCTTTCCCGAAAACGATTGCAGTCGCAAATTTCGATTCGTCCGCCGACGGAAGGCGACTATAAATCATCAAATAAATCTCATTGACAATCTCGCCCGACGGTTTGTCACTCTTTGCCAGTTTCGCCGCGTTCCCATTTTCATTAATCAACTGCGAATGAAAGTCTCTTGCATTCATTAAATGCAAAGATTGCGTCACCGTAAAATCGGATGATCGAATGCAAGGTGGATCTTCATTCGGATTCGGGCGCCCGAATGTATCGAGAAATAGTGAGCCCGTGCGATGCGTCCAAATCTCAGAGGCCCGAGTACCGCTGGGTGTTGCGTCAAAACTTGGCTTAACACCAGTGATTTGCGAAAGTGAGTCAAGCAGCGTCTCGGCTCGCATCCGATGACGAAAGTGCCGGGAATAATTGATACGATCAGAAATATTTTTATCGTTGGCTTTCGAGCTTAAACCGTAAACGTAGGAATTGCAGATCGTCCGAATCAGATGCTTCTGATCAAAACCATGATTGGAAAAATCTTTAGCCAACGCGTTAAGCAATTCTGAATTCGACGGTGGGTTGGTCGCACGTAAGTCATCAACTGGCTCGACAATGCCTCGACCCATCAAATCTGCCCAAACACGATTAACCTGCACCCTTGCAAAATACTCGTTCTCCTCAGATGCGATCCAATCGGCGAGCACCTCTCGCAACGTTTTGGGCGATTCACTCGATTGCAAAACGTCATAACCAGTTTGCTCTACGGCGACCTGAGCTGTTCCAAATAGCGGATTGGGCGATAGTACTTTTCCTGTCGCGGGATGTTTTACTGAACCGTTCCCCATTTCCAATATTATTTCTTCGCTGCCGGAAATGGGAGGCGACAATCCAGTCCCCTTTCGACTGACGTTTTTAAAGTACGCCGCAAAGCTGTAGAAATCTTCCTGACTCCATTTTTCGAATGGGTGGTGGTGGCACTTCGCACATTCTAAGCGGATCCCTAAAAACAATTGAGTCACGATCGTCGTCAATTCATCTGGAGACCTGCGATCGCGGAACATCGTAGCCGCCCCGTTTCGGAACGTGCTCCCTTTTGCCGCGACAATCGATTTGACGAACTTGTCGTAAGGAACGTTTTGGCGGAATTGCTGCCGAATCCAGCGGTCATAGTTAAGCGTCGTTTTGATTCCGACACGATAAGGATTCGTTCGCAAAAGGTCTGCCCATTTGTTCGCTGCAAACTCCGCATACTCAGGCATTTCAAGTAATTGGTCGACCAGCTTTTCTCGCTTGTTGTCTTTTTGTAGTCCCAAAAATTCGCGGGCTTCGTCCGCTGTTGGAATTCGACCGATGATATCGGTATAAACCCTCCGCATGAATTTCGCATCATCGATCGATTCAGATGGAATGATGTTTAAGCGACTCAGCTTGTTCCACACAAGTTCATCGATGAAATTTTTTCGAGGCAGTTGTTTGTAGACTGATGCTTCCACCTTTTCGGCTAATGGGATTGCGACATGACAAACCTCAATGTTGTACATGTATCGAGCCATAATCGCAGTCTCGCCGGGTATGCTTCCCGCCAAGATCTTTCCCGCTTCATCAACCGAAACGATCGCCGCGTCGTTGGATTGATAGGTCGCTTGCTTCGTCACATCACGGGTGCTTCCATCGTCGTAATGGGCTGTAACCTGAAGTTGCGACGATTCATTGGCTGCGAGTAGCCGATCGGTATGATTCAGCGAAACACGAACCAGTTTCTTTTCATTCGAAATCGCACGAGAATTTCCTTGCTGGATCCATTCCACAAGAACACGATACTCATCAGAGTTAGGTGCGATGCGTTGCCCGCCCCCATGTGGCAAAGCTCCAGTCGCCTTCTGAATCAATAAACTCTTCTCGGGCGAAGCCGGAAAAATCCTGCGTCCTCTGGATTCTTTTGTGATCGCAGCAAAATCGTAATCAGAATCGAACCCGAGCAACGAAAGCTGAAACCCGTTTTGACCGCGCTGTTTGCCGTGACAACCACCAGAGTTGCATCCGGTCGAAGTCAAAATGGGCTGCACATCCAACTGAAAACTGACAGGTTCGTTGGATCGCGCGTCGTCGGTAAATATCAGCCCCGCGATAAGCAGAACGACCATCGCGAATATTTTGCAAAAGGCTCGCCGCATCATCTTGCAATTTGGAAGGAAGAAAAGGAGGGAGGTTTTTTTGAGACCTACCCATAGTCTACCCGAAGTGCAAACCACGACCTACCTGCAAATTAGAGCGAGACCGGACTATTTTTCGCGGATTTCGCCATAACCGCCCAAATTTCATTGCGAATTTAAAGAGAGACAAAAGAAACAATTACTTACGGCGAATTTTTTTTACAGCGATGATCCGCTTTTATTGATTTCTCGTTTATCGTCACTTTTCACGTCGCTCGACGAGTGAGACCGCAAATCGAGACCACGCTGGTTCAAGTATTCGAAAATCAACAAATCGCCGTCGGATCCACTGCACCATTGGCAAGCGATGTTTGGATTGCACATGCAGTTTCACTTGCGAAGTCGCAGCGTCCAACCGGACATTTCTCCGCTCCGCCAATGCTATCATCACTCAAAGCGGCAACTTGACCCAGGACTGTTGTTTCCAATGTCTCAACAAGCTATCCGAATGAAGTTTCTCTGCTTGTCGGCGCAGCGAATTTGAATCGTTGCTTATGTCTGATGTTGAAGATGTCTGGTTTGGTGAGACCCCCAACCAAATCCAAGATTAACGCGGGACATCGCTCGATATGCGATAGAATAAAAACCAGATTGCAAGGAGAAACAATCAGTGCCGAGTCGACATTTGATGCGATCAATTGCGATTTAGCCTCCTCGCCCTCAGCCTTACGCCTGATTAACGTCCTGCGCTTTCATTGGCCCTGCGCTTCCATTGGCCCTGCGCCATCATTTGATTCATCGAGCAGGAACCAATCACCATTTGCAATTTCGGAAACGAAATACTCGTTGAAGTGTTCCTAAGCGGATTCGTTTTGCTCGAGCTCAACGAACAAAGTCGGAACCGCCCCACTCCGACATCGTAGGCAAATTGATTTGGCTGCCAAAACGCGCCGAATCACGGGCGATCTATCATCTGCCTTTTTCTTCTTCCGAAACTTGTTGATCAGAAAAAATTAGCAGCCAAGCTCGTCAAAAAAGCAGGTTCATCGAGTCGTCCAATATTGTCATCAAGCAGTCTGATTTGAACCCAATAAGGACAATCCGAATCCACTACAGATCAAAACATTACTTTTTATAAGCTTCGTGGCACTTGGCACAGCCGGTCGACATTTCCTTAAAAAGCGATTGGGCCTTGCCATAGTCCTTCGCCCGTGCCGCATGAAACAACTTCGCACCATTCAAATTGACGATTGCACTGAACTCCGACCACTTTTTTCCGTCAGCCTTTTCCGATGGACGTTTTGCGAGCAGACTGCTGGCCTCAGCCAAAATCATGGAACCGGATTTTACTTTTGCCCACGCTTTTTTATCAGCAGGCTCAAGTTTCAGCGATTCCTTAAGTTCCTTGTAAACAGGTTCGTAAACATATTCCATGAAGTGATGCATGTTGTCGACAGGTTCAAATTCATCTTGAAAAACGAACGCGGCCGATGATTCCTCCGACGCTGCGGGGGAATTCGATTCCGCTTCGACCGTCCGAGCTGGAATGGAGGTGGCAATTGAAACGCCGCCAAATGCTGCCAAAAACAGCAAGCCAAATATTCTAGAATACCGTGATTTCATCATAATCCTTCTGAACGCTAACTTTTCCACCCAATAAATTACCACGACTCTTGCTGGCTTGCCATTTGGGCAAGATGGAAACAATGGAAAAAACAAGAATTGATGCGTTGAGGTCACCTGTTAACGAAAAGCTTCACAATGGATTCATGTAAATTCTTTAATCTGATCACGCGATGCAGTGCAACAACCACTCGCATGCGTCGCATTCCCATGTGACAAGGATAAACTCCCTGATGCTCAGGTAACCGGTAAGTTCACTCGGGTGTGAAATTTTACCAATTGATAATCTGCTAAAACTCGATTTAATCCAGTTATTACCGCCTTGGGTTTGAATTCGCAAAAAATTTTTTTAATACGGCCCAAAAACATTGCACAACAACGACACGCATAAAAACTCCGAGAAAAAACATCACCTTTTGCTTGCAGCAACAGCGGCATTCTGCACCTATTTTTGCATGTATGCGTTTCGCAAACCGTTTTCCGCGGGAACATTTGAGGGCAAAGAATTATTTGAATTGAACTTGAAAACGCTGCTCGTGCTTTCCCAATTGGCCGGTTACACCGTTTCGAAATTCATCGGAATCAAAGTCGTCTCGGAGATGAATCGGAATTACCGTGCGGCCGCGATCATTTGCCTAATCGCATTCGCGGAGCTGGCGTTGGTTGGCTTCGCGTATGCCCCGCCCACTCTCAAAGTCTTTTGCATGTTCTTAAATGGTTTGCCATTGGGGATGATATTCGGCTTCGTGCTCTCCTATCTCGAGGGACGAAAACAAACCGAGGCCCTTGCAGCGGCGTTGTGCGCAAGTTTCATAATTTCATCCGGAGTGGTCAAATCAATCGGACAATGGCTGATCAATTCGCAAGGCGTTAGTGAATTCCAGATGCCGATGACTGTTGGGCTGATATTCTTTTTACCATTGCTTGCTTCCGTTTGGTTTCTTCAGAAAACGCCACCTCCCAACGCAAAAGATATCGAACTCCGAACCGCTCGTCTGGAAATGAGTCGCCACGATCGGCTCCGATTCTTCATGCAATACTGGCCCGGTTTGTCCCTCGTTTTACTGGTTTATATCCTGTTGTCGATCATCCGCACGATCCGTGACGATTTTGGTGTAGAAATCTGGCAAGATATGGGAGTAAGCAAAAAGCCAGCTGTTTTCGCAACGTCCGAAACTTATGTTGGCGTTATTGTGACCTTGATTAACGCAATCGCGATTTTGTTCCGCAGCAATTTCGCGGCGATTCGATTCACCTTCCTAATGATGTGTGCATCGTTTTTGATGATTACCACATCACCGCACTGCAACTGTTTGGGCATATTTCGCCGTTCGCATTTATGGTCGTTTGCGGTGTCGGATTGTACATTCCGTATGTTGCGTTTCACACCACGTTATTTGAACGAATTATTTCTATCTCAAGAACGCCGGCCAATCTTGGCTTTCTGATGTATTTGGCGGATTCGATCGGCTACCTGTTTTACGCGGCGGTTCTAACTTTTCAAAAGTTAAACACCAAAGATCTTACCGTTTTGCCCTTGTTTCGATTTTCGCTTTTTGCCGGCTCTGCAATTTCGATCGTTGCGTTAATTTCTGCGATGATTTACTTTCAAAAGAAATTCGAATCGGAATTTGGTGACGTCAGAGCCCAATAAATGAAGGCTCCAGCGACACAGGTCCCGGTGAACTCAGGTCCTGGTGAACTCAGGTCGCACTGACTCCTTGTTCGAATCACACCATTCGAGCAATTTAAATGCATCGAAAATATGCTGATTTATACAACCTAACAATTCCGCAAACACTAAGCCCACTTCATTCAAAGTTGAGACCTCAAAATCACGCATTCCACTCCATTAAAAAATGTGAAAGCTGCTGTCTTTAACAACTCAAGCGAACCAATCGAGCTCATTGAGTTTCCAACGCCGATTCCAGAGGCGAATGAGGCAGTCGTAAATCTCGAACTCTGTACCGTTTGCGGAAGTGATTTGCACACGATTTCCGGAAAGCGGATCGAGCCAACGCCGACCATCTTGGGACATGAAATACTCGGCGTTGTTTCTACGATTGGTTCGCCGGCTCCAAAAACCATCTCAGGAACAAGCTTAAAAGTCGGTGACCGTGTTACATGGTCGACTTGCATTTCGTGTGGAGAATGCAACCGCTGTAAAAGTGGATTATCGCAGAAGTGCCTAAGCGTGGAAAAATATGGACACAACGTGGCAATTGGACGAAACGCGTTACGCGGAGGCTTTTCAGAGAAAATCCTGTTATCCAAAGGTACGTCCATCGTAAAAGTCTCTTCCGAGGTTCCTGCCGAAACCATTGCTCCGGTTAACTGCGCAACGGCGACCGTTGCCGCGGCGTTCCGTGTTGCCCAAGAAATTTCTGAAAAACGAGTCTTGATTATCGGTGCCGGTCTCCTCGGATTGACGGCCGCTGCCTTTGCTACGATGTACAATCCCACTTCCATCACGGTATGTGACATCAATCCACAACGTCTTGAATTGGCGAAAGAATTTGGAGCGACGCAAACGATTCAGCTTGACCCAAAGTTGGATGACGAGTCCAGTCCACTGGGGTCCGGTCGGACGTATGACGTGATTTTGGATTTTGCAGGGTCCTCGGCGACCTTAGAAGACGCAATTGCTTTAGCTGATGTTAGTGCGAAGGTCGTTTTGGTAGGATCGGTGATGAAGTCACCGCCGATCAAGGTTGATCCAGAAAGGATGGTCCGGAACTGGGTTTCGATTCACGGTGTTCACAACTACACTCCCGGCGATTTAGCCGTTGCTGTCGAATTTCTAGAAAAACACGGAGACAGGTTCCCATTTTTTGCAATGGTCGGCAAGAAGTTTCCATTGGATGAAATCCAACAAGCAATCGACTTTGCATTACAAACCAAACCCATTCGAATTGGAATAACTCAATAAACAACCAATGAATGCAGTCGACCAAATCATCGATCTTTTTGAACAAAACGGAGATTCCGAGTATGGTGGCGAGGCGGTGACGCAGTTGCAACATGCGCTGCAGGCTGCAACTCTCGCCGAAATCGAAGGGGCGAGCTTCCTTTTAATTTCTGCGGCTTTATTGCACGACATTGGGCACTTGCTTCACGACTTGCCTGAAGATGCACCAGAAGAAGGCTTTGATGATCATCATGAAAACGCAGGCAAGCATTTCCTACGAAAAAACTTTCCGGTGGAAGTGACTGAACCGGTCCATCTCCATGTGGCCGCAAAACGCTATCTTTGTGCGGTAGATCCGGATTACCAAAACAGATTAAGCCGGCCTTCTGTCGTCAGTCTGAATTTACAGGGTGGTCCGATGACGCGAGAAGAAGTCAACGATTTCGAATCCAATCCCTTTTCTCAAGATGCCCTGCGTTTGCGAAAATGGGATGATTTGGCAAAGGACCCGAATTTTGAGACACCATCGCTTGTTCACTTTCAAAAACACCTCAAGCTCGCTGCTTCCTAGGGAGAAAATCGATGAATAGGAAATATGACGTCGCGATTGTTGGCGGTGGAATTGTGGGTTTGTCTCATGCTTGGATGGCGGCCAAACGTGGCCTGAGCGTTGCGCTGTTTGAGCGAACGCATGTCGCCGAAGGGGCATCGGTTCGGAACTTCGGAATGATTTGGCCCATTGGACAAACAGCTGGCCATGACCTTGAAATCGCCCTGAAGTCGCGTGAATTCTGGCTACAACTCAAGGCGGACAAGGTTTTAGAAGTCGAAGAATGTGGTTCAATTCACCTTGCACATCACCAGGACGAACTTGAACTGCTTAACGAATTTTGCAAAACGGGAACACACGGTTCCGAAATGCTAACTCGCGAACAAGTCCTTGCACGTTCCGCGATGGCCAACCCGAAGGGTTTATTGGGTGGAATGTGGAGCGAAACGGAACTGCGAGTCAATCCTCGCGTTGCCAGTACCAGAATCGCCAAATGGCTTTCCGACAAGCTCTCAGTCGATCTATTTTTTGGAACGACGATCCATTCGATCGACAATCACGTTCTCATGTCGACAACCGACGAAAGCTGGATCGCGGATCAAGTCATTGTTTGCAGCGGAAGCGATTTACAAACACTTTTTCCGAGCGTTTTCTCAACAAGTGGATTGAGGCTTTGCAAACTTCAAATGCTAAAAACGAAGATTTCAACTGGTGGTTTGGATGCAATGAAACAGTCGCCAGCGCCTCACATCGCCAGCGGATTAACACTCCGACATTATTCGTCATTTCAAAACTGCGATTCATATAGCGCAGTAAAACAGCGAATCTCAGGCAATACATCGGAGCTAGATCAATTCGGTATACATGTGATGGCCTCGCATTTCCAGAATGGCGATGTCATTTTGGGAGATTCACATGAATACGGTGATCAAATTTCTCCATTTGACAAAGTAGAAATTGATGAATTGATTCTTCGTGAATTAAGAAAAGTCATTTGCCTTGACGACTGGAATGTCATTGAGCGATGGAACGGCATTTATGCGAAACACCCGTCTCTTTTAGTTTTTGAAGAAGAAGTTGACGCTGGCGTCAGAATTTTTGTTGGACCGGGAGGAGCTGGCATGACCCTGTCATTTGGCTTGGCCGATCGAGCTTGGAAACAATGGAATTAGAAAGAACAACGTAACGATGAATTCAAGATTCAAACACCTCAAAGCCATTGTTTTTGACTGGGCGGGCACAATGGTCGATCATGGCAGTCGCGCTCCCGCGATTGTTTTTCAGGAAATATTTCGCCAAAACAAAATTGTGATCACCGTCGATCAAGCCCGTGAACCGATGGGAATGGCCAAACGTGAACACATCTCAGCGATTACCAAAATGCCGTCGGTCGCAGCGCAATGGCAAAAGGAATTTGCTAGCCCGTGCGGCGAAACTGAAATCGACGACATGTATGAAAAGTTTCTCCCACTTCAAATGGCCACGTTGTCACAACACTGTGTTTTGATTGACGGCGCGGCGAAAATCGCATCGCAATGTCGTGAACGTGGTTTGGTGATCGGATCGTCCACCGGATACACACGAGAATTGATGACCGTTGTTTCGGCTGCTGCCAAGGAACAAGGTTATGAACCTGACTGCGTGCTTTGCGCAGAGGATGCCCCACGCGGACGCCCAGCTCCGTATCTTCTTTTTGAAGCCGCAAAACGGATGGACGTGTTTCCCATGTGGAATTTCGTTAAAGTCGATGACACACCCGTTGGAATCGAGGCAGGAATCAATGCAGGTTGCTGGACGGTTGGAATCAGTCGAACAGGCAACTGTGTTGGACTTTCCGAAGAAGAACTCAATGCACTCAGCACCGAAGAACGATCAAATGTATGCAATCGTGCAGCCGAACGACTCCGCGCTGCTGGGGCTCACCATGTTATCGAATCCGTTTCCGACATCATGCCCATCCTAAACGATTTCGATCGGAAACTTGATTCGGGAGATCTCCCCAATCGACAATAAACGACTTTACAACGAGCTCCAGAAATGCCCCATCTCTGGCGCCGCTGCCTAAGTGGCGACTGTGCCAATCGACAGAGTACTAAACGCCTGTTAGATCACGAAA
>CAJQQR010000297.1 GCA_905480545.1 uncultured Pirellulaceae bacterium
ACATAGCTTGGTGTTGCCGAATTATGAAAACGGCACCAAAGTTCACGCAGCTAGGCCTTTGGATCGAAGCAGACCGCCAAGCGGTTCGGTGGTTTCGATCTTGGCGTCCAACGATGGCGATAGCTTCTTTGCCATTGTTAACATGTTTCGCAATCCTTGACGGGGGTCGTTGGATGTGATCATGTTCAAGGTATGGTTTGACTGCGTTTCGCATCGATCGCTCTCCGAACAGAATCAGACGATCCAGACATTCAGATTTCAATAAACCGAAGAACCGTTCCGTGTGTGCGTTAAAGTTTGGGCTGGGGTGGCAACATCGATCGCAGCCGAAACGTCCTAGCGATGGATTTGCTTTGACTTCTCAAACTGTTCGCCATTGACCGGAGACTACCGCTTCTATCACTCTTGGTCCGGTCCCCCAATTGAATACCGTAAAAATGCGAAAGCTTGTGTAGTTCTGCAAATGCAGTTACTCAACAGTTTCACATCGCTGTGCGCGAACTTTCCGGCACATTTGCCTTGGGCTTTGGGGCCTACCACAAAACCGAAGGTTTCTGGTTGCACTTTAGTAAGTTGTACTTTCTTCAGTCCCGCCGACGGTTGAAATTGGCATATTGGAGCGAGTGCCTAATCGCACCCCCAGCAAGGGCTTCGTCCATTCCAAGCCGGCGGAGATTCACGACCATTCAGAAAAGCCAGCTCTGGCAAACATTCACTTCGAAAAGTCGGTTGAGTTCCAGGTATACGTGGAGAATTAGAGGTTGTCATTTTTTTGGGGCTTCTACCCGGCCTCTATCCGTCCTCCCGCAAAACCGCTGTCTACCGTACGCGGACAAGCAGGACATTGCCCTTTGTTAGATTAATTTTTAGGGTTGGATAATTCGGGTCGTAAGGATGAATGGATAAAAAAATTATTTTTCTCCGCATGGCAAACGTTACCTGTTTTACGGAATCCTCAGTGCGAGCTAAGCCTACGTGACCACCGATCGCTACCAAGCATCATTTGTTGAATCGCAAAATTTCAATACAGTTGATCTCGCATGACCAATCCAGAAATTCAAACAGAAGTTGATCTGAAGAAATCCGCACCATCAATAGGATCGATCGGCAAATGGCAAAATCGCCTAAATCAATCGGTCGACGTTTTGCCGTTGGTCTATTTTCGTTTGGTTTTCGGTTTCATGATGTTGGTCGAAGTCTACCGCTATTTCACTCATGGGTGGATTCAACGCTACTACATCTCGCCGGAATTTTTGTTTAAGTACTATGGATTTGAGTGGGTACAACCGCTGCCCGGGATTGGAATGTATTTGCACTTTCTCTGCATGGGAGTGTTGGCGGTGTTAATCATGTTAGGACTTTGGTATCGCTGGGTGATGCCTCTCTTTTTTGTGAGTTTTACCTACGTATTTCTGCTTGACGAGGCAAATTACCTGAATCACTTTTATCTGATTTGTCTTGTAAGTTTTGTGTTAATCTTCCTTCCGCTTAATCGCTTTGCATCCTTGGATGTGGGTAGACGACCTGAATTACAGTTGGATCGAGTTCCGGTTTGGACGCTTTGGTTGTTGCGGTTTCAAATCGCGATTCCGTATGTTTACGGAGGCATTGCAAAAGTTAACGGTGACTGGTTGCGCGGTGAACCGATGAGGGAATGGTTAGGTAGAAGAACTGACTTCGCATTTATCGGGCCGTATTTTCAGGAAGAGTGGTTGGTATATGCCTTTAGTTACGGTGGTCTGCTTTTTGATTTGTTGATTGTGCCGATGTTGCTGTGGCGGCGTACTCGCTGGTTGGCGTTTGCTTGGGTGTTTGCTTTTCACATGCTGAACAACCAGTTGTTTTCGATCGGCATTTTTCCCTGGTTCATGCTGCTGGCGACTCCATTGTTTTTTCCTGACGATACCCTGCGAAAAGTACTGAATAAGTTCAATCTTGGTTTGGCGGCGGTGCGTTCAACCAGTTCTGCCCCATCGCACTGTTTTTATCTTGGCCGTGCTGGCCTGGTGGGTTTGTATCTATTTATTGCATTCAATGTTTTGATTCCTTTTCGACATTTTTTGTACCCCGGTAATGTCAGCTGGACCGAAGAAGGACATCGCTTTGCTTGGCACATGAAGTTGCGCGACAAAGATGGAATTACTGAATTTCAACTGGTGGATCGAGGCACTGGGGAAGAGTGGTGCGTCGATCCCGACGACTATCTTTCAAGCCGCCAGCAACGAAAAATGCCGACGCGGCCTGGCATGATTTTGCAGTTCGGCCACTATTTGGGACAAAAATGGCGTGATAAAGGTTATGACAATATCGAGGTGTATGCCAACGCAGAAGCCTGTTTGAATAGCAGGCCGTATCAGACGTTAATCGATCCCAACGTGGATTTGATGAAGGTATCTCGTTTCCTAAAACCTGCGACTTGGGTGCTGCCTTTGGACGACGAGACCGGGCGACTCACAAGCCACATGCTCAGGGCCGAACATTTGACAGTCCACGAAACGGATCAATGAAATAAGGTGGTGGCCAAGACAAAGAACCCATGGCGATTTCAAGTGGATTCAATTGCATGAACGATTTCGAGGACGCAAAGGACCTTGTTTTATCAGATGATCTGTTCTGTTAGATGATGTCGGTTGGAACATTGCCATGCACATCAGTCAACCGAACGTCTCGACCAGCGTATTATTACGTCAATTTGTTCATGATCCGTACCTGTGTCACGCTGGAGCGTAGGCCGTTGGGATCTCGATTGACAGAGGATCTTCCGCCGCTTCAACGTATTGGGCTTTTTAATGCGATTTCTAAAGGTCGTTCGTCATTGCTCTGTGTAACAGTTTCAGTGTAATTTAGCACTTCGGACGAACCGTTTTGGCGACCTAGTTGCAGTCGCCACACGCCAATGGCTGTGCTGGTTAGTCAAAATGTTTGGCTATCGGGTGTAACCCATCGCAAAGAGAAAGAGGCCTAGTCTGGTTCGTCGATTATAGGTTTCCAATTGGCAATCCGTGTTGGTAGCCATCGGTGCTTCGATACGGAAAAGTGTTTTCTCGACTTGCCGGGCGTCATTGTCAACGACGCTTAAGTTTTCTATTGAGGTAGAGTGGATGGTTGTTAAAAG
>CAJQQR010000298.1 GCA_905480545.1 uncultured Pirellulaceae bacterium
GTGCGCCACAGAGCTCGACGTTTGCCTTGCTGTTCATCACCCCACATCACCAGCATCTGATGCGAGTTTTGGTTTCCAAAGGCAACGGCGGATACGATCGTGTAGCCATCCTTCAGTAACTCTCCGCCGCCAACAGTTCGCACGAAATCCTGCTTTCCGTCAAAACGAACGGCGGGATGACGCCCCAGGAATCCATCTCGTATCCAACGCGGATTTCCGGTCGCGACAGCACTTCTGCCGTGCTTTGATCGATCTCGCCAATGGCTGAGGCTTCGTTTGGACTGATCGAATTGAGTGGAGTCAGGTGTGCCGTCAGCATCCACATCCGCTGCATCTAGATGGAGCATCAAACCCTTTAGGACCGTCAGTTTACTGTTCTTAGCCGAGGCCTTTGCTTTTTTTGTCCACGCCAAGATATCTCGCTTGAAATCACTTTCGTGTTTCATAGCCAGCCTCGTTCTTTCTATCAGGCGATCTGACCGTTCCTTCAACTCAGCGGCAAACTGGCGGAATTCTCTCTCTTGCAGAGGAGATGTCGCGAGCATCGTTGGCGGAACGGGTATCCCATGATGACCGTTTTCCCCACCCCCGCCAGGCTCTCCCTCCACACTATTGAAGAACGCGTAGAACTCATAATATTCCTGATGCGAAATCGGATCGTATTTATGACTGTGGCACTGAGCACATCCAAAGGTTAGCCCCAACAAAGCCTGTCCGGTTGTGTTGGCCCTGTCCACGGCGTAGACAACACTGAACTCGTCCGGGTCGGCGCCGCCCTCTTCGTTAAACGGGGCATTCCGATTGAAGCCCGAAGCGATTTTCTGGTGATCGGTCGCGTTTGGAATCAGGTCCCCCGCAACCTGCTCTCTAACAAACTGATCGAACGGCATATTTGTGTTAAAGGCTTCAATCACCCAGTCGCGGTACAACCAAACATTCCGATGACTGTCGTTGTGGTACCCATTCGTATCTCCAAAGCGTGCCAGATCCAGCCAATCAATTGCCAGTTTTTCTCCGAAATGATCCGAACTGAGAAACTGCCTAACCAGCTTTTCATAAGCATTCGCGGATTGATCCATCAGAAAGTTGTCAACCTCTTTGGTCGTTGGAGGCAATCCTCGCAGATCCAAGGACAGGCGGCGAATCAACGCCACTCGATTCGCTTCTTGCGATGGAGCCAAACCGGCATTCCGCAATCGTTTCCCCACAAATGCATCCACCGTGTTACGTTGCCACTGCGGGAACGAGGCTTTGGGAATTTCAGGGCGTTCTGCTGATTTAAACGACCAGTGCAACTCATAGCGAGCGCCCGCGGCCACCCAGTCTTTCAAGAGTTGACGTTCCTTGTCCGTCAATTGTTTACTCGAATTGGATGGCGGCATTTGCTCTTCAGGATCAGAGCTAAATATACGCTGAATCATCTCGCTATTTTTAGGATCACCAGGCACAATTGCCATTGATCCGGACGGTAATTTCGCCACCGCATGGTCTCGCAGATCAAATCGCAAGTCGGCTTCTCGCACAGCGTCATCAGGGCCATGGCAGGCATAGCATTTGTCCGCCAGAATCGGCAGAATGTCTCTAGTGAAATTTACCTCAGCGTGAAGATAGCTACTCGTGAGAACTGCAATAAAAATAGCACCAAGCTGAACAGCTGATGCGCGACGGCGAAACGGAACAATAAGATGAAAGATAAGTCGATACATTGGAAAGGTAGCCTCGTTTTCTAGCTTATCCAATCTATTATAGGCCATCGCGGTATCCCAATGTTCATCATGAACACCTCTGTCGGGAATCGCTTCGATTCAAGAGAGTAAAGTGATCAACGTCTCCGAGGAGACGTTAATTGAGACTTGCAAATGGGATCAAGTATTAATGGCTGTCGACTTTTGCCGTTGTAGCAGTCCCAGTGGTATCAACGAAGCATGTTGGACGATGGAAGATTCAGATCGTTTCGAGTTTTTAGTTCTTTGAAGAGAAGCCACAATTCGTTTTCTGGCAAAGGATTAAAATTGCCAAATCCAAATCGATCCAAACAACATCGCATTCACACAAGATGAAAAACGGGTGTGCCGTGAATCCAATAGCCCCTCCACCGGCGTTTTTTCGCCCGAGGTCAGAACTTAATTGGAGAATTCGGCTTGAGTGACGAGGGAGGAAGGTCGGCAGTCCGGCTAAAAACCCTCATTTGTTCCGGCGTTTCCAACGTGTTTTTCGACTCGTCATAGCGGCCTGTCAATTCATCTAAAACCCCTTTGGGGTTCAGTTTTAGATGCTTGACCATAAACGGATACATTGCTTGCCTTTTGGAAATTTGATAACCGTGACCTTCCTTCGGTAGATGCACGTTTTCGACATTTTTCATTGAACCGTAAAGCTTGTAAACATTTTGAATGTACGGGAATTCCACTTTTGGTGTATTTTTTGTCCAATCGCCGCCCACCGAAACCAACAACATCGGTCGAGGCGCAGCCAATGCGGCAATTTCTGCATTGTTTGTCTCGAAATTTTTGGTTTTGTGAATAGGCATTCCACTTTCACAGTTGCAGCCTCCAAAGAAATGAGCTGAAACCATAACCACAGGAACGGCGACTGCCACCCGTTGATCCAACGCCGTTAACAAAAACGTTTGAGTTCCTCCGCCGGAGCAACCGGTTACACCAATCCGTTGGTGATCTACATCTGGTATCGATTCCAGAAAGTCGATTGCGCGAATACTACTCCATGTCTGGAGCGTTAACGCTTGCGGATGTTGATGTTTCCAACCCAAATGACGGGAATCGCCAAAACCGATCATGTCATAAGAAAAGACGATCGCACCCATTCGAGCCAAGGTGGCGCAGCGGTTTTGTTGGTCAGCTCGATAGCGACCTTCATTCGGAGGCTGAGCGTGCCCATGCGGGCACAAAATTCCTGGGTACGTTTTTTGACTTTCGGCGTTGGAGTCCTTAGATGAAAGAGGCCGGTACAAATTTCCGTAAACCAAGAATCCTTTGCGGGCTTCGAATGCTACCGATTCAACTGAATAACCGTCAAAGACTCGTTTGTTTTTAATCACCGAATTTAAAGGAGTTCGCTTGGGATACGGTTCTAATCCCGCTCCCCTGCGAATCTGCTTTCTCACCGATTCGGCACGGACCTTCCATTGCGATAGATTCGAGTACGTGGATGCCATTCTCGACAGCTGCAAAACGGCGTCTGCTTCCGATTGGTAATTTCCCTGACAGAGTGTAACGTTCTCTTGGGCAGCGTTTTTTGAGTCTTGGGCCATGACTGAGAATTGGCAAGCAAGCAAAATCGCAACGGCGGATCCAATTTGGAGAAATCGTCCATTTAACTTACGGAAAAAAAGTTGCCGAGTCGTGTTTCGAGCAATCATGAAAATTAAATCCTCATACTAGGCAGGCCAAGGAGGCAAAATAAAACAATGAAGAAATCAATCGCGTTGAAAATCTACAGAGTAACAAGTTCTTTATAAAGGACGCCTTGTGCGAGTGCCAACGTTTTTTTGTTTGGCCATTTCTTTGCAGTCGAGCTATACGATATCGACGCGAAAGTGAATCCAATCTCGGCAATGATTTCTAGCGTAGCGGTCCGGCCATTGGAGCCGTTTCATAAAAGGCACCGTCGTCGATTAAACGTGGATCACCTGTTGTTCTCAACTCCATCATTAACTTGTTTCTCAATTCCGTTGCGACGTCACGATATGCCGGATCGCTTGCGACATTTTCCATTTGATGTGGATCTTTTCGCAAATCAAACAGCTCTTCACGCGGCCGTTTCCCGTAGGCGTGCTCAAAATAGCGTTTGACGTTTGGAGCTTTCCGATTGAGAACCAGCCAAGCCTTGGTGGGACCAGCATCTTCATCAGGCAACGTGCAGAACGTATTGTTTTGCAACTGATCGATCGTTGGTTCCTTGCCGGTATCCAGTTTGTAATGGTCGCCCAACGGGAACCGATCTGGTTTGAAGTTTATGACAAACAGAAAATCTTTGGTTCGAATCGCTCGTTGCGGATAGGGCAAATTTCCCTCGCGGGCTTTGGCAACATGCCGTTCCCGTCCTACGAAAACGTGAGTTCGATTCGGATCAACAAACCCCACTTTTTCCGATGAAAGCGTTTTCCATAACGACTTTGATGTCATGACAACTGGAACCTGAACCTTCCCCGCTTCCAAAAACGTTGCAGCCAAATCGGGAAGTGAAACAAAATCATTTACAATTCGATCACCCTTTACCCCCGGCCCAGAAACCGACAGCGAAACACGAGTTCCGAAATCATAAAGATTGCATTTGCCATGCGGAAAACCCGCTGGTCCATGGTCACCGGAAACAACAATCAGAGTGTTTTCAAATTCGCCGGCCTTCTTCAGTTCATCAATCAGTACGCCAAGGGCCATGTCAAAGCCCATCACCTCGCCAAGGTAATCGGCAAAGTCTTCTCGAATTGTGGGAACATCAGGAAGAAACGGAGGAAGCTTTCCCTTCAATTGATCCGGGTCGATATCCCAAAGTCTTTTACCCGAGCCGCGAATCCACTTTCGATGAACGTTGGTGGGTCCGAACCAGTAAGCAAACGGTTGGTCCCCCTTCTTGTCTGCCAACATGGCCCGAAAATTCCCTCGTACCTGATCCAACAAAACTTGTTTCGCAGCATCGATACTTTTACCCATTGCATGCATCTTCGTCACTGATTGGGAAAACCCGTTAAAACTTCTTCCGGCGGAGGTGTAAGCGTTCGCCTTTCGTCCATACGGTGCATCCTGGGGACTGCCGGGTGACCAAACTTTCCACGTAAACCCGATGTGGTAACCTGATTCTTTCAAGAGTAATGGCCACGCCGGTATCGAATCGTCCCACCGCGCACCCTGCAATATCGAAGCGGTCTTCGTTCGCCAAAAATATTGTCCAGACAACAGCGAACTGCGGCAGGGAGTACAAGACGGAGCATTTACAAAAGCATGAGTGAAGAGCACGCCAGATCGAGCGAGCGAATCAAAATTCGGAGTTTGAATGGCGTCGTTTTCAGTACCGGGACCATCGGTCTTCGCATAAACACTTGCGTGTCGGCCCCAGTCGTCGGCAAACGCAAACAAAATATTGGGGCGTTCATCGGCTCTCACGCTCAAACCGAAACCAGCCAACAGCAGAATGATCAATCCAAATGTTTTGAGATGCACGAGTGAGTTCCTGACTAAGGTGGAAAAGTTGAGAACACCGTTTCTGTTCAAATCGGTTCTAAACGCAAAAACAAACGGATGACTTGTAAAAACTTGCCGCTGATTTTCAAAGTAACATAATTCACGCCGAAATATTCCTTCTCACGAACCACTATACCAAGCTCTGTTGCTTGGCCGGTGGCAATCGCCACGTTTTTTGGCGTACGATTTAGCGGATCGCAATGCGTTTTCTCACCATTAAGAATACATATCATTGACCCGTGTGAAGGAGCCAACAATTACAGTGTACAGTTTGCATCACTATTTCACGGACACTCATTGAAAACGATTTCTACCCCAGTGACCAACGGAAATTGCACCAGTTAGACGCGCCGGTTCATGTTTCACACCCAGACAAATGGAAGATAGAAAATTGGATCAGCAAGCCAGGCAATGACTGGGATTGAAGTTAAGCGGAACGGTAGTCTTTTGCGGAACCGAAAATCTTTCAAAACGGATCCTCTGTTTTTGGCTATGTGCCAAGCTAGATTGTGTCGACTTTAGGTACATCTGGAATTGAGCAAATTCACATGTGCAAATCTTTCAATCGATTTTTAAATCAATCCTTCGGTGAATGAAGCTTCTCGATTGCTCCAATCGACCATCGTGAGTTGTTAACACGACACAATTGGATTTGTCTTTGCCATCAAACACCGATTCATATCCGGTGGTGTGTGTTAGTTCGGCATTGACAACGCACGAGGCGTGCTGCTGGACGATGACCCGTTTGACGTATTCCGTATAGCAGCCGGCAATCGTATTAACGGTTCCTTTACTGGCATCGTTCAATCGTCCTGGCATGAGTGCAAAAACATAGCCGTCATTGCATTGTTCAAGGACTTGTCCGTAGAAAATGTTGCCCGTGCCGTAGCAAACGATGCCCTTTTGAACGGAGTTGATGTGTCCACCAACAATTTGATTGGCGTTGGCGGATTGTCGCTGAATGTCTTGATCGAACGTAAAGTTAAAACCCACGCAGCCATTTTCTTTTTCATTTCCCGGCCCGGCAATGTGACATGAAGAAAAAAGATTGTAATAGGGCGATTGGCCGTCACCGGGCCCGTAGTATGCGGTGCTGATCGCCGTTCGCAAATGAACACTGAGGTGATCGAATCGACTGAAGCTCATGCCGCGAAGATCAAATCCCCATGCGCCTTCAGTGAAGACTTCAACGTTGAGTTTCGAAAAGTTAAACGAACAGCTTTGCTTTGGCGTCGCTGAACAAATGCATCCCGTGTTTTCTTTTCCCGAGTAGTGAAGACGGGTAAACAGGCCGTCACCGTGCAATGCAGTTCCCTGATAAATTTTCAACGGCTTTGTTATCGAGTAGATCCCTGACGGGATGTATACCGATCCACCCAGCTTCGCAGCATTCAACGCGCGTTGAATGGCCAGAGTTGCATCCGAGCCATCACCCTTGGCACCAAACCAGCGGACATTGACGGAACCTGAATCAAGTCGTTTCCAGCGACCGTGATTCGTATCAATGTTTGCAACAACGGTTCCAAAATCAGGTTCTGCCAGTGAGTCCTTTTGCCAATGAAACATTCCGCCGCCACCGTCGCCAACGATTGAATGTCCCAGTACGAAAACCGTCGTGCCGGATTCCGGCATGGCTTGAGAAAGTTCTTTGATGGTGCCGACTGAAAAAACATGTTCCATAACAATTTCCCGTCTCAGTTCATTGAATAAAATGCATGTTCGCTAATGATGAAACCAGTAAAAGAGTGATCCAAAATTCGCGTGCACAGGATGGAGGGCAATCGAGTTCGCGAGCCGGGTTGCTTAGCTAAGACGTCGCATTTGAGGGCTCGGTGAAACGATAATCGCAAAAATATTAGGCGATAATGGGATTGATCAATTCGCCGTGCACATCCGTTAGGCGGAAATCACGGCCGGCGTATCGGTACGTCAGTTTTTTGTGATCCATGCCTAGCAAGTGGAGCATTGTGGCATGCAAGTCATGAACGCTGGTGGGGTTTTCGACGGCGCGAAAACCGAATTCATCGGTCGCGCCGTGCGACACGCCGCCCTTTATGCCACCACCCGCCAGCCAACATGTAAATCCATAATGATTGTGGTCCCGTCCATTGAGCTGCGGTTTTTCTGCCACAGGCGTTCTGCCAAATTCTCCGCCCCACAGAACCAAAGTCGAATCCAACAAGCCACTTTGTTTCAGGTCACCCAGAAATGCTGCAATGGGACCATCCCAGCTCTTGCCAAGGTTACGATGGTTTTTTTCGATGTCGGCATGATTATCCCAAGGCTGGCCGGCACCGCTCCAAACTTGGATAAATCGAACCCCTCGTTCTATCAGGCGTCTGGTGATCAGGAGTTGTCGGCCGTGAATACCATCGCCATACGAGTCACGAACGTACTGAGGCTCTCGGGAAATGTCGAACGCATCATCAGCTTCGGACTGCATACGGTACGCCAGTTCAAACGAACTGATTCGCGTTTCGAGTTGAGAGTCACGCATCCTTTTTTTCAGGTGCTCAGCGTTCAGTTGTTGAACGAGATCAAGTTGCTTTCTCTGTTCACGAGACGTCATCCTTTTGTTCTTGATGTTTTCAATCAAAGCATCGATTGATTGATGCGCTGAGTTTATGTAGGTCCCCTGACAGGCCCCTGGCAAAAAGGCACTTCGCCAGTTTCGCGTTGAGACGATCGGGTAGCCATTGGGGCACATTGCGACAAATGCAGGGAGGTTTTGATTTTCGGTCCCCAATCCATACGTGACCCAAGATCCAAAGCTGGGGCGAGGGAGTTGACCTGATCCGCAATTCATTAACATCAGGGAGGGCTCGTGGTTTGGCACTTCGGCGTACATCGATTTTACGATGGCCATATCATCGACAAATTGGCCCGTCTCCTGGAAGATTTCACTAACCCAGTGTCCAGATTCACCCCGCTGTGTGAACTTGAATGGCGACTTCATCAACCCGCCTGTCAGTCGTTCCGTTCTGAAATTTCCAGAGGGTACGGGCTGACCATGGTGCTTTGCCAGTTTCGGTTTGTAGTCGAATGTATCCATGTGTGCTGGCCCACCATTCATGAAAAGGTGGACGACACATTTCGCCTTGGGTTCATGGTGGGGTGGCTGGGGAGCAAGAATATTATCAACACGGATCGGTCGGGCAGCCGCCGAAATTTCTTCATCTGAGAGTAGCGACGCAAGTCCCAGCAAGCCAAATCCAGTACCGGATCGCGCAAGAAGTTCACGTCGGGACATGCCACTTGGTAAATCATTGATGTCTGACATTGGATGTTAAACTCTGGGTGGCTGCGTCGAATAAGGATTGAATTCGATTATGGAAACTTGGAAAAGATGGTTAGTCAATGAATATAAATTCGTTTGTCATCAATAAGGCGTGAACAAAGGATAACCATTTGGAATTCTGCTTTCTTTTAAACTGCTTGATTGAATCCCATTCGACCTTGTTTTTTCCCTCAGTCGATATATTGATCGACCAAAGATGCTGGTCATAGCTGATGTCTCCGTTGAAATCACTGACAAAGTCAATGGTGTCTCCTTTCTTGACCTCGGCCCGCGTGATATTGGTTTCCGCCTGTGACGTGTGAACAGTCCAGGCTCCCAAGATTCCGGACCGACTGGAAATAATTCTTGCTCGGATTCCGTTTCCCTGAGATGGTTCATGTTTCAAGAGCCCCGCGATCTGGATGGTACAGGTCTTTGGGGCAACCCATCGACGGACCGAACAGAGTTCCATGGAAGCGCCCGGATGGCTTTCGTCTTTTTTGTGGTAAACCCAGTTCAATTTGGGATCAGGTAAAGCTGGGCCGCCCTGCCAACGTGTACCCGTGAAATGCTTCAACTCGCGGAATTCAGAAACATGGTTTGCGTCTTCATCGCATGACCCATATCCAAATTTCCATGCATTTGGAGTTTGGATTTTGTCCTCTGACAGATATAGGTTTGCCAATTCACGTTCAGTTGCTGAAGGATTACGAGAAAACACGCACCGATAAAGCGCGACCATTTTTTCTTCGGCTGTCTTGGCGGATAGGACATCAGGCCGTTGCAAGATTTTTTCGGCACACTGAGTGACGAAATCATGATTCAAGAAAAAAAGTGCTTGCGCCGGCACGGTTGTCTGTTCTCTTTGTGCACTTGTCGCCGACGCTTCAGGGAAATCGAAACTCCTCAACACACCTGGCATATCCATGCGATCGATAAAACCATAGACGGTACGCCGCGGTGTAAAACCGCTGAACAGATTGAAGGGCTTTCCACCGATCTGTCGAGTCAATATCCCGGTCGCGGACAAGAGCGAATCACGCATGGGCTCAAACTCGACACGACGACGATTCACCCGCGAATAATATTTGTTGCCCGGATCAATTTGTTTTTGCTGATCGTTTTCGAGGCTGGATTGACGATAGGTTTCAGACGTCATGATCAACCTGTGAAGCTTTTTAATTGACCAGTCGTTATCCATAAACCAGCTGGCGAGCCAGTCAAGCAATTGTGGATGCGTTGGTGGGGTTCCCTGAACACCAAAATCGCTGGGGGTGGCCACAATTCCAGTTCCAAAATGCTGCCGCCAGATACGATTCACGATCACTCGGGCGGTAAGAGGATTGTCTTTTGACGCGATCGAATGGGCGAGTTGAAGTCGACCGCTTTGATTGTTGGGAAACTCCGTCTTGATTTTTTCTGTATTGGGGATCGACGTTAAAAACTGACGCTTCACCGATTTGCCTTTTCGGTTGGGATTCCCGCGAAGGAAAACAAAAGGCTGATATAATTCGTCGGCATCGAGCAGTACCATCGCACGAGATGGGGCGTGAGGGCCAGACTTGCAAAAATTCTCAACTTCCTTGACTAGCTTTTGATATTCGGCTTGTGTCGGTCGGTCGGGGATCAGATCCAAAAATCCCCAACCCATGATTCTGGGTAGTGAGGCAGGAGAATTTTTTCCATAAAGGACGTTCGCCAGCGCCATCTGATCTTCGGTTAGCTTTGCCGCATTTTTTTCGTGCTGTCCCACTACTTCTTGAAAAATTTCGCCGTAAACTCGTGCGACTTCATTCATGTCCTTGGGTACAAGAGATTGAAACCGCTTCGACACGATCGGATGAATGCTTGACTTTGGCAGGCCGGTGATTTTTTTGGCCGCCTTGTTTGCGTTTGATTCAAACGAGTCGTCATCAAGTTCCGAATAAATGTGCCATACCATCCAGATCGAGTTGTTGTCCTTTTTTGCTTGATTCAAATAAGACTCGTACCTCGATATCACCTTTGGAATAATACTACCCTTGTCGGTGATCGTCATGAAGTTTTCCGTTGAAGGATGATCACGCCTTTTGTGGACCGCCATCAAGTATTCCGCAATTCGTATCCTTGCACCGTCGATGATCTGATTGCGTTGTTTTACAACGAACGAATCAAGGTCGTTCAGGCGTTTCTCCAGTCCGTTTTTGTAATCAAGGTACTCTTTGTGGGTGGGCTCTTTTTCAAACGTGGGTAACACCATTGGTTCGTAGGAACTGCGAAAAACGCCGTAGAGTGAATAGTAATCTGCTTGAGGAACAGGGTCGAATTTGTGATCGTGGCATCGGGCACAGGAGACTGTCAGGCCCATGAATCCACGCATAACCACATCGATTCGGTCATCAATCTGGTCGTGAACGTTATTGACGAATTTAGCGCCGACGGTCAGGAATCCGAGAGCTGGCAGGTTGACCTTTTCGGATGTCGATCCGGCGAAGTCAGCGGCAATTTGATTAACGATGAATTGATCGTATGGCATGTCACCGTTGAAAGCTCGAATCAACCAGTCGCGATAGGTAAATGCCCAGGGATAGTTTTTGTCTTCAAAAAAGACGTAGCCTTTGTTGTCGGCGTAACGTGCGATGTCCATCCAATTCCGGGCCTGCATCTCGCCGTAACGAGGGGATTTCAATAACTCGTCAAGTAGCCGTGGAACACGGTCTGGCCGTTGGTCTTGAATGAACTTGCTGGCTTGCTCATAAGTGGGTCCCATTCCGTGCAGGTCATAATAGGCTCGACGCACAAACGTAAAGTCATCAGCTGTATTGGATTGCGGCAATTTCAGATCGACCAGTCGCTGGGCAATAAATTGATCAATTTCATTCTGAATCCGATAGCCCTTTGACGCGACGTCCGGTGGGACAGACGCTCTGACCGATTGGAATGCCCAATGTTGGCTCCAGTCTCGAGATTTTTTGGGTGAAGTTGTCTTCGGCCAGTGAGCGCCATCACGGATCCACTTTTTGATGGCGTCAATCTCGTGATCCGCCAGTTTTTTTGATGGCGGCATTTCAAGATCAGAAGAATATTCGATGGCATCAACGATCAGGCTTTCATCTGGTTTGCCTGGGATCAATGCTGGGCCTGTGTCTCCACCTTTTAGCATCGATTCAATTTGTTCGACTCGCAACCCCGATTCCTGCTTTTCCTGACCGTGGCATTGAACACAGTGTTTAATCAGGATCGGTCGGACCGATTTTTCGAAGAACGAAATTTTCTCGCGATCATCAGGCTTGCCTTGGACTGGATGCCCGCACAAGAAGCCAGTAAGAACGGTTATCGAAAAAAGAGCACGAGAAAGCATATCAGTAATGGCGGTCCAAGAGGTGAGAGTCTTATTATCGCTCTTGCAATTTTGTATTACAACTGAAAATGTAAATGCGAAAACCACTTCGAAGCATCAGATGCCAGATGACTTTGTAAATCATTGGAACGGTAAGCACTCCGGCTTGGAAAATTGCGACGGACGTAGGTCTTAAGAAGTCGGGAGAGCAAGGACCCATTCCCTTGGCCGTCAAATGAAGCAGACGATCGGCATCCGTTCGACTGATGACCTGAAAGCAGGGTAGGCGGCGAGAAACTTGCTGACCTCGGCGATGCAGTTGGGAAGGTCATTGGAATAAGTCAGATGGCGATGTTTGGCGATGCAGACCATTGCTCAATATCGTGAGGTCGCAGATTTTCGATCTCCAGGCCACAGTGAGCCGATACAAAATTTTGTAGATGTTGCCGGTACCATTCAAAAGTCGCTTTTGCGCGGTGATTGAAATTCCAGTCGAGGAATTTGTCGATAGCATTGAATTCCGTTCGACCGGCTGCCGTTGTTTTGGCATCTGCATCAATACAGAGAACTTTTTGAATGCCTCTTTCTTGTTGCGTCCCAGATTGTGGTGCTTTCCGGTGATCGTGACACACCAGACCCTACGGTCCTCTCGGAACCACGGTTTTGGTTGTCGTGCCATTTTTGAACCCTCCAGGAGTAAAAAAAGACAACTGCAAAGCCGAAGGGTTTTCGTCCACACGTGGAGACGCACGTTATGGGCGATTGCTTGAATGGTACGGAAAAGGGTAGCAACAGAAAAATTCTGTACCGGATTCTGTACCCAAAACAAAAACTAGGACCAAAGTAAAACGAAAAAAGCCCTGTTTTCACGGGAAAAACAGGGCTTTTTGATAGCGACGCTGACGGGACTCGAACCCGCAACCACTGGATCGACAGTCCAGATATGGGTCCGGATAGATAAGTGCACCATCGTGTTAGATGCATGTATCACACGGTATTCTTCATATGATTATGAATATGACGATGATTATTATGACGACGATGATGATCTATTATTATTATGGCGTAACAAGAAGGGATATTACTGTGATATGTGGATGTGTTCTCTTCATGACATATATAATTGATATGATGATTACCCTTTTGTTGTAGTGTGTTTTAATACGATTGCAGCGATACTGATGACGATCGTGAATGTGTATTACTTCGATTGTGGTTATGATGGTTATTCCTCGTTATTAGTGTTATCACTGTTATGTTGACTATGACTATTAATACGATAATGTTTACGATGCTTTGATTATTCTGGTTGTTACGATTATGATGAGTAATATGAGTTGCACTCTGCGTGCGATTATTGTTTTATTACAACTATTACGTAGATTACGA
>CAJQQR010000299.1 GCA_905480545.1 uncultured Pirellulaceae bacterium
GAAGTCCTTGCACTGGATCTCGGGGCGTTGATCGCCGGAGCGAAGTTCCGAGGTGAATTTGAAGAGCGGTTGAAAGCTGTTTTGAAAGAAGTCCAAGATGCCAATGGTCGCGTTATTCTTTTTGTTGATGAGTTGCACACCGTCGTAGGAGCGGGGGCTGCTGAGGGTGCAAACGATGCAGCGAACTTACTTAAGCCAGCGTTGGCCAGAGGTGAACTGCATTGCATCGGTGCTACGACCTTGGAGGAATACAGGAAGTACATCGAAAAAGATGCAGCGCTTGAACGGCGATTCCAGCCTGTTCAAATTGGTGAGCCTACAATTGAGGACACGATTACGATCCTTCGTGGTTTGAAGTCTCGTTATGAACAGCACCATAACGTTGCAATCAAAGACAATGCCGTTGTTGCGGCAGCCAAACTTTCAGCACGCTATATCACCGATCGTTTTCTACCGGATAAGGCGATCGACTTGTTGGATGAGGCGGCGAGCCAACTGGCCATGGAACGGGAGAGTGTGCCGAAAGAAATCGACGATGCTCAACGCAAATTGACGCAGCTTGAACTTGCCTATCGCCAATTATCTAGTGAGAAAGACTCCGACGTTCAAACCGAATTGGATTCGGTTCGGACCGAGATGGAAGCGACCAAAAATTTGCTCGCTAGTTTGCGAGAACAATGGGATGCGGAGCGAATAGGAGATGGCGATGCGAAACAGATTCGAGAGGATTTGGCTCAGCTCGATCGTAGATTCGAAATGCTCGATACATCGATTAAGCAACAGCACGCCGAAGGAACCACTGTTAGCGAAAACGACTATCAAGCTCTCTTTCAACTAGATCTTGATCGCAAAAAGTTAAGTGAGTCTCTGGCGAAAATCGAACAGAAGACCGAAACAAATAATGATCAGAAAGCTGAACGTCTGCTAAGCGATGCGGTCACGGATGAATCAATCGCTGAAATCGTCGCGCAGTGGACGGGGATTCCGGTCGCGAAAATGACCGAGACTGAAACCGCCAAGCTACTGGTTTTGGAAGACCGAATTCATCAGCGTGTGGTGGGGCAAAATGAAGCTGTTGAATCTGTTGCGAATGCCGTCCGGCGAAACCGTGCCGGACTACAAGATCCCAATCGCCCAATTGGTTCATTTCTTTTTCTCGGACCAACGGGCGTAGGTAAGACAGAGCTGTGCAAGTCGTTGGCCGAAGTTCTGTTCGACGACGAGTCAGCGATCGTTCGGATCGATATGAGCGAATTTATGGAACGCCATTCGGTGAGCCGTTTGATCGGAGCGCCTCCAGGATACGTCGGTTTTGAAGAAGGTGGAAAGCTGACCGAAGCCGTTCGGCGAAATCCCTATTCGGTTGTGCTTCTGGATGAAATTGAAAAAGCACACCCTGATGTTTTCAACATCTTGCTCCAATTATTGGATGATGGACGACTTACGGACAATCATGGTAACACGGTCGATTTTTCTAATACCATCGTGATCATGACAAGCAATATCGGTAGCTCTGTGATTCAACAAATTACCGAACAAGGTGGCAGTCGTGAAGAAGTCAACGCGGCAATTGAAGAGCTGCTGAAATCGAAATTGTCGCCAGAATTTCTGAATCGAATTGATGAAAAAATCGTTTTTGAACCGTTGGGAGAAACGCAACTACGCAAGATCGTTGACTTGCAGTTGCAAATGATCACTGAACGAATCGAAGATCGTCAACTGACAATTACATTCGACGAAAGTGCCAGAGCTGCGATTGCAGAGCAGTCCTATGATCCGATTTACGGCGCCCGACCGATCAAACGCTTCATTCAACAACATATCGAAAACCTGTTGGCGAAAGAACTCTTGAGTAACGAGGTTCCAGCCGAATCGGAGATTATCATTAGCTATGACGAAGACTTTGCAATCGCCATTCGATGCAAAAAAACCGTCGGCACGCCGTAGCTAGTCAAGGAGCGAATTTCTCAACGAAGACCACGGCAAACATCTCGTTGCCGTGATCTACTTTTACAAGGGTCTATCCAAAGTACTTTTCACTATCGATTCCGCTCAGATTTACGCCCGATTCAACAGGGGTCTCGTCGAGCTGCATGTGGTTAAAGTGAGCAGTTTGTACGCTGGATGCAAGCGTTGGAGCTGAGTCTTCATCGCTAACGTCGTTTGGCGTTGTCGCTGAAACCGATTGGGCATCGTCCATTTTCAAAGCATAAATTCCCGGCTCAACTCGACAGATTAATACATTCCAAAGTGGATGCATCTTTCCATTTTTATTCCGGAAAACATGAAACAGGCGAAAACGATTGTTGCAACTTTGCAGTCGCTGCCCGATCGTATCCTGATGAAGACCGACCGTGCCTTTTCGAGATTCGTTGTAAAGCAACTCGACGACACGTGCCTGAGTTCGGTTAAAGAAATGCTGCTTTCCTTGCCAAACCACGACAGAAAAATCCGACGAAAAGTGGACATCCTGATTTGGGTTGCTCGACTCGGATGTTGGATCCTCCGCGTGCAACAACTCAAGCAAGTTTTGCAACGGAAGGCGACTGACTCGTGTTAAATCCCAGCTATGCCAAACTGCGAAATGCAATGCAATTTGGTTTAGCATTAGATTCCATGGATCCGATTCACGAACGATTCCAAGATTAACCGCTTGTCGGTGCAACTGACGTTTTAAATCACTATCTAAACTCATTCTTCTACCCCGTTTGTGACTTGATCAGCAAAACGTCGTTGCAGCGTTGTTTTGTTGATGGTGTGATAATTTAATGTACAGCTGTTTATTTAATCGGTAAATAAAACAACCACTTTCTAGTACCATCGCAAAATTAGCGTTATTTATCAGGGCGGATTACCGACATTTTGAAAAAAAGATGCCAATTGGTTGATAATTGTTTGATCTAGATCCGCCGCACAACGCAAACGAATTGGCCTTTGAAAACCAGATTTTCGGAAAAATGAAAATGGTTTTCGCGTTTGCGAATTTCAGCGTCTTGGAAAGGGGGCTCGGTTTCGTTTCGCAGATGTTGTTACGGAAACGGACGTCAAAATCTCTCTCATTGGGTCGTAAACTCCTGGTCGCCTGGGTTTGATGTCCGTCTAGGCGAAATCAAAAGGTTGGCGTGTGTTTAATAAAGCGTTTGGACCAGTTCGTGACTTGCCGTCCAAGAATGCAACTGATTTCGCCCTTGTTCCTTCGAGCGATAAAGTGCTTGGTCAGCACGCTTGAGGATCGTTTCAGTGGTGTCTTCCTGCATGACTACAGCCAGTCCCATACTAAGTGTGACAGCCAGTTCCGCGTTGCCGCCGTCGACGGCAAAGTTTTTTCGTTCAACGGCCCCTCGCATTCGGACGGCAACGTCCTTTGCAACAGCTGGATTAACGTTTTGCAGTAAAACGGCAAATTCATCACCGCCAAATCTTGCAATATGGTCTTGAGGTCGAACGCAATCTTTTAGCGTCGAGCCGATTCTTTTGACGACCATGTCACCCGCTTGGTGTCCAAATGTGTCGTTGATGCGTTTAAAGTGATCAACGTCGCACAGCAGCAACGCGAAGTTTTTTTGTTTGGAGTGAAACTTGGTGATTGAGTACAAGAGTGCTTCATCAAATGCTTTGCGATTTTCAAGCCCGGAAAGTTGATCGGTGCGAGCTTCTTGTCGAGTTCGATCGATCTCTTGGGCCTGTTCTTCCAACTGGTAGCGAGTCATTGTGAGGTCGCTTTCCATCTTCTTATTGGATTCTACCACCGCGGATATTTGCGAAATCAAAACCTCCTGAAATGAATCAATGCCGGTTTCATTCATTTCGCTGACCGAGTGTTTGACAGAGTTCAGTTCCTGGTTGTGTGTTCCCACGTCGGAATTGAATTTATCGGCGCTGGCCAAGAGTTTTTGTAGCAAGGCTAACGTCCGCTCTCGATCTTTTCGCAATCGATGAGGCTCATTCAACAACGTGTAGGCCCGTCCTATCAGGAACCCGACGACGATACCGACAAAGGCTGTCATCAAGGACCAGACTACAATTGTCGGCGATAGCATTTGTGTAAAATCCACGTTATTGCTCGTATTTTTATACTTTTGAATAGTCTTTGATACGTGCAGATCTTTCGAATGATTTTATCTGCACACCCAATTAATCCAGCAAACTCTTTAAACTATTCATTGCTATTTCCACAAGAAGGCATCTGATTTCCTATCATGGTTGAGATGACGACAAGGTTGATCTGTTAGAAGGGATTTTCGGGCATATTTTCGGGCTGATTTTCGGTCGTGGCGGAATGGCTGCCGGCTTGGCAAACAGGAATCCTTGACTGTAATCCGCTCCGTGTTCGCGAACCCAATTCCATGTCTCCAAGGTTTCGATACCTTCCATGATGGCTCCAAGTTTAAGCTCTCTCGCCAGCTCCAGAAGTTTGCCGGCGATTCGGCTTTTGTAATAGTCTTTATGGACATCACGCGCTAGTTCCATACCTAGCTTGATGAAATCGGGGAGAACTTCCGGCAGGTTGTTTAAGGAGTTATATCCAGCGCCGACGTCATCGAGTGCGACTCGGCAACCTGTCTTTCTGCAGTAATTTAAAATTTGATGAAGTTTCCCGACGTCGGAAATTTCCTCCGATTCGACAACTTCGAAGACAAAACGATTGGGGTCGACTCTGGACTCTACCACTGCTTCCATGGTTTCCGCGAGATCGTGTAAAGAATCGCTAATGAAATTCGGATTGAGTTTAATGAAAATGTTAACACCTATATTAAGCGTTTTCGCTGTTTCGATGCACTTTAATCGAGCGGCATGGTCCAACTGGCCCATTTTTCCAGATCCGCGTGCAGCCGAAAAAAGCTGCCGTGGAGCGATCAACTGCTGATCCTTTGAAACCCCCCGAATGAGGCATTCATAGGCGAACACTTTGTAGGGTGTTTGGTTGGAGACGATTGGTTGAAAGTAGGTAATGAGCCGGCCTTCTCGAATGATTTCTTCTAGCCAAACCGCATCAACTTTCTTGCGAACTAGATCCAGCGACTCACTTCGCATCAATTGCCCGTGGGTCGGCTGCTGATTTGAAGGTTCTGTGCAACAACGCACAGAACCCCATCGGCCCTGCGGAATGAAATCACAAATGCTCCACACCAGATTTTGCAGATCTTTAGTCTCCAATTGGATCGCCAATACTGTTGAGTTAACCAAACTGACTCGATTCTGCGATGAGCCCAATCCGTGTTTGATCTGGGTAAGCAGTTCTTGTTCTGTCGTTAGAAATAGCTGCATCGATTCAGAGATGTCTTTCATTAGTGCCCAATCATGTTTGGCCCGAAAACCGCAACCAGGCGAGACTCCAAGATTCGTTGGCAGATCGGTCCGCCGTGTCAGTGTCGGGTGCTTAATCGCTTTCCTGTCAACAAAACTATATGTCTGAAAATCAACGAATCATGCAAAACGCCACGAGTGGTTTGGATTGTACGTGCCAAAATCCGTACGTGATCATGAATTTTCCGATTCTACGGATTGTAACGGGAGCTGAATCCTGAACATCAATCAGGAATTTAATTGGGCTAATCGCTGATGCGTGCGAATAAAGGCGCCGATGCGATTGCGACGGTAAACGACAGAAGGCTGAAGAGTTCAACGGAGCCAAGAAGATTGTGGATAATCCAAATGCAAAATTAAGTCGGCTTTGGCGGCGCAGCAGCCGCTTTTTTCGCTGGCTGCGGTAAACCAGCCAAGGCACGATTCACCTTACATGCCAGCGAGTGGCGTGCATTCACGTCGGTCGCTGGGCGAATTTGTTTGCAACCTTTTAACACTTTCGATGGTTTTGTGTCATATCCCTTTCCGAAACCTATCGCGGAACGACAGGTTTTATTCCGCGATTCGCTCGACCAGCATTGCAACCGCATTGCCGCCGCCTAAGCAAAGGCTGACGACACCGTAGCGTGCTTCGTTCCTATGAAGAATGTGTAGCAGCGTGACAAGACATCGTGTTCCGCTTGCTCCAATGGGATGCCCCAAAGAAATGCCACCTCCGTTGACGTTAACAAGGGATGGATTCACTCCCAATTCCTGAATGCATGCAACCATCTGTGACGCAAAAGCTTCATTAATTTCGAAGAAGTCTATTTTATCCATGCTGATGCCGGTCTTCTCAAGCAGTTTTTTAATGGCGATAACCGGAGCAATAAACAGATCCTTTGGTTCGACACCACTTGTAAACGACCCCAAAATTTTTGCTTTGATTCCGGAGGTTATTCTTTCGGCATTCTTTTCGTCAACGACCAAAACAGCCGCTGCACCGTCACTAAGCGTTGATGCGTTCCCCGCAGTAACCGTTCCATTCGATTGAAATACAGGTTTTAATTTCGCGAGCGTCTCAGCGGTGGTTCCTTCACGGATGCATTCGTCAGCCGATATCGTTTTTTCTTCCTTGCGGCTCTTGATCGTCACCGGCACGATCTCGTCGTCGAACAACTTCTGTCTGACCGCTTCGGCCGCCCAGTTATGACTTTGTTCCGAAAATTGATCCTGAGCCGCCCGGGACACACCGTATTTCGCAGCGATATGTTCGGCGTGGTCTCCCATGTGGCATGCTTCAAAAGCACACGTCAGGCCGTCAAAAACCATTGCATCGAGTAATTTGACGTCGCCAAGCTTTTGTCCAGTGCGAACGGAGTGGGTGAGATGTGGGGCATTTGACATGCTTTCCATGCCACCAGCGACGATATGACTTACATCGCCAGCGCGGATCATTTGATCGGCAAGCATAACAGTCTTCAGCCCGGAACCACAGACTTTGTTAATTGTTACGCACGGTGTCGTTTCGGGAAGTCCTGCTTTCAATGCGG
The DNA here is from genome assembly GCA_905480545.1 of uncultured Pirellulaceae bacterium. Classification (GTDB taxonomy): domain Bacteria; phylum Planctomycetota; class Planctomycetia; order Pirellulales; family Pirellulaceae; genus JABAAE01. The sequence goes on from CAJQQR010000299.1 coordinate 6,840, forward strand.
CTTGCCGTGCTGGTGCCTGTCCAACACCCGCCTGAAGCACATTTCCCATCATGACTTCGCAAACTTCAGATACGCCAACTTTTTGAAGGCAATCTTTGATCGCAATGGCTCCCAGCTCTGGCGCTGTCATTTTTGACAGGCCGCCTAAAAAGGAGCCCGTTGGAGTTCTGGACGCTGAGACAATTACGGAGTGATTTTCGGCTGCCATAGAGGGGGCTTACTTTAAACAAATGGAATAATTCTCCCAATCGTTATATTGCCCGTGGAATCGCTTCGTCAATGCGTGCAAGGTCCTCGAAAGCGTCGGATTTTTCCCAATTGAACGGCTCGATACTGTTGTTCTCGCTAAGACAATCCCTACCTCCGTTACTCTGTTGTTTTTCTAATTCGATTTTCTTGAAACTTTTCGAACCAAATACACCGCTCACTTCGCCTTGTTCCGATAGCACTGTAATGTTGCAAACTCATCAACTATCGGCGAAGGCATACAAAGTGACGGATTATGTTCGGCCAAATTTCTTGGTACTCCTTTTTACTTTTCTAATTACTGGATCATTCGTTGCTGCACAAAATTCTGCATCAATTACTCTCGTTACTTACCTTGAAAGCAAACTGGCCAAATCCGAAGAAGCATCAAAGGATGCCCAACTCAAGTCTCGCATTGAAACAGTCTTAAGACATCATTTTCAGGAAAAAGAAAATTCGGAGAAACGCAGTCCATGGGGTGTGATGCATGCGATGGTTGCTTTTGGCCCTCACGCAGAAATGTATGGTGACGGAAAAATCGTCAAAGATGTCGATTGGCTTTGCGACAACGAGGCATGCCGAGGAATGAAGTTGCTCAAAAAGGACAAAGGTCGGCTTGGAACAAATAATGGTCCGGGCCGCCAAGGACACGATGGCCAATTCCTCGCCATTCTGGCGCAGTCCCAAATTGAGAAGGAACGAAAGCTGATCGTCGATGGAACAGAGTTTTCGATTGAAGATCTGATCCAGTATGAAATGTCAACTTGCCGGGCCAATGAAGAGTTGACGTTCAAGTTGATCGGTTTGTCCCATTACATTGACTCGGATCAAATCTGGAAGTCAAACGATCAGCAAACATGGAATCTTGAGCGGGTTATCAAAGAAGAATTGCGGCAATCAGTCATTGGAGCCGCATGCGGCGGAACCCACCGATTGATGGGTTTTTCGTATGCTCTTTTGATGAGAAGGCTTCAAAACAAACCTATCACTGGGGATTGGAAACGAGCCGAAGCATTTGTCCGCGAATTCAGAAACTACAGTTTTAAATTGCAGAACCACGACGGCAGCTTCAGCACGAGATGGTTTGAAGGCCGTGGGATGAGAAAAGACATCCAGCGTAGGGTTCAAACGACCGGACACATTCTTGAGTGGCTGGTCTTTTCCGCTGAGGAAAGCGAATTGTCGGATCCACGTCTGGTGAAAGCTGTCGATTACCTTTCCTCATTAATGGTTAACAATCGAAAGACCAAGTGGGAGATTGGACCCAAGGGACACGCCGTCCGCGCCCTGCGATTGTTCTACGAGAAAGTCTTACTGCAACCCGCTACGTCCATGGCCTCATCAAATCAATCGAAAAACTACTTGGCTGATCCCAGGATCTCTCAATCTAGTTTGGAAGCCGATGTTCACGTCAATGAAACTTCGGTTGAACAACCTGAATCTTCTAAAAAGCGTACTCCATCAATTGTGAAACATGTAAAAACTGCATCCAGGAAGACCGGTGGCACGCCTGATTCAAAGTCCGTCAGCGAAAGTCCTAGAATTACTGCGGACGATTTGCCAGAGCTACCATTGCTGATTCGCTAAGGAAAAAGTAGATTGCAATATTCTTTTTTCGCAATCGCTTTTTCTCCTGAACCATGAATGAAGTCCGATAAGTTTGATCGTAAATTCGGTAACTTTTTAGAAATCGCGGCTCGGCTAGCGAAGGCCAAGGATGCTGACGCCATTGTTGTTATGATTGGTGAAGCCACGGATTGGGCAAAACTCAAAAAAGCGGTCGGCAAGAATCAAGTCATTGTGCTGGCCGAAAAAGATGAGGATGTCGAGGGGATTTCTGAACATGAATTGGGGCATGTCGTTCTGGACATGGAGTCCTCACCCGTTTTTGAAAAGCTCAGCCAGGGGCTGTTAAAAGCGGTTGCCGAGGAATTGCTCCCTCCCGGTGCAAACGTGATCGCCGTCTATTCCGGATTTGATTCTTCGCACATTGATTCGGTAAGTTTTATTGAATTAACGGATCACCTGGGCCGTCTTACAGCACGCGACCTTCAAAATCTAGAAACCAAGGTTCCACTTGATACCTTGAAAACGGTCGTTGATCTTGCAGTCGAAATCGGCCGTGAAGGACGCGAAGGCAAGCCGGTGGGCACGATGTTTGTTATTGGTGATCACCGCAAAGTTTTGGAGGAAAGTCACTCAACAGGGTTTGATTTGACGAAAGGCTACTCTCGTAAAGAGCGTTCTATCATGAACGCACGGAACCGAGAGGCAATGAAAGAGATTGCGCAGCTTGACGGAGCATTCGTGGTTTCAGCAGACGGAACGGTGGAGGGAAGTTGCCGCATCATCGACACAGCTCCAGTGCAAATTACGATGACCACGGGCTTGGGTTCTCGGCATTGGTCTGGAGCGGCGATCAGCAAGAACACAAAAGCAATCGCGGTTGTTGTGAGTGAATCGGATGGAACGGTCCGGATTTTTCAAAATGGTGGTGTTGTGCTTCGGGTTGTGCCATTCCGCCGCGCGATGAAGTTCAAAGAATTTGACTTTGAACCGCCATCGAAAAACGAATAATTCGATATCCAGAATTCATGCTGCGTCAAAGATGTTTAGCGTGACCGATATTCCGTCGTTGAGGATTCGGTGTCGTTCGCTTGCCAGTGAGTCATTGCGAAATTTCTTGCGGTACACTCATGTTTCTGAAGAGTATCTCGGGATCAGCTACGATAATTGGGTGGCGATTGTCAAATCGCTTTGCACAGCCCCGTTTTCAATTCGCCTCTAACGACCAATGCCAAAACTGAGTTTAACGCTGCTTTGTGGCTTCTTTTTATTCGTTTGTTCAACAACGGTTGCCGAGCAGCCCAACATCGTTTTGATCATGGCCGATGACATGGGCTACGGCGATGTGCAGGCACTTAATAAAAATTCGAAAATACCAACACCGAACTTGAATCGGTTGGCCGCTCAGGGCATGGCTTTCACGGATGCACATACTCCATCCAGCGTTTGCACGCCGACTCGGTACGCACTCCTGACGGGCAGATATTGCTGGCGCACTTCACTAAAACGGGGTGTTCTAAATGGATACGGAAAGCCTTTGATTCAACCTGGCAGACAAACGATCGCAAGTTTTCTTCGTGAAAACGGATACAAGACCGGAATTGTTGGCAAGTGGCATTTGGGACTTGATTTCGAAAAGAAGGATGGCAGAGACAAAAATCAAATCGACTTTTCCAAGCCCGTCAAAAACGGCCCTAATCAACATGGGTTTGATTACTCTTTCATCATTCCAGCGTCGCTAGATTTCCCGCCTTACGTTTATATCGAAAACGGCAATGTTACGGATCTGGACGTCGTCGATCAGCCGGCACAAAAATTTCCGGGTTTCCTTCGTAAGGGGCCGCGATCCAAAGCATTGATCATGGAGAATTGTCTTGATGACTTAGCTCGATCCGCTTCGAACTTCATCGATACAGAATCAAAAAAAGACCAGCCATTCTTTCTTTACTTCCCTTTGACGGCTCCGCACAAACCGGTCCTTTCTCATCCTCGTTTTCACGGAAAAACGAGTCTAGGTGATTACGGTGATTTCGTGCATCAGGTTGACTCAACAGTTGGTGACGTGTTGAGGGCAATCGACAAGGCGGGGATTGTAGGCAACACGTTGGTGATTTACACCAGCGACAATGGCTCGTTCATGCACCGCTTAGACGATCAGTCAAAACCAGATCATGTTAAAGACAAATCGATTCAGGCGTATCATCCGGAAAATCATACTGCTAATGGAGTGTTTCGCGGTACGAAAGCGGACATTTGGGAGGCCGGTCACCACGTACCTTTTTTTGTGCGTTGGCCGGACAAAGTTGCTCCTGCAAGCCGATGTGAAAAAACAATTTGCCTTACGGATGTTTTTGCAACCGCTGCGGAAATAGCTGATGGAAAACTTAAGAACGAAACAGCTCCCGATAGCTTTAGCCTGTTGCCATTGATGCAGGGAAAAGACTGGGCAACGCAGCGCGCACCGGTGATTCATCATTCAGCAAGCGGGATGTTCGCCATTCGTGATGCAGAATGGAAACTGGTTTTGGGAAATGGATCGGGTGGCCGGCAGGCCCCACGTGGAAAGCCCTTTGAAAAACCGTATCACCTGTCGAATCTCAAACTCGACATTTCTGAGTCCAGAAACTACTTTTCAGAGAATTCGCGAATTGCGGAACCGTTGGAGAAACGCTGTTTGACAATCATTGAAAACGGTCGTAGCAGGTGAGAGTGAATCCTGTTTGTAAGTGAGGCTCTCAATAATAAGGCTGATGGTACTATTATCACCCGATGTGACAGGACGTAGGTTGACACATCCCGCCATAAGATGATTGGTTTCAAACCAGATTTTCCGAGAATTAAAATGTAACCTTGCGACCACAAAGGGGTAGTTCTTGTCGGTGCGTGTAAAAAAACAATTCCAGAGAAGACTGTTTTTTATTTTAAAACTAATAGTTTTTTGTCATCGGCGAATGAACGAATCTTTCCTTTTGGTAGTGTGATCATGAAAATCTTGGCATCGCTTCTATTCGTAGTTACCGTTTTCGCCAATGTGGGATGCAACCGCATGGTTTCCGTTAGTGTGGGGAAGGGCCCCAGCATCGCTGGATCGGGCAATGTTGTTCAAGAGGAGCGACGCGTCGATCCGTTTTCGAAAATTGAATTTCGAGGTGCAGGAACGTTGGCCATTCGTCAGGGCGAAAAGCAATCGGTCAGTATTAAAACGGACGACAATCTGCTGACTATTATCGATACGGTTGTCACTGATGGAAAACTCACAATCAAGCCAAATAATGACCTCTCCAATTTCACGTTGAGTGTGGAAGTGGTTGTAACCAATATCGACGAGTTAAAAATCTCCGGCGTCGGAACGATGAATTTGGAAGCCATCGAAGCCGACGATTTGACGGTTACGATTTCGGGGGCCGCGACGATCGTTGGGAATGGAAAAGTGAAGAATTTGACGGTGAAGTCCTCGGGCGCCTCCAAATTCAACACCAAGGACTTGGTGGCGCAATCGGTAGTCATCAATGTTTCAGGTGCCAGCACTTCTACCGTGCACGCGACAGAAAAATTTGATGCTAAAGTTTCGGGCGTTGGAAAGATTACCTGCTATGGCAACCCGAAAATCGTGGATAAATCGGTGAAAGGAGTCGGAACCGTCACGGTGATGGATGAGTTGGCAGTCATTCGATAAAGGCTTGTCTTCATCAGAACGAATCGTTGCCTTAAGGATATGCGGGCTTCACTATGCAGTTTTTCGCGGTAAGGAATCAGAATCGGGGCGTAACTCTGCACTTCTGGCGAGAATCTTAGAAGGGTTTGCTGTATCGGGTGTTTGTTCGACTCTAGATCCACCCCCTTGAGAATGGTTTACTTGTGGTTCAGACGCGAGGGAACTGCAACCGCGAAATGCCGGAATCGCGGGTCGTCCATTTTTCTGCGACCGAGCAGATTTGATTTGGTCGAGGTAGGGATAGAAATCGACCTGAATGGTGTGTCGCGTCGATTTGACGTAACGGCGTTCAATCTTTTTACGATCTTTTCCAATCACTTTTTCCATTTCGTTTTGTTCCGGTAACATGGCTTTGAATTGCAAAAGGTCGGCGATCCATTGGGATTGTGCCTCGGCCAATGGCATTAGCGGTCCCCAGGGTTGAACTAAACCGGTGAAAAACAGTCCCGGAGATTTTGGATGCACGACATTCTTATAAAGACCAATTTCGTTGCCGGATGGATCCAAAATGTCGTTTTCAAGAAACGGAAATTTGATTTGATATCCGGTTGCCAGGATAATCGCGTCCACTGCTTCGCTAGTGCCATCCACAAACTGAACGGTGTTCTCGGCAAAGGATGAAATGTCCTTTTTGATTTTGATTTTTCCGTGGCCTAGCAGATTTAACAGTTCCGACGAAACGGTTGGGTGCTCTTGCAGGACTTTGTAATTCGGTTCGGGAACTCCGTATCGGGATTGCCGACCTCGCGTTATTTTTAACAGTCCTGCAAATAACTTTTGGCGAAGCCACATCGGGCAGAACTTCCAAAAGTGCTTTGAAGCAACTCGATCAAGCGGTTTTCCCAAGAGATACTTTGGAATAATGTGTGCGCCCCGACGTGTCGAAAGCAATGTCGATTTGGTGACACGCGACAACTCACACGCAATATCGACACCACTGTTTCCGATTCCAACGACCAAGACATTTTTCCCATGAAATGAATCGGACGATTTGTAGTGGTGCGAATGTAAAATTTCACCAGAGAAC
>CAJQQR010000300.1 GCA_905480545.1 uncultured Pirellulaceae bacterium
GCCAAGTTCTTTTTCGTATCAAGTTAAAAGGAGTGATTCCAAGTGCTGGTTGCCGCCTCAACGGATTGTTTTGGACATTTGCCGATTCAAGAGGCAGTCGATCGATTGCTGGACCTTGAATATACCAGTGTTGAGATTGTAATCGATGAGCTGAATGAGCATTTTAAGCCTTCGCATGTACTGGAGAATCTCAACGACAGCATCAACATGTGCCTGGACACGCGGCGAATGAATATTGTGGGGTATGCCGTCAATATTACAGCGACGGGTGAACAATATTTTGAGCAATTTACCGCTTGTTGCAAATTGGCCAAGGCGACGAAGGTTGTCACGATCACCATTCCTTCGGGCGAACATGGAACGCCATTCAATGAAGAAATTGAAAAATTAAAGCGTTGTGTCGAAATCGCCGAGTTTGAAGGCGTCCGAGTCGCGATCAAAACGGAAACCAATTGTCTTTCAGCCGATCCCGATACTGTCTGCATCCTGTGCGAGCATGCGAAGGGGCTTGGTGTTGCAATTGATCCCAGTCACTTCATTTATCAGCGGCCGAAGCCAGTTGATTACGATCGATTGCTAAAATACGTGTATCAAGTTTATCTTCGGGATACGACAAAAGAAAAACTTCAGGTCAAAATCGGGCAGGGTACCGTCGAGTACGGGCGTCTGATCGATCGCTTAATCGCGTTGAAATACGATAACGCACTTACCGTCAACGTGGTCGCAGCATCAGATATCGATCATGCTGCAGAACTCCGAAAGATGCGGTTGCTTCTGGAAAGTCAACTGCTGTAGATCGTCTAGTCTTTGAGTTCTAAACGCAAAAAAAACGCATCCGCGTTTTGGTTTCCCAATAATGCGTTATGCCAGGATCATGGATAAAACACATGTATTGTCTTGGGCCGCCAAGCCTCAAACATGCGTGATCACGTATTGACTCGACCAAAACCACGATTCTCTCACCGTTTGGCGGGGTCGATTGCGTTCGTTGGTTTTTCTGCATTGCCGTGTCTTCGGGACAGCATGCCCGCACGCATGAAGCATAAGACACGGCACTTTTTGGGCTTGACTACACTTTTGCAGGCTGTTTATTTCGCAAATGCACTTTTTCGATTTCTGCTTCGTCTGCGCCTTCTTGGGCAATTAGCGACGGTGGATACTTTCCGTAGAACCTTTTGATAAAGTGTCGCCCGGCGTTGTTGGAAAGATGCTCTTCCCATCCCCATCGGGAAAGTAGCCGATCGCTAATCCGGGCATTGCTTACTTCGCAAACCAAAGCGTCTGATTGTTTGATTCTGGCGATCTCATCCAGGATTTTTGTGGCCAGCCGGAAACTGCGAAACGAAGTACCCTTTTGGGAGACAACGTATTTCAAAGCAAGGAAATTCTTGTGAAAAAACGGTTGGTTGTAGTACAGCGTGCACCGATCCATGGCATCCGATTGCGTGTGAGTCTTTTCACCAAAGTGATTCACCTCAAAAGTTGAAATGATTTTCGGCCACGGTTTAAATCGAATCTGTCGAAAGGCCCCATTTTCGATCTCGATGATTCCATAGGCGCGGCAATGAATCTTACCGTGAGGATCGCTTAGGTCATTTTCTGAATCAAACCAGTTCATGCTTTAAGAATGAAGTTGGAAAAAAAGGGCTGATAAGAATGTGGTTGATGCAACGGCATTTCGGTCGTATCAAACTTCTCTTTTATCGACAGTGCATTCTGTTTTCCAACAGCATTCTTCGCGACACCGATTAACCGTCACAGTCCTAATTTGGGCTTCAGAAATTGGACGGCTTAATCCAGTCCCAGCACTCGTTCTTTGACGAATCGTGTAATGAGCAAAAGCACGAACATTGGAATGGTCATTACTACTAGAGCGAGGAAAATCTGGCCACTGCCGAAGGCCTCAAAGACCTGTTTCAGCCATCCGCCCCAAACGCTTGGCCAGAATAAAACGACGACAACGGCGCCAATCGACAAATAGGGTCCGTAGGGAAGGGTGCTTTCCCGGTAAAAGATTGCCATGGGAACCGAAATAAATAATGCTGCGATTGCAGAAACGCCAAGGATGGGTAAACAAGCTTGCCAGCCGACGTAGGCACCAATCATGGCCATTAAGGTGACGTCGCCAAAACCCATCGCTTCTTTCCCCAAGGCGAATTTTCCGACGAGTCGAATCGACCAGATCATCGACATTCCAAAAGTCATTCCCAACACAGCTGTCAAAAATGAAATTCGATTCGGATCTGACGTGACGCTCCAAAAGATCACCACCGCTGGTACGCAAATTATTGCGATTCCCGCTAAGATTGGGGTCCCCAAGTACATTCTCCTGGGCGTGATTTTGATCGTACCGGAAGTCTTACGTGGTCGCTGCAGAATGCTCGCTATCATGATGGGCAAAAAGCTCGTCACGCCCTTTCGAAACGTGCAAGTTTTTGGAATCAACGCGAAACACCAAAACCAAATACAAGCGATCGCTGCCACTTCACCAAAGACTCCAGTCGACTCGGTCGGCCAAATCGCTGGGGACGCAAAATGCAGCGGAGATATCAATCGTCCGTCAAGTCCCGCGTTTTCAACATTCGGCAACAATTCGGCTGGGTAAATCGCGGATGCAATCAGGAAAATCAGGACACCTGGAATCGTCACTTGATCGGGGATCATAAACTCGTCAAAGTCAATAAACGTCGCAATTGCGAGCAGGCCAAAGAGGATGGATTGCATCGCGAACCATACCCAAACCGTCGTTTCTGCATTTGGGAAAACGTCGTAGGTTCCTTTTGGCGTAAACGAATTTGACTCGACATGGAAAAGATAGAGTCCGACGAGTCCGAACGCGCATGCGACTTCGATGAAAAACGGACGTAACCAAAAGTAATTTCCGTGGATCTTTTCTTCTCGATTAAGCAAAGTCCAACCGAAAATCGGAATGCAATCCAGCCAAGTCCGTTTGGGATGCTTCGGATCAACTTTCATCCAAGGGCTAATAGGACGCCTCGAAAAGAAAGCAAACCGGTAAATCGCGTGATTGATTTGGCCACCCAGAATCGCTCCGACAATAAAAAAGGTGGCGATATAAAACATCTTCAACTCGAAACTAAAAATGATCCGCGGTGATTAAAACGAACAAGGTAGATATCAATATTCAAACCGAACAATGATTCTCGGGACCAGTTTGACGTTTTGCAGTTCTCTCGGCAATTCCATACCGGTCGTATTTTTTCAAGCATTCGTCCCGCTTGGGCTTTAGAAATGCACAAAATCATGGGGTTTTTGAGAAGGACGACTAAAAAGGCCATTCCACAAACGGTGCAGGAACGAGGAAAGTATGTTGGTCGAACAGTCCGGCCGCGCCGGACCAAATTACGAATCGCATGACAAATACAAAACCAGCGAATGCGATTGCAAGTGGGATCTGGATCGCCCACGCAGGCCATCGGAAGAAAAGTGACGCACGCTTTTCCTTTTTTGTCGCTGCCAAATAAGCCCAGCCGGATAGCAAACGAGTCGGAAGCATAAATGCGATAAAGACCATGCCCGGAAGAAACAGCAGCTCCGGCAATATTTGTTCAATTTTCAACAGGTAGAGCGGCAAGGCAAAAACAAACGTCGCAAGCAACATGATCAAATGGCGAATCGGAGCTCGTCGAAATGTCTCACGGGCGACCCGAATCTCAAACATCGCCCCCAACCGATTTTCGGTTGCGAAGTGAGCTTGGAGGATCGGTAAATAGGTTGCGACTAATGAGAACAACACCACACCGAAGAAACCCGTAATAACGGCGGCAGCGTCCACAGCTTGTGATGACGCGATCATGATGCTGACAGGAATCAATAGCCATACCATTGTTCCGATGAATCCACGCAGCCCCAACCAGAACAAATACGGTAAACGCAATCCCACGGTGAAATCCCAAACGCCATCTCTCGCTCTGGTGTAAAGTTCACCTGAACGCAATGATTTCCACATGATTGCAGGAAGAAACCAGTCCGACATCGGCTGGACGCGACAGATGTCATCGACGAATTTCGGTGAAATCCGGGCCACGGTTTTATCAAGAATCGGTCTAAAATAGCGTGAATCGATGGCCCGTCTTGTGATCCAAATTCCGAACGCAAACGGCGCCACAATCGGCCAAAAAAAGTATCTTAACTTTCCGCCGCAAAACCAGGCAGCAAAAATATGTCCCAAAATCGCGATCGTTCCGATGACCTGAAGGCGTCTGAGAAATAGTGTTGTTTGAGATGCTGGATCGATCAGGTAGCTGGCTTCCCACCATGTTGCGAGTAGAGTAATCGGCCATAGCAACAACCAAGTCCCAACAATGATGCTCGCAAGTCGTTCCGCTTTTTCGATTCCCACGAACCCTTCGCGGAACTTGCCTCGACGGTTGATTCGTCCACTGACTTCAAAGAAATAACCCAACGCCATGTATTGAAAAATTGGCATCGTCGCGGCGAATGCAAGACTCAAAATCAATCCGAATAGACCGAATAGCCAACGAAACGAATTGGAAACCCAGCCAATTAATTTGAACGGAAGACTTCGCGAATCAATTCCATCTCCGATTGGTGGTTGCGTCGGTTGAACGTTAAACGATCCATTGACCTGCCCGACGGTCTTAGTTGGTCCGTTTGATCCTGAATCAATAAAGCGAATTTCATCCGCGTCGATTGGCGTAAGGAATTGGCTGTCATTCCGATTTGGATTTTGGTTCCCCGGATTTTTCGAAGTGGCACGCGAAACTTCAATTGACTCGTTTGGTTCAATCTCCTGCGATTCCGATTCAGGGAGTTCGCTCTCTTTGTCCATCAAGAATTCGCTCATCGCTATCGAAACCAGTAGTTTAACAGGAAATCAAAACCGCCTGATCCGAAAACTTGACACAAAGGCCAAGCTGCCTGCTAGTGTCTGGCGGTCCTGTTTTTTAAACTCAATTTTTCCATTGGTTTCCCAAGAACCAGCATGAATTCGGTTTTTTCGAGCGAATTTTAGTTTTTTTGAAGCGTAACATGGCTGCTTTTTGGACCCGGATTACGCATAGCTCATGCATCATTCCACAAATCGCGTTTAAATTTCGCATTTGGTTTATTTCGAGAGATTGAAAAGACAATTATGATAAGCAGACGGGGGCTGGTTTAGTGAACAAATAGTGGCCATCCGAATTTACTTGTGACTCCTTACTTTTGAGTGATTTTCATGAATCAAGTTAACTGCGGTAATTGCCAAAACCCCCTTCAGTATCCGCCGGAACTTGCTGGAAAGAAAATTCGCTGTCCGAAATGCAAGGAAATTCTTGCGTTGCCAGCGGCGGCTGCTCAACCTACGAATCAGCGTCCAGCAAAATCAACTCCAGCACAGCAGCGTCCGGCACAGCAGCGTCCAGCGCCTACCAAGCCACAACAAACTGTTTCGCAGCAACCAGTGAAACAGAGAACTGCATCGCCGCAGCCCAATCGACAACCGGCAGTTACACCACAACCACAAGCAACCAGGCCCCAAACGGTCACGCCAAAACCGGCTCAGATGCAACCCGTTCAGCAAGCCGCCCCCCAGGTGCAACCGATCGCCCAAAACCTTGGCAATCCACAGCAGCCGGCGCCGCTTGGGAATAATGATCCTTTGGGTCAGTCATTGTCACCGCTTGGCGGAGGAAATGATCCATTCGCGGCGCAGCCCGGAATTCCTCAAGCGGGAATGCCTCAACCACTCGGGCAACCTCAACCACTCGGGCAACCTCAACCACTCGGGCAACCTCAACCGCTCGGGCAACCTCAACCGCTCGGGCAACCTCAACCGCTCGGGCAACCTCAACCTTTTGGCCAACCGATACCCGGTGCCCAGCCAATGGGACAGCCGGGAATGGGACAGCCAATGGGGCAGCCGGGAATGGGACAGCACGGGATAACGCAGCCGATGGCCTATCAGCAACCCGCTTGGCAGCAGCCTAAAAAGAAAAAAGGAAGCAGCAACACGCTCAAACAAGGTTTGATTTGGGGGGGGGCAGGGGCCGCAGTGATAACGCTGGTTATTCTCTTGCTGGTATTCAAGCCATGGAATTTATTCGGTGGTCCGGAGGGAACGTTCAACCGTCTGCGAACCGCGATGCTCAATG